>CAYFJO010000332.1:0-12070 GCA_964343305.1 uncultured Pirellulaceae bacterium | reverse complement strand
GTGTCACCGGAATCAACGGTATGCATCGTGGAAGCCATGAAAACCTTTAACGAAATCCCTGCCGATTGCACGGGACAAATCGTGGCCGTGCTTGTCGAAAACGAGCAGCCGGTGGATGTGGACAAGCCTCTGTTCAAAGTGGACACCAGTAAGTAAATGACGAATGACGAAATACCTAATGACGAAAGAATGACGAAACACAAAGCCCAAAACTCAAATGGGATTCCTGTGTGAGCTACGTTTTCGGCCATTAGGATTTCGGATTTCCTTCGTCATTGGGTATTTCTTAGATGTATCAACGTATTCTGATTGCGAATCGTGGTGAAATTGCCTTGCGGATCATCCGTGCGTGCAAGGAAATGGGGATCGAGACGGTTGCCGTTTACAGCCAGGCGGACCGCGGTTCGCAGTATCTTGATTTGGCCGACGAGACCTACTGTATCGGCGGACCGAAATCGGCGGATAGCTACTTGAAAATCGACCGTATCATCAGTGCGGCCGAAGTGGGCAACGTCGAGGCGATCCATCCGGGCTACGGATTCATGGCGGAAAACGCTCATTTCAACGAGATTTGCCGCGACTGCAAAATCGATTTCATCGGCCCCACGCCTCAGGCGATGCAACAGCTTGGCGACAAGAACACGGCCCGCGAACTCGCTCGCAGCGCAAACGTCCCCGTCGTGCCCGGCAGCGCCGACTTAATCGAAAGCGAAGAAGAAGCGGCGCGCGTGGCGCAAGGAATTGGCTTCCCCGTGTTGATCAAAGCCACCGCCGGCGGCGGCGGCAAAGGGATGCGAGTGGCCGGCAACGAATTAGTTCTAAAAACGGCTTTGCAGCAAGCTCGCACCGAAGCGGAAGCGGCGTTCGGCAACGCCGGTGTCTATCTCGAAAAGTACATCGAACGGCCACGCCACGTCGAGGTCCAGATCGTGGCCGATCATCACGGCAATGTAATTCATCTCTACGAACGCGAATGCTCGACGCAGCGACGTCATCAGAAGCTCATCGAAGAAAGCCCCGCGCCGCGATTGCCGGACGACAAACGCCAAGAGATGTGTGAAGCTGCCGTGCGAATGATCAAGCAGGCGGACTATACCAACGCCGGCACGGTCGAATTCATTGTCGATCAAGACGACAATTTCTATTTTATCGAGGTCAACGCCCGGATTCAGGTCGAGCATCCGGTGTCCGAAATGGTCACGGGAATCGATTTAATCAAGCAGCAGATCCTCGTCGCGTCGGGCAACACGCTACCTTTCATGCAGGATGACATCCAGCAACGCGGTCACGCAATGGAATGTCGAATCAACGCGGAAAACCCGGATCGCAATTTTCAACCTTGTCCCGGAGCCATCACTCAGTTGTATCCTCCCGGCGGGCTCGGCGTTCGTTTCGATTCACACGCTCACACCGGCTATACCGTTCCGCCGTACTACGATTCCATGATTGGCAAGTTGATTGTCCATCAACCGACTCGCGCCGAAGCCATCGTTTGCATGCTAAGAGCGCTGCGAGAACTGCGAGTCGAGGGAATTCAAACGACGATTCCGTTCCATCAAAAAGTGCTGGAGCATTCTGATTTTGTGGAGGGCTTGGTTGACACGGGATTCGTCGAGCGAACTTGGGGTGGCTAGAATCCGTGAAGATCGCTTTTTTCTCAGATCGAGACACCCATCTGTAACACAGAGAATCGCGACCGCAAGGAAGGCTTAAAGTGAGAATTGCTACCTTAACGGCGTGATATGTGGGTCGTGCGAAAAAAACACCACCCTTGCGGTTGGTTGGCGTTGATTAACTTGACGCCTAGAATCAATGAGGATTGATTCAACCAAGACCCTCTTGCAGGTTCACGCCATGGCCAGCACGTTATCAGCTCCCGCAAAACCCACTCATAATTTTCGCCGAGTTGCGATTCTCTTTGCTGGCGGACCCGCGCCGGCCGCGAACGCTGTGATTTCGACCGCAGCCGTTTCGTTTTTGCGCAACGATATTCAAGTAGTGGGGATCAAGAACGGATATTCAAATCTGAGCGAGTTTAGTGGGGCGCGCCCCATGCAGCCCGGCAAGGACTACATCATTGTCGATCACAACGTGCTCAAACGAACTCGCAATTCGCAAGGCATCATGATTGGCACGGCGCGAGCGAATCCGGGCAAGCACATCAACAGTCCCGCCGATTTCGATGATCCCGAGAGTTCGGCCCCGCTCCGTCGCGTCTACGACGCCTTGTGTTCGATGGAAGTGGACGGGCTCGTTTCCATTGGTGGTGACGACACCTTAAAGACCGCAAACAAATTTAGAATGTTTCAGGACCGCTTGCCGGCCGGTTCGCCGCGCATTCCGGTCGTTCATTTGCCCAAGACGATCGACAACGATTATCACGGCATCGATTTTACGTTTGGGTTCTTTACGGCGGTCGAGTTCCTCGCTTCGGAGATTCGGAATTTGATTCATGATGCCGAGGCGAGCAGCGCGTATTTCCTGACCGAAACGATGGGCCGCAGCGCTGGTTGGCTGGCGTATGGATCAGCAATCGCTGGCGAAGCAAGTCTTGTGATCAGCGTTGAAGACATTACAGGCAACTATCGCGAGGACGAGCCGGTCACGGGTGACGACGGCAAAACAACCGTTCGTTCTGTCATGAATGTCGACCGTGTCGTGAAGAGAATTGTCAAAACGATGGTTGCACGAGAAGAAGAAGGCAAGGAATACGGCGTCATCGTCATGGCCGAAGGGATCGCGGAATTCCTTCCGATGCAATACCTGGAGGGCGTGCCGCGCGACGATCACGGACATATTTCCATCTCGCAAGTCAGCCTGGGACCGATGTTTGCCAATCTTGTTTCCGAGGAATACAAGCGGCAGACCGGAAAGAATCGCAAGGTCAACGGCTTGCAACTTGGGTATGAATCGCGATGCGCCAAGCCCCATGCGTTTGATGTTATGCTCGGCGCCCAATTGGGAGTAGGTGCCTATCGGGCATTGGTCGAGCAGGGATTGAATGGCGTGATGGTCTCCGTATCAGGGCAACTCGATTTGCACTACGAACCGTTTGAAAAACTCGTTGATCCAAAGACGCTCGTGACGGTCGTTCGCTATATCGATCCGAACAGCGACTTTCATCGGCTGGCGAGGTTCTTGGAGACGTATGTTAACGACTAGGCGCGGAAAAAACTCCGCGCTGAGGATTATATGGGTCTTTGAGGTCGGAAACGAAGACACATTCACCATCCTTTCGGACAATGTGAAGTTTCCGAAGCCGGCACTTCATGGATCCGCCGCCCGGAGTCGACTCGGTTTCCGACGTGGGCGTGAGTTTAACTGCGTTGCCGACAACGTTCCATGTGCCTTTGGCCCTGGCCAGATCCAGGACTCCTGACCTCGTGTGAAAATACTTGCCCTCTGTTCTAGGTTCAGAGAGCGATGAGCGAGTAGGTCAGCTTGGTGCCCGGACACGTCATCTCAGCGGTCCTGGTCCCCATAGAGGATGTAGGGTGAGCATTGCCCCCACTCTATGCCTTTCGCAACTTGTTGACGGTTGCCACCGCTTCATCAACACACAATTGTGTAAAATCGTCGAGGAGCTTACTGGATGCTTTGTGGGCAACTGCTTCAATCTCGACTGCCTTGCATTGTTCCATCCACTTCTCTTCAAGTTGATTAAAGGAGGCGCGCGCGATTGGTTGTCGCTTGCTGAACTCCGTGCCAGTCTCGTCGCCTTTGATCTTGTCGAGTAGATCTCGGAACAGCCACCAGTACGAATTTGCGGCGAACTCGTCTTGCTTTGCTTGCGGTGGTGGCGTGACCGTTTTGCCTTGGGTGCCGGCCGTGCTCAAGATCTTCGGCAACCGGCTCGTCGCGGCGAACACGGGAAGATAGAGACCCGTGCATGGAGTGACTGGCGTCCACCACATTTGCGCCAAACGTTTGTCGTCGTCTGGCAGGATGAAAATCGCGGAACTGGCGGTGTTACCCCATGTGAATTTGGCCGGCGAACTGTGCATGCAAAGCGTGAGGAAATCCGGCAACGCGGCGTTGAAGTTGGGGCCACCGAGGAACGTGTCTTCGTAGTGGTCGCGCAGAACACGCATGACCCATTGCGGCGAGACATCGCCGTTTTCCTTTTGGCATAAGAGCTGACGCGCGCGTTGGACTCGGAGTTGTGAAAGCTGCAGCGGCGTTTTCAAGTCGATGTAGGCACGGGCAAAATCAAACTCGCTCTTCTTTGATTTGGGCCACCAGCCTTTATCGATCGCGTAGTCGACCAGGTCATGGCTCGCCAAGTCCCACTCGGTTCGGATCGACGGTTGGTTGGAGATCGCTGCGACGCCGCGTGCCACGTGCTTGGCGACCCATCGCTTGCCCACGGTTTCCAAAATCCATGCTTCTTTGCCGTCGGCGATGATGTACGAGTTGTCGTAACCACCCGCCAGGTGATCCATGCCTGGTACGCCGGATCCCCACTGACCGTAGCGTTCGATCAATTTCGTGATCACATCCAGTGCTTCGCGAGCGGTCTTGCCGCGCTCCAACCCTAGACGCAATAGGTCCATGCCCAACAAGCCGAGTTCTGGCGGTTTGCCAGCCTTGCTCGCTTCGACCGCATCGGCGAATGTCTTTGTAAAGATTGCCTCGTTGCCGATCGCCACGCCGAATTCGTTGATGCCTTCTTCATAACCCCAGCACCAATAAGGACTCGATCCGATCGTGGCATAGGTCTCGCGCATTTGTGGGATCGTTTGATATTCGAGTCTGATCGACGATTCACGTGAATGCTCTTGTCGCGGAAACTGCACTAACGGCTGGCAATCGAAGACCGGCCGATCGCTGTTCTTTCCCAGCACTGCAGTTCCGGTCGTCGTCGCATCGGGCAACGCGACCATTGTATCGCATGACAGCGGACGAACGCGTCGATTCACATCACGCATTGATTCCTTTGTATCGGCAAATGCCGCTAAGCCGCTGGGGCCAAGCATGCTTAAGAAACCGCCACCAATCACAGCTCCATGTTTGAGCAGCGATCGGCGATCCAAATGCGCTTCGAAAGGCGAATTATTTTCGTTGGCGGACATGGTGTTTGTCTCCATGAGTTTTATTCTGGTTTTCCCAAATCCTGATCGGTGACTTCGTCTCAAAAAATGTCCGGCCATCGTTATTCAGAAACTTGACATTCAATTTTGGCGTCCGTCTACATTGCTGCGTTTGCGCCGCGATGGGCACAGACACCACGCTTTGGCATTAAGTTTTCGTCGGTAACGTGAATTCATGAATTCACTCTCCCAGCGACTTTTGACGGTCGATCGACTATGATAGCATCTCACCATAATCAACGGGGCAAACGTGTAGGGACGATCAATGAAATTGTCGAAGTGTATCGCGTTCACCTTGCTTTTGGGGATGGCGTGCTCTGGGTCGGCGAGTGATTGGCCGGCGGAAGCTGTCTTTGTTTACGCGCTGGATGCCGAGTCGGGCGAAGTGCGGTGGGTCAATGACACCAGCGGGACGCTTAATCAGCCGACGGCAAACGCAGCATGGGAGAAGCAACGAGATGGAGATTTGCGAAACCAAAACAGGAATCGAAGTGAACACGTCCGTTTACCGCCTGCTGTTGGAACAAGCGGGCGGTTTCGCAGCGCGGCAGGTCGAGATCTTCGGACCTGGTAGGCTCGACCGTTTTGACCGACCGGGCGAGGGCCCTCATCCGACGTGTATGCATTTCGACAACATGACGGTCAACAACGCCTTCCAATTGGCTCACTATGGAAAGATCAATTCCGGTGTCACGGCTGAAATTGACGGCTTGGAAGTATCCCTCGCTGGGCGTCTGATTCCGATCGTGGAGGGTACGACCGGAAACGTAGGCATTCGAAAGAGGATGCGTTTCGAGGAAGACATGTACCACGTGGACCTGCAACTCACTTTCGAGCAAACCGGGCCGATCGATTTCGCCTCTGTCTGGTGGGACGTCAACGACACTTGGCTTCGGGCGATGCGATCCAGTGCTGGTGTCTTCATGCCACTGCGGGTAGGGATCGGTGACTCCTTCGACGACAACTTGGCCAAGACCTGGCGACCGATGACGGCCATGGACCGAGGCGCCGGTGTCTGGATCGAGATGATCGGCGAATCGTCTTCGATCATGGCAGTCCTCCAATCGCCCTCGCCCGACAACTTCCCTGCCGGTGGCATGAAATACTGGGACGGCCCTGACGATGCGGACGAAGGTGAGGGTGTGAGCCACGGCTGCATCAATCTGGACGCGATCAATTGTGAACTGAGCGGCGCCGAGCCGCTCGAGATTGACGAATTGAGCTTTTCGTATCGTGTTTTTCTTTCGGGACCAACGGTCCTGCGCGACGCCTGATGTGATCAAAGAGTTCGATGAAGTGTCGGTTCACGCCTGAGAGTGAGAAAGGAAGAGGAATTTATATTGAAGAGCGTATTGGATCAAGTCCCGTAAGCGCAAGAAAACGGACTGCCGTGTTGCACGGCAGTCCGTTTTGGCATTGATTCGCCGATTTAACGAAATCTACTCATCGGTCTTTTTTGCATCGGTCTTCTTTTTGCCTTCGCCTTTCTTGGCATCGCCCTTCTTAGAGCCTGGCTTGCGCTTCGGCGCGAATTTGGCTTTTTGCTCGTCAGTCAGGATACCCATGATTGCTGTGCGAATGTTTCCGAGTTTCGCATACGCAGCCTGCTCTTCTTCGGACAGACCGGCTTTCACTGCCGCTGCTGCTTCTTTGCCCTTCAAGCCATCTGCGGCCGCCTTTTTGCGCAGTTCCGCGACTTTCTTGCGCAATTCGGAGGAAGCACCTTTTTGCGACGCCAAGACTTCCTTGAGCTTGGCTTGTTGCTCTTCGGACAACTCGATGCCTTTGGATTCCAACATCTTGGCAATTCCGCCGCCTTTGTTACCGGGCTTCTTCGCGCCAGGCTTCTTTTCGCCATCTTTTTTGGCGGCAGCTTTCTTTTCGCCGTCAGCCTTCTTTTTGTCGTCGGCGTTGGCTGGCATGGCGATGAGCATGGCCAAGGCCAACAGGGTGAGGGTTCGCAGTACGTTCATTCTGTGTGTCTCCAAACGTGAGAGAAATGTGGGGGCGATGCCAATGCGGTCCGTCACGTTGAGCACCAAATTACAATTGCGTCGCCATCGATCCTCGATGTGCGATAAAGAGCAGCCCGGCTGTTTGGAACAGCCGGGCTGCTGGAACCTCGTTAGGTAAACAGTTGCGGAATCACGTTGCCATTGCGGACGATCATTTCGATTGCAAAGTGGATGTTTCTCTGCACAGTCGTTCTCCTGGCTGGAAAAAACTCCAAAATGCAAATCACAAATAACAATCAAATTGAAAATCCCAGTCCTCAATATTCAAACTTTGAATTCTGAGATTTGGGATTTGCTTTTCTGTGATTTGGAATCTAATGAGTTAATTCTTCGCCTTCCTGGCATCGGTCTTGGATGGGTTGGATGTTTTGGGTGGGGCCTTAGTTTTAGTCCGAGATCCGCCCGTTCGCAAGCGAATTTGCTTTTCAATTTCCGCATCCCGGTTCTTCGTGATTTGCTCGATCTGCTCGTCCAGACTCTTCAGTTGCGCAGCGCGTCTGGCACGATCAAGCTTCAACAATTCAATACGGATGTCCATCTGCTCGCCGACAGCGTCACGGAGTTGCTGCTTTAGCTCCTTCGTGTTCTCCATTTTCATGCGAGCGATGAGCAGCCAACCGCGCGACTCGGCTTGCCAAAGCTTGAGTTCCAATCCGTATCGATCATTGTCGCCGCGGTCATGGTATTGCGCCAAACGATGCGACGTGCGATAGAGACCGTGCACGGCAAGACGATATCGATTCGGATCGTTTTCTTTGAGATAAATGAGCAACTCTTCAAGTTCCGGATGGTTCTTCCGCATGAACGTCATCGCCATCGCTTCGCGCTCGGGAATCAACTTGGCGACTTCCTTACGTTTGGCCGATTTGTCCGATGCCGACGATTTACTGCTGGAAGATTTGCCCGTTGGCTTTTTGTTTTCGCTTTGGGCCCACAACGGTGAAGCCAAATACATGGCCAGCGCGACAATTAAAAAGACATTCTTCATCGTTGACTCTTTAAGACTCGTTGTCCGTCGACTCCATCATTTCCTTGTCGTCGTCCATCTCTTCATCGGCCAAGCCTTCGACAGCCGCAAACATCCAATCTGGCGGGTCCATGAACGCCGGCTCGTCAATCGATTCGTCGAACTCCTCGACTTCTATCACGTCTTCATTCTGCTGGTCGCCTAGTTTGTCGAAGGTATCCACCCAGTTCAAAGCCAGTTGCGATTCTTTTTCGGCGATGGAAACGGGACGTTGTTCTGCAACGGGCGGTTTCATCGTGACCCGTTGATAAACCAGCACAAATGACAAGCACAACGCAATGGTTGACGCAAGCCAGGCGATCGGCTGCCATAGATCGCGATCCGACGTTTCGGCGGCTGAAACGACGTGCTCTGTTTGCTCGGCCGCGACAACCGCTTGAGTGAGTTCAACTGAACGGGCGAGTGCCTCGCGGGCGTTTTGATCGGTGGCCAGTTGATCTTCGAATGCGCTGCGCTGGGCGTCGCTAAGTTCATTGGCGAGATATTGAAAGGCCAGCCAATCCAAATCGTTTCGTTGTGGAATCATTTTGTGCAAAACAGTTGTCTCAACTGTTTCCTGGGACTCGTGGAACAATTGGGGACAATTGTTCTACAATTCATCATCTAGTTTCTCTCTCAGTTTCTTCAGTGCACTTCGCATCCGTGCCAACGCCGTGCCGAGTGGGATGTCCAACTCTTCGGCAATCACTGCGAATGTCTTTTCTTCGTAAATCCTCATGTGAACGACTTGTCTCTGTTTTGCCGGCAATTCGTCCATCGCCTGGCGAACCAACTCGACCGCCTCGAACCGGATCACGGGCTCGTCGGCCGAGTGCCCGGAAGTCGGCTTTGTCCAACCCAGCCGCTCGACCACCTTGTCGCCGGTTTTCTCACGTCGCTTGACCAACATCGCTTCGTTGTAGGCCACGCGAAACAACCACGCTTTACGAGATTCCTCGCGAGTGTCGTGGCCCTTTTCAGCCAACTTGGCGAAAGCCGCCTGGACCATATCGCTCGCCAAATGAGGGTCGCGAAGCATGCCGATTAGAAAACGCTTCAATTCTTCGCCGTGCCTGGCGAACAGTTCCGCGACTACCGCAGGGTCGATTTTGCCCTCGTCGGGCAGATTATCACTTTCTGCGGATGGCAACGGGCGTCTCCTGGCCGTTTGTGTAAAGATGCGCGTGGGGGGCGGTTTATTGAACCCGTTGTGCGAACTATCGGGCCGATTTGCGTATCTAGACTAGTTAAAGGAAGTTACGTCAGAAAGACATGGTGGCTGGGATCGAGTCTTCGAGCCTCTCAGTAACTGCGCTGGGGGGCTTGAGAACCCAACCCCAGCCACCCTCACCGTTTCCAAAAAACAGAGCTACACTAACCATCATGAACCGAGAAAGGACCCACATTTCGAACGACGAAGCCAAACGAATGCTCGATGCGGGCGAGTCAATCGAAAACGCCGTCATCGACCGCATCTCTGTCGCCAAGAAAAAGTACGCCAATCCGATCACGATCATCGAGTGCACGATCGAAACTCTGGATTTGAACCGCTGCGAGTTCGAACAACTTGTCACGATTCGCCGCTGCAAAATCAAGCATCTAATCTTGCGATCGGCCGTGTTTCACGACAAGTGTGACTTCAAGGGCTCGAGACTGACTCGCTGCAAAGCGTCGCGGGCAAAATTCGAAGGCGGATTAAAGTGTGACAGCGCGGAACTGCACGCCTCGTTTTTCAAGGCCGAGTTTCACAAGAAAGTCGAATTCGGTTGGTCGACGTTTCATGGCGAGCTGAACTTGGCAGACGTTGTCATTCGTGGCGACCTCGACTTTCGCTACGCCCACGTCAAAGGCGAAGTCAAATTGGAAGGAGCCGAATGTCATGGACGCGCCGTGTTTTCGCACGTGTCCATCGACGGCGCGCTCAAGTGCCGCGACACAAAGTGGCACGACGAGTTGAAGTTGAATTTCGCTCAGATAGGGTTGGACGCCGATTTTTTTGGTAGCAAATTAGGCGCATCGACGGATCTGAGTAACACAAGCGTCGGTCGAAAACTGAACTTCGGAAATGTCGAACTTGGCGACCTGCAGGAATTCTGGCTAACAGGCGTCGTCGCGAGTTCCTACAACCTCGGGCGCAACACCGTCGAAGGACGCATTGCGCCGGAGCGCGTCGGCAAATGGCAAGCGGCGATTCGCGAATATAGCTTTCTGCGATCGACGTTTCAGTCGATCAACCAATTCGAAGACGAGGACTGGGCTTACTACCAACTTCGCCGGATGGAACGCAAGAGCTTGTCGTGGGCGAATCCGATCACGGCCGTGCGACGGTTTTTCAATTGGTTGTTTGTCGATCTGAGCTGTGGCTATGGCACGAAACCGTTTCGCGCGCTCGGTGCTTGTGCGCTGATCATGCTGGCTTTCGCCGTGCTGTTCTTTTTCAGCATCGGGCCCAGCGGATCGCCACATGATTACGGATTCTCGGCTGGGACGAACAACGTGATTTACGCGTTGGATACCAGCATCACGGCGTTCAGCGGCGACTATTCGGGCGCCGAGTTGCAGGGGAAATGGCGCATCGCCGGCATGATCGAGTTCTTGATGGGAATTGTGTATTTGGGTCTGTTCATTGTCGCGTTCAGCCGAAAGGTGATTCGTTGACCGCCGAGCATCTGCCCAAGGTCCAGCGTGGCGTGCGAGCATTGCGCAGTCATCTGAAAAACCGGCTGTTCGATTTGCGCCGTGCTGACTTTGATTCGTTCAAGCGCTGGCTGACAAAACAGATATCCTATTGGGAGAAGAACGCGGCATTCGTCGCGCGATGCCAAATTCGGGAAATCCGCCGCTCGCATCCGAAATTGATCGAACTGGAACGACAAACGGCATCGCGCTTCAAA
The DNA here is from genome assembly GCA_964343305.1 of uncultured Pirellulaceae bacterium. Taxonomy (GTDB): domain Bacteria; phylum Planctomycetota; class Planctomycetia; order Pirellulales; family Pirellulaceae; genus CAYFJO01. The sequence goes on along the minus strand of CAYFJO010000332.1, from coordinate 1,065 downwards.
ATGCTTGAATCCTTGCCGGCGTTTGAGCAATTCGAATCCCTCAAACGATCCATTTTTGACACCGACAAGGCGATCGACGGACTCACCAGCGCACTCACAAGAGCACCGGCGGCCAAACGAGATGCGCTAAATGAGAAGCTGGGCGACTTCAAAAGGAAACACGATCAGTTGGAGTCAGATCTAACCGAGCTGGCCAAAAAGCATCCTGAAAAAGCGGACTACGATCGGTCGGCAGCAGAGCTTGCGGCATATCGAAAGACGGTTGGCATCACCGCGGCCGAGGAACATCTGCGCGAGGTGCAGCAACAGCGTGGCCGAAAGTCGGGCAAGTCGGGCACGTCGTTTGAAGAGATCTCGCGTCAAGTGGTCGAGCAGCACATCGTCGGTGACTTTGTCCGAGCGACGACAAGCGAAGAGTCGCGCCGGCGAATTCGTGTTTTGTCCGGTGTGACGTTGGGTGCGGCCCGCGCGGAGATCGATCAAATGGTTGTCCGTCTTCCGCGCGGACGGTCCACGTTGGTGGAAGTGCTGGCGATTGTCGAGGCCAAACGAAACATCAACGATCTCGACATCGGCTTTCGGCATCGACAAGACAACTTGGCGTGGTTCGCCGGGCGGCGTGACCATTACGATGCGACCATGTATCGCACGAGCCAATATCCCGACGGCCACTTCGAAGGCGAGGCGGTTCATCAAGAGGATGGCGAGGATTTTGAATTCGACGCGAGTTCGTTTCGCCGCTTTGAGCCCGATCGAGAGACCGGCTATTACGTGGGCCGGCTGTACTTCGTCACCACGCCTGGGCGGTTGTACGGCATGTCGTCCGACGAGATGTCACGTTTGCAACATCGGTGCTGCACGGATTTCGCATTCGACTTGGGCAACGACAAGTTCATGACCGAGTTGTGGCAATGGGCCCGGCAACTGTCGAGCGAATTCGAAGGCCCCGATGTATTTGAGGTTTACGCTTCAAAGCCAAAATGGGGACGGAACGTTTTTCTCGTAGCTTAACTCTATCGTTTCGGACCAACTGGCTTGGGCGGCACTTTGGGAGCCTTTGGCGGA
>CAYFJO010000331.1:0-12074 GCA_964343305.1 uncultured Pirellulaceae bacterium | reverse complement strand
CTAACACCATCAGGATTTGCACTGGCAGAGCCAGTGGCACACGATCCCAAAATTGGAAGTTGACAAAGCACTAGCCCGGATTATTCATGAACCGCCGTCATTCGAATCCACGCTAACCCGACGCGCAAGCGAGGGGCGACGTCCAAGACCCCTCGCTTGCGCGTCGGGTTAGTGAATAATCCACGCTAGAATCAACGCTTCGTGCACCTCACCGCCCACGAAAACAATAACAAGCGCGCCTGTCCCTCTTTCTATGCCATCGGAAAAGACGCTAGCAATCGTTCTGCGGGTGACCGACTTTAGTGAGACCAGTTGCGTGGTGACGCTTTTCACGCGCGACTTTGGCAAGATCGGCGCGCTGGCGAAGGGCGCAAGGCGGGCAAAGAGTCCGTTCGAGTCTGCCCTTGACGTGCTCTCCGTGTGTCGAATAGTGTTCATCCATAAATCGTCGGATAGCCTCCACTTATTGACCGAAGCCAAGCTGGATCGTCGGTTTCGATCCGCGAGCCGGAATTTATCCCGTCTTTACGCAGGTTACTATGTCGCGGAGTTGTTAAACGAATTGACCGACGTCGGCGATCCTCATCCCGATCTGTTTGTCATTGCGGACCAGACCATGCAAGCCATCGACGGCCAAGGTAATCTGGCCCGAGAAGTCTTGCGTTTTGAACTGACCGCGCTACGGATTTTGGGACATGCACCATCGCTCGTCGAGTGTGTTGGATGTGGTCAAGTGGTTGAGCATGCCGATCGAATCGGCTTCGGTCAATTGGCTGGAGGTGTTTTGTGTGCTACTTGCCGTGTGGGACGGCGAAAGGTAGTGAGTGTAAGCGGGCCGGTGATTGACACGTTAAAGGTTTTCGCCGAACCCGACGAAGATAGATGGCGTAACGATGATGTGGACCAACGTGTTTTGGGCGAATTGCGGGGAGTGATGAACCATTATTTCAACAATCTGCTGGGGCACCGCCTTCGCACGCAAGCATTGCTAGGCACGCTAGCATAGCGCCGTGTTGGACAAGGAAGTCCTGAATGCAAAAGAAATCTGCGGCAATCCAATTCGGCTTGATTCTTGCTGCGCTGATGGCCTGTGGCACGGGCTGTAGTTTCTTTCAAAGCGACCCCGCACCCAGTTTTGCGCATCCGAATCAGCCGATTCCGGCGGGTGGCGCAGCGAACGAAAGGCAAGCTGCCTATTACGGCGATGGTCCGTCGAGCGACCATGGGAAGTTCAAACTTGAGGACCTGGATCCGTTTAACGCAAAGAAAACGATCAAGAAATACACCGGCGGAGGTCCCAATCGCGATGTGGCCCGTCGCTTGTATCAAGAGGGCGAAGCTCAGTTCCGCCAGGCCGATGCGGCCAAACAAAGCGGCGCGGATGGACGGGCCCAATTTTTGAGAGCCGCCGCGACATTCGAAAAGGCCGCCGAACGCTGGCCCGATTCCGCGTTGGAACAGGACTCGCTCTATATGGCTGGCGAATCCTATTTCTTTGCCGACCGCTATCCCACGGCAAACGCCAAATATGAAATCCTGATTGATAAGTATCCGAATACGCGGCACTTGGATGTCATCGGTGTTCGGCGATTTGCATTGGCCGACTTCTGGGTGAAAGCGGACGAGGTCAAACCACATGGATTCTTCACGCCCAACGTGACGGACAAAACCCGGCCTTGGCGAGATTCGTACGGGCACGGCATTCGCGTGTTCGACAAAATTCGCCTCGACGACCCAACCGGCCGCCTAGCCGACGATGCAACGATGGCCGCCGGAAACGCGTACTTCCGCAAAGGCAAATTCATCGACGCTGGAGACATGTACGAGGATTTGATCCGCACGTTCCCCAACAGCGAACATCAGTACATGGCCCACGTGCTGGCCTTGCGATCGAAACTGGCCAGTTATCAAGGCTCGGCCTATGATGAACAGCCCCTTATGCGTGCCGAAAAACTCCTTGAGCAAATCCGCAAACAGTTTCCCACGGAAGCCAACAAGGAAGAAAACCGGCAGTTCCTGCAACGGGCGTATGCCGAAATCCGCTTCCGCCTGGCGGAGCGTGAAATGAAGTTTGCCAAATACTATGACCGCCGCGGCGAATACGGCGCGGCGCGTTACTACTACGACATCCTGGCATCGGACTACGGCGAGACACCGTTCGGCGCGCAAGCCAACACACGAATCGCAAAGATCCAACACCTTCCCGCTGTTCCACCCCAACGTTTTGCTTGGCTCACGACCTTCTTCCCTGAAGAGGAAGATGTCAAACCGTTGATCCAAACCGGAGACGGTGGTGTCATTCGAAGATAGTCCCTTTCTTTCGTCTTCATCGTGTGCCACTGGCTCTGCCAGTGTCTTCAGACCTTCACTGGCAAAGCCAGTGGCACACCAAGACTGATTGACCGTTCGTGTTGCGATTCTCTCAGAAAACTGTCGCACTGCTCATACTGACGATGGTCAGTATTCTAAGCGGTTGTGCCGGATACCAATTCGGCGCGGCGTCTATGTTCCATCCGAACGTTCGCACCGTTCACGTCCCGGTGTTTGAATCGGAGACCTTGCGGCGTCACTTGGGAGAACGGCTTACCGAAGCCGTCATCAAGGAATTAGAACTCCGCGGTCTTAAAGCCGTCGGTCCGGCCACGGCCGACAGCATGCTTCATGGTCGCATCGTCAACATGAACAAGCAGGTCTTAGGTGAAGACCGCAACGATGTTCCACGTAACCTCGAAGCGGAACTGTTGGTCACCGTGACATGGACGGATCGTCAAGGCCGGCCGCTGATGCAAAACACATTTCGGCAGCCCGCAAACTTCATTCCCGAGGCGGGTCAGTCCATGGCCACCGCTCAGCAGCAAGCCATGTCTCGCATGGCACGACAAATTGTTGGCCGGATGGAACTGAGCTGGCATTAAAGAGTCGAGAGCCGAGGGTCAAGAGTCTAGAGCGGCAAGGGTTGTGGGTCTGGCTCTCGTCCCTCGACTCTCGACTCTCGACTCACTAAGCTGCATTGCATGAGTGAGCGGATTCCTCAGCAACGATCCAATCTGTGGCAATTGCGTACACGAAGTCTCACCTTCGACCGGTTGCCGCGGCTAATGGGCATCATCAACGTCACACCCGACAGCTTCTCGGACGGCGGCAACTTTCTGGAACCTCGGCGTGCGATCGACCAGGCCCTTCGCCTGGCAGCAGAGGGTGCTGACATCCTCGACATCGGCGGCGAAAGCACGCGTCCTTATTCCACGCCGATCACGGCGGATGAAGAACTGCGTCGAGTCATCCCGGTCATCGAGAAACTCATCCAACAATGCGATATTCCCATTTCCATCGACACATCCAAAGCCATCGTGGCGCGGGAAGCGATCGCGGCCGGTGCCGAGATCATCAACGACGTCACCGGACTCGAAGGCGATGCCAGGATGATGGACGTGGCGCTCGAATCCCACGCAGGCGTGTGCTCCATGCACATGCAAGGAACACCTCAGACGATGCAAGACAATCCGGCGTACGATAACGTTGTCGCCGACATTCATGTTTACCTGGAGCAACGAAAAGATGCTTTGTTGTCGCAAGGCGTCAACCCGGAACGCATTTGTCTCGATCCGGGAATCGGATTCGGCAAGACACACGAGCACAACTTAACGCTGCTATCGCATTGCTCCACCTATCATCAACTGGGATGCCCACTGTTGGTTGGTCCTTCGCGCAAGGGATTCATTGGAAAAGTCCTCGGCAACAAAGAGGCCGACCGAACGGCAGGTACGATCGGCGTCGCCTTGTCTCTGGCTGCTCAAGGCGTTCAAGTCATTCGCGTCCATGATGTGAAACCGGTCCGAGAGGCTTTGTTGTTGTTTGCCGAAACCGGCGGTGTCGGCTAGCGACGGCACGACGTTTGATTCGCGATGAGACCGACGCATTCTTATGGCAAGAGCAAATCAACGGACACAAGTGCTAATTGCTGATCCTCAATGCAAAATGGTACTTGATTGCCGGGCATAGAGTTTTCGTGTCCGCGATAACCAGGATTGGCATCTTCGTCGGCTGGCTCGGTGTAAACTTCGATGCGTCGATCGACGAGATTCACTATCCAATAGGCGACAATTCCAGCACTTGCATAGATGCGGCACTTGTCGCGATCACGTGAAAGCGACGTATCCGAGACCTCGACGACCAAACCAATATCGGTTTGGCCTGGGTGCCGCTGGATGTAGCGACCCGCCGGGCCACGAACGACCGCCAAGTCTGGTTCCGGCTCGCTATCCTCCGTCGTAATCACCGACTGGATGCGGAGTCGCCAACCTCCCGGCAAATGACGTCTCAGTTGGTCTTCAACCAGTTCAATCGTTCCGTCATGGAGGGGATTGTGATTCATCTTCGGGACAATCCATCCTTCGAGCAGTTCGACTCGATCGTCTTCGGTTAACACACCTGTTTCACCCAGCCGCCGATACTCGTCAACCGTAAACTTTCGCACAGGAAACGGTGGGATTTGAGAAATGACAGACATTGGAACTCTTTCGACCTGTGCTTCCGGAGTCTTCCTAAACGATGGAAGTTTTCGAATCATATTCAAACTTCCGAAGTCTCGAAAGACTTCGGAAGTTGGCCTTACCTCCAACTATATTGTATTGGAAAACGACCGTTCTATTTTGTCAATTTTCTGCCGACTTACGACCCACTCGCCGCATCGCTCGCTGTCGAAGAGCCATTAAGCAGATCTCTTGACGATTAAAAGCCAACTGACGCGTTTTGACGTAATGATAGCCCCATGATTGGACGCGCTGGATGTAGGTGGGAATCTCGGCGGCGAGTTTCCAGTCGGGAAGCTTGAGCGTGAGCAGCATGCCGCGAATCTTGATCGAGGGATGAGTTGCAATGGCCTCGGCCGTGTCTAAAGTATAGGCCGGCGCAACGTTGAGATCGGTCACTAACCATGTTGCGTCTCGAAACTCGCGGCGTGCCACGTCGGCTCCGCGCTTTCGTATGTGGGTGAAGTTTTCGTGTTCGAGAACGCTTGGTTCCATTTCGGCAGGGTCGATGCCGATGACTTTTAGATCGCGCTCGAGCAGCGCTTGGGAAATGCCTCCCGGAGAACTGCCAATGTCGACACACGTCTCGCCTGGCGCGATGGGCAGCTTCGACCAGGCCAACGCTTCCACGATTTTGCGATAGGCTCGCGAGACCATCGGTGCCGAGGCGTCCACTGGACAGACTCCACCAGGCCAGCGTGATGCGAGGGACGTTGCGCGGTGATAACCGATCCACCATTCATTTGGATGAACGAGCACGCAATCGAGCACGGTTTCATTCTGCGCCGCGGTTTGATTGACGCGTGGAGTCCTGTCGTTTGGTGCGGCGGCAACGATTTGTTTGGCAACCTCTTCGGCAACCGGCGTGATGCCAGGCTCGAAGCCGCGGTCGCCCGGTATCGACCAATCGCGCTGCCACACGTGCAAGTGATGAAATGTCAGGTCGCGGGCGATTTCCCAAACGGTTCTTGCACCAATCACCGCGTCCGTGCCGTCGACTTTGCCAAGCGAGAATCCGTGAGTGCGGGCAAACGTCGAGCGTAAATCAAACTCCTCCGGGACTTCGTTTTCTGATGGCAACTTGAAAGTGAGAAAACCGGGCCGGGAATAGGCAAACCGAAAATCCGGCCATGCGGACGCCAACTCAGCTTTGACAGCCGCTTCCGCACCGTGCTGGCAAACGACGAACAGGAAATTGCGTTTGTTCGCCATGAGTTATTGTTTGACCAGTTCGGCGCGGTGCGATTTCGTTGCCGTCTCGATCTGTTCGGGCGACTCGTAGGGAATGTACATCGCCCGCATCACAATCTGGTATCGCTCACCAATCTTGTAATTGGGAAAGAAGCATTGAAAGTCCCAAGCCGGATTTCCTTTACCGCCACCCGATGGCGACTGCGTCAAACGCATTTGATCTTGCGGGCGAAACATGTAGACCAGCGCCATGCCGTGACTGACGCCGTAGTACCAGGGCTCGACGAAGCGATGTTTCGAGCGGTTGAAGGCCAGCGTGAGCGGGAACTTGTCATCGTGTTCGAAGACGCGTTGGTCGTCCGCACCAACGTGGGTTGATAATGTACCGTGGCTGGGCGTGATGCCGCGGATCCATCGTGGCGTTTTCGAAGCACCTGTGTCGTAGCCCTTAAAGTGGATGTCGAGCGATTCGGGTTGATGCATGTAGCTGGCCCAAAACAGCGCGATATAGTCGTTCGAAAAGGTCTTGCGGCGTGGAATACATTCCAGCGTCATTTCGATCACGCCGTCGTCAAGCATCTCGTAGCGCAGACAACTTTCCAAACCCCAGTGAGGCGACGGTGCCTGATACAGATCGACGGTGTGTTGGTTGATGACTCGCACTTGCATCGGCGCTCGTCGAGGTTCGAACAACACATCACGATCTTGAATCGTGCCGTCGTGAATGTGTTCATAGTTCAAACCCGCATAATTGGGTACGAAGATGTTGCGGGGTTGCTTTGTGTGGTTTAGCGACGCGACGCCGCTGTATCCCGCGCGATGACCGGGCAAGACTTCGTCGTCCACTGCCTCATTGTTGACAATCACCGCTTCGACGTCCCCTCGCTTTAGGACGACGTACGGCTTCTTGGCGACAGTGTATTTGGCCGATGCACGATCGAGCGAGGTTCGGGGCTGGGCATCGACGGACGATATCACGGCCGCACTGAGTAAGAAAGTCAAAAAGGTCGTGATCTCATGACGCATGGCACTTCTCGATCGTTTTCAAGTTTTATGTGGCGATTTGCTTTACGCTGCTGCAATTCCCGTTTATTCTGGCACTTTTGACGCGGGTCTGCATGTGTACAAGCCCTTGTGACGCGTTACAATCGCATTATCCCGTCTGACGAATTCTCGCCGCGGCGGATTCCGTTGGGATTTCGGCAACTTGTCACAATTGGCCGTCAGCCTAATTATAATAATCGAATTGAACCAATCCTGTTTGATTGAAATCAGCTTCGTTCCACTGAACACTACCAAACAACACAAAACTGAGTTTAGCGACCAGCGCGCGTTTAAAAGGAGATGGCCATGAGTTTATCCGTCGAAGTCTATGCGGTGCGAGATATGGCATCGCAACTCGATCCCATGATCCAAGTGGTGCAGGCGTGTACCGCGGCCAACGTTTCGTATCCACCAGAGATGGTCGACTTTTTTGGCGATACATGGGAAAAATGTGGTCCAGACCCGGACCAGCTTCGTTATGCCATGCAAAATATCCGGGTGGCTCTTGCGGGTGAATTGGATTCCAGTGACGGTGCGTCGATTCAACTCGATGGCCTGCCGGAAGGGACGCACGCACTGCGTATTGTGACGGCGCAGTGTGGCGAGAGTTCGGCACCACAACCGGTGGCTGCATCCGCTCCGGCTGATTTGCCAGTCGCAAGCGCCGTCGTCGAAGAAGCACCGGTCCTGCCCTCGGCAATTCCAGTCGCTGAGCCACAACCTGCTCCAGAAATTGCTCCGCCGATCGCAGCCGCTATCGAACTCGCGCCGGCTCCGATCGAGTTGCCGATCGATGTGCCGGACGATATCGATGACGAAGAAGGTCTTGATTTGGACGCCCCCACAGACGTTTACAACGAGACTCCGCCCGAACCGGCACCAGTTCTCGGCGAGCCGCAACCGGAAGTGAACGCCAGTGACGTGCTTGATCTTCCGAATGACCTCAGTGCAATCGACGCGATCCGCAACGAGGAAAACCGCGTGATCGACATGGACAAGACCGATGACCTGGTTCTGGCCGTGGAAGACGATCTGCTGGACATCGACGACCTAGATGATCCGCTGGAATTAGACGAGCCTGCTGAGCGACTATAGAGCAGAGCTTCCGTCGTGTGGGGCGAGCGGCGGGCGGAGGTGATCCAACGCACGGTATCAAAACCCGACGCTAGCGCGTTCGGCTCACAATGCACGACGTTCTTCAATCTGTCACGACAATCAACGCGCCCTTACCCAGCTTTTTCAATTGAGAAACCATCGGCTGCATCGAACTCTTGCGAAGAAAGACCTTGCTTCGCTTGGCCAAGAGTTGTGAGAGTTTCTCGTCCGGTACGGGTTTCCACTGTTCGTCGAAAACCTTGAATCCTTTGGTCACCACTCGCGCGCGAGTTTCCGCCCGGTACTTGACGATTTTTTCCACTCGCTTCTTGTCGCCATCGCGCACGACTCGTTCGATAAACACCGGCACGAGGACCGTGTATTCCAAAACCAGCCCGCCGCTGCCCTTATCAAACTGCGCATGCGAAAGACGAAACTCCTCATCTTTGCTTTCATTCGGCTTTCCCTCTTCGCCAAACAAGTGATGGACTCCTTGCACACAGAGGATCGCAAGGACAATCTGCGCGAAAAGACTTGATGGCGGAAGACGCATGTTTGGCTCCTCTGAGATTTGTAACGGCGTGCGGTCGCTCAACCGAATTGGATTGACCGCGTGGAAATGGCTACCTCCGCGTTAGGAATGCCTTTATATTAGCCGACATGGATCAAGCGGCACAGCAAAAACTCGATACATCACCAACCAGGGCACGGCACATCGTCTTAGCGATGCTTTGTCTGGCCGCGCTGATCGCCTATGTCCAACGAAATTCGATCGGCGTCGCGGAAGAAACCATCCGGCGAGAACTCAGCCTCAGCAAATACGAAATGGGCTGGGTCATCTCCTGCTTTTTCTTGACGTACGCAATTTTTCAGATTCCGACGGGATATCTTGGCCAAGTTTTTGGAACACGCCGGGCCCTTTCGATGTTTGCTGCTTTATTCTCGTTGTCCGCCGGCGTGTTCGGTGTGGCTTACAATACAGCAGCGCTCATCGGCACGCGGCTTGGCATGGGAGCACTGCAGGCAGGCATCTTTCCTTGTGCGGTCAACACGGTGAAGAAATGGATTCCCGAAAGGCGGCGTTCGTTTTCGACAGGAATGCTGGCCAGCTTCATGTCCATTGGCGGCGCGATTGGTGCGGCGCTCACCGGTTTTTTGATTCCGATCATTGGATGGCGCGTTGCATTCGTGCTGTATTCTTTGCCGGGTCTGGTGTTTGCAGTCTGGTTGTACTGGTGGTTTCGCGATCGACCGCAAGATCATGCTGCCGTCAATCAAGCGGAATTGGAGTTGATCCAAGGCGGTGAATCGCCAACAAACGAATCGAACCAAGAAGAGTCGCAAGACGAAGAACGCGCCGAACCAACACCTTGGTTGGCAATCCTCACGAGTGTTCCCATCTTGGCTCTGTGCGCACAGCAGGTTTTCCGTGCCGCGGGTTACATGTTCTTTGCCAGTTGGTTTGCCACGTATCTTCGAGAGACGCGCGAGTTGGAGGGTTGGGTCGTAGGAATCCTGACCAGCCTGCCCTTGTGGGCCGTGGTAATTGGCGCTCCGCTGGGCGGACTCACATCAGACTGGGTCTTGGCTCGAACTGGTAATCGGCGTTTGAGCCGACAGGGTGTCGCGGCGGCGGCAATGCTGGCTTGTGCGCTGCTCGTGTTCATATCTTATCCAGTGGCGAATCCGTGGATTGCCGTGCTGCTGATCAGCGCCGGTTCGTTTTTCGCGGCCTTTGGCGGACCCTGTGCCTACACGTCAACGATCGATATGGGCGGCAAACACGTCCCGATCGTTTTCAGCACGATGAACATGGCAGGCAACTTCGGAGCATTCGTGTTCCCGATCATCGTGCCTTGGTTGTTGAGCGAGAGCGAATTGTACGTCGACCAGTTGCGTATCGTCTCGATGGGGACGGAGGCCAGTGCACCGGCGGAGATCTTCGTAGAAGCCGAAGACTACATCAACAGTGAAACCAAAAAGATCGAGAAGTTTGGCGAACATGATGCAACAGTCATTCGATTTCATCACGGGACACGAAGCGAGCGACGAATGTATGCCGAATTCGAAGTGAACGTTCCGGAAAGCCGAAGCTATGAAATCGCGGTTCACTTTGCTGGCCGTGACTCACCCGCGCTGTCGCTCGATGTGAAAGGTGATCGAAAATCGCAAGACATGCTGGGGCAATCGCGCATCGGCGCCAACAGCGAGCAACTGCGTTGGTCGCAGGCGACAGCCGTTGACTTGGAACAGGGAACCAACATTCTGAGATTGGAAACAAAGACATCGGCCAGTGGGAACTGGGATCTCGTGTTGTTCGTCTTCGGAGGCATCTACCTGGTGGCGTTTGTTTGCTGGTTGTTTGTGAATACGAACGTCACGATCCAGTCCAACAGGAGAAGTTGAAGAACATGACGCAGCATCACACACCTCAGAGTCGTTGCCGGTTTGGACTGGCGCGTTGCGACATCACGCCAACGGTCGGAATGTATCATCGCATGTGGGGTGCGGCGGCTCATGATCGATCGACCGGAGTGCATCGTCCGCTTTGCGCATCCGTTATGGTTTTTCGACCGCTCGACGAAGATCGGCAACAGGTCCTTGTCGCTCTCGACCACTGTTTATTTTTTCAGCCCGAAATCCGTTCGATGAAAGAGGCGATTTGCTCGGACCTTGAAGTGCAACCTGACGAACTGCAATTATTGTTTTCGCACACGCATGGTGCGGGTTTGATGGACCCGGCGCGCGAAGACATGCCGGGGGGCGACCTGATCAAGCCGTATCTTGATTCCATCGCAGCCAAGATCCATGACGCCACGCATCAAGCCCTCGCGTCCATCCAGCCGGTGACGATCTCCTATGGAACGGGTCGTTGTTCCCTGGCCGCCCATCGTGATTTTTGGGATGAGAAAAATGAGTTGTTCGCGTGCGGATTCAATCCGCGAGAAGAGGCCGACGACACGGTGATGGTTGCGCGAGTCAACAATGCCGATGATGGTTTGGTGGCAACCATTGTCAACTACGCTTGCCATCCCACAACGTTGGCGTGGGACAACACGTTGGTCAGCCCCGACTACGTGGGTGCGCTGGTCGAGCTTGTCGAGCGTGAAACCGGTGCTACTTGCATCTTTGTCCAAGGCGCGTCGGGCGATCTTGGGCCCAGAGACGGATTTGTCGGCGATGTCGCCGTCGCCGATCGAAACGGTCGGCAACTTGCGCATGCCGCGCTTTCGTCATTGGAGGGACTGCCGGCACCCAACACGGTTTACGAGTATCAAGGACCAGTCATCTCCGGCGCCACGATTGGCGAGTGGAAGCACCGTCCACTGGATGACGATCGCTCGGGCGAGTTGGCAATGTGGCAGCTTCAACGGACGACGGTCCAGTTGCCCTATCTAGACGATCTGCCGAGTCGAAAAGACATCGCAGATCAATTTGACCACTGGCAACGCGAAGAGCAATCCGCAAGTGAAGCGGGCGACGAACAGAAGGCGGCCGACGCTCGCGCGATGGTCGAGCGCATGCGGCGCTGGAAGACACGCACCTCCGCGTTGCCGGACAGCGAGAAATTTCCGTACCCGCTAACCATTTGGCGCATGGGCGACGCAATTTGGGTGGCAGTGGATGGCGAGCCTTACAATTTGCTTCAGCGGCGGTTGCGCGAACGGTTTCCCGGCGTGCCAATCATGGTGATGGTCTTGGCCGACGGTTCGAAGGCTTGGTATTTGCCAACCGCCGAAACGTATGGCAAAGGCATTTATCAGGAATCGATGGCAATCTTGAAACAGGGCAGCTTGGAAACGATGATTGACGCCGCGGGGAACGTCATCGAAGAACTGATAAGTTCCGGGACTAGAACTTAAACTATGCCGCAGCCAGTTGTTGGAGTCCAGGCTTTAGCCTGTCATCGCAGCCTAAAGGCTGTACTCCAACGGACATTTCAAAGTGGCGGCGGCACACCCATCTGTTTTCGGGGAAAGACATACATTCTATGCTCGACAGGTTTGCACAGTGTTCGGCCGAAATGACGAAGGCGCGTTTGCGAGGCGAAGGCGCATTAATCGCGCCAAACTTGCTTTTCCGGCGATTCCTTGTCTGTGCCCGTCATCGTCCCAACGGGAGTCTGCGATAATTCGAGTACGTCCGGTGTGCATCACGCAACAGAGAAGACTTTTCTCATTGCGAAGCCAATGTGAAAAGTCCGTTGGACGG
>CAYFJO010000330.1:0-12175 GCA_964343305.1 uncultured Pirellulaceae bacterium | reverse complement strand
CCACCGGCTCACCAAAGCCGAGAGTACCTAGCCGCTACTTTCAACTACTGAATTTGAATTCCGTGGTGGCTCGTCAAGGTGTGATTATTCCCGCGATGAACGAGGAAGAGTTGCGCCGAGCGATTACCGAGCCGGCGCGGTTGGCGGGCCAACCGTTGGACGAGGCGACAGTCGACCTTTTGATTCACGAAACTAAAGGCCGCGAAGGCGCGCTGCCATTGTTGCAATTCGCGTTGACTCGCATCTGGGACGGAATGGCCGATGGCGTCAAGCCGACCGAGACACTCAAAACCATTGGCGGCGTAGGAGGCGCTCTGGCGAAGGAAGCAGAGCGGATTTTCGACAGCCTCAGCGAAGGCGACAAGGCGATCGCTCGTCGCGTGTTCTTGGGACTTGTCCAGCTTGGCGAAGGCACTCGTGACACACGACGCCGGGCCGCCGTTGCCAGTTTCGTGGCCCTGGGCGATGACCCGCTTCACGTGGAGCATGTCGTCCGCCGATTCTCGAGTGCCGGCTCTCGGTTGATCACCTTGTCCGCCGAAGCCGACGGCACCGAAATCGCCGAAGTCACCCATGAGTCGCTGTTTGAACATTGGCCAACGCTGGACGATTGGTTGGAAAACAGCCGTGACGATCTTCGCTTTCAGCGACGACTGGACCAGGCCACGCGCCACTGGGACAGCGAAGATCGAGCGGATGGACTGCTATGGCGACCTCCCGATTTAGACTACTTGACCCAGTACCACGAGCGACACAGCGACGACATGTCGGCCGGCCAACAGGATTTTTATGTCGCGTCGTACTTGGCGGAAGAGGCACGGGTTGCGGAAAAACGTCAACATGAAAAACAACTCCAAAGATGGACGGCAACGGCTTTCGTCGCAGCGGCAGTTGCCGGTGTTCTAGCGTGCGTCGCGTTCGTATTGCTGGGCAGCACGCGGGCGGCCAAAGAACTAGCGGAAGAAAACGCGCGTCAAGCGAAGGCATCGTTTGCCGCGATTCTGGATACGGCCAGTGTGAAAGAGATGCGAGATACGCCCGGTATGAAGGCGGCACGCCAGGCCCTGCTAGAAAAAGCAAAGCAAATCGCGGAACAGTCCAAAGATCAGAATCCAACCGAGCCCGAAGCGATGCACAAGCTCGCGTCGGCGTTGTTCGAGATTGGAGAGATCTATCGAATCTTGGGAGTTGAACAAGAACGAGGTCCAGCGATCGCCGCGTTGCAAAGGGCACACGACCTGTTGAAAAACATTGCGACAACGGCAGAAAATCGCCGCATGTTCGCGGCCGTCAAGAACTCGCTGGCAGAGGTCAGCAGGTGGGAGGACAAAGACAAAGCCGAAACGCTTTACGCTCAGGCGATCAGACAATACGAAACTCTGGCGGAATCAGACGACCGGATTGAGTTGGCTCGCGTCCATAACAACTTGGCGAACCTGCTGGCCCTGAGGAATAAGCGTGAAGCCGCACGCGAGCACTATTTAACAGCGATCTCGACGCTGAAGTCCGAACTTGAAGCGGCGAAAGAATCCGCTCCACCCAAACTGAATTGGGAATTGGCCGTCGCACACAACAATTTCGCGAATTGGCTCAACGCCAGCAACCAGCACTGCGATGCGGTCAGCCAGTTCAATGCCGCCATAACACTGATGGAGCCGTTGGTCGGTAAGAATTCCATTTACCAGCACGAACTTTCGATCACCTACAACAACTTCGCTAATCTGTTGCACAAGACCGGTGACCTGGAGTTGGCGAGAACCAACAATCAGTTCGCCATCGACCGACTTCAGAATCTCGCCCAACCGGTGCCAAGCCTGCAAGTGGAATTGGCCAACAGCTACAACAGCCAAGGAATGATCCTCAAAGATCTAGCGGACAAGAGCGGCTCGGAATTCCAAAAGAAGTCGTATTCGAATGACGCCTTTCGTGCGTTCGAACGCGCGATCAACAGTTTTGCAGGCATCGAATCGACTTTGAACGAGGAACACCAACAGTGGTACGTGAACAGTCTGGCAAATGGTGCGAAGTTGAGCCTGGAGTTGAATCGGCTCGACACCGTCCAACAATATGCCAAACAACTCTCGGAAGTGCCGCCGAAAAGTGCTTTGAACAGCATCATCGCCGCGAGCCTTGTGACTGCGTGCATTTCTTTGGTCGACGACGAAGAATCCAAGAAGGTGTTGACCGATCTAGCGATGACGTATCTGGAGTCTGCGGTCGACAAGGGGTTCAACGACGGCAAGACTTTAAGTATGGCCGCGAAAGAGGGCGGTGATTTCTATGCCATCGCGGGTACAGATCAATTTAAGACGTTGTTGAGGCGAATTCAGTAACGCATCCGATCACTCGGCACCACGCTCCCAAGCTGCGCGCTCGCTGCCAATTGAAAAACTGTTACACGAATCATGTTCCTTGCGCAATTGCTGCGATTGCACGGGTTACGATTTGATCAGCGGCATGGGCTTTCAAGTCACACCGACGGTGGAAGCAGTCGGCTGGTCGGTTCTGAATAGATTCGCCATGACCAACGACGTGTGGTACTCGGACATCTTCCGCATTGAATATCGCTGGGAATACTGATCAGGTCGGGTTGAACGTCGACAAGAACTTGCGGCCCTTATAGATGCAATACACTTCCTCCGGTCCCAGCGGCCGCACACCTTTTTCGGTCGAGTACCAAAACACGTCATCCTGGTCAGCGACCGCCAGTCCATTTTGACCTTCGCGCAACGCATCCGCGACAAGTACCCGGTCTTCGAAAAAATAACCGAGCATGACCGGTCGAATGTCGTCATACCCTTCTTCGCTCATTCGTCGCTGCAATCGGTCACACTCGCGAATCCCCGTTTCGTTCAGACGATCAACTTCGACTTGATAGATGTCTTCGTGTTCCGCTTGCCAACCCGCGAACACCGCATAAATATCGTTCGGCGGCAAGTCGCCCAGGTCGGCCGTGAAGCTGTGGGTTAACGGGCCCGCGATGCCAATATTGCTGTACCGGCGCGGACCAAGGTCGTAGCTAAAGCGAAACAAGAAACAGTCGACCGGATCGTCATAGCTGGGCCAATACTGTTCTCGCCGGTCAAATAATTCGCATTGGGTCGGTGGAAATCCAAGTTGCGTTGGTTGCGCCAAGTGCAAGGCCAACTCGGCTTCGGCTCGTGCCTCGTCCGTCGAGTATTCATCAGGAATGTCATCGGCCAAAGCGAGTTCGTCGGCGTAAGCCAAGACGCGAAGTCGCGCGACGGGCTCTTCGGCCAACTTCAACAATTCCGCCTTGCCATCTTCTTCGCCAAGTCTTGCGAGTGCGGCGGCCGCCTCCGTTCGCAGACGCCGATGCTTCGGCTGGAGCGCCTGAAACAGTTTGCCAACGACGGATGTGTCGCCAATTTGCGCCAGCGCATCACACAGTGAAACAGCTAACGTCACACCCGCATCCACCTTTTCGCTCATCTGTTCGGCGGTCTCGGTCAACAGATCCGCGTTTTCCTCGTAGTGTGCCAGCCGCTGAGCTGCATCACCGAGCAACGTTGCCAGCAGCTCAACTTGATCGGCCGCCGGATGCTTCTCAACAAAACCTTCACGGGTCAGATAGTTCGCCAGATCGAGAACCGGGGCAGCTAGTTGAACATGAGAGAGGCCATCCAGCAATCGTGGAAACACTGCGTTTTCATCGAAGAGGTCCTTGTGAAACAACGGCGTGAAGACTTGAACAACCGCCGTGTCTTGTTCCGGCGGTTCGTTCACGATCAACTCGACAAACGTCTTGAGGGCAATCGCAGTGCCTGACTTTGACAGGGCCAAAAGCAAAAAGTGCCGGCCAGGACAATCCTTCCCCAAGATTTGGTAGACACTGGCCATTTGAGGACACAAAACGGAATCGAAAGTGTCAGCCCTTTCCGCTGCGAGCGAGACCAGTCGCGAGAACAGGATTTCCAGGAATTCCCCTGACAACGAAACGCACTTCTGGCCGCATTCAATCAGTTCACGGCACAACGCCAAGACCTCTGCGTTCGTGGCGTCAGAAATCCACCCAGACCGTTGAATGCTGACGGCCCGCTGCTGCGGATCGTAGGTGCCGAACTGCTTCAAATCGTCAAATAAATCTCGCACCCGATCATTCATATTGATCAGCGTACCAGCCGTCGCGGAATCATACGAGAGGCGCTAGGGAATGACGAAGAACGAAATACCCAATGACGAAGCAAATCCGAATACCTAATGACGAATTCGTACTTCGTCATTCTTTCGTCATTAGGTATTTGGGTGTTTCGTCATTTGTCTTGGGGTATTTCGTCATTCGTCATTTGCCCCACTGGAGCGCTTGCCGGATCTCGTATCAATTTCGATAATGTCTGGAGCGTATTTCAAAACTACGTAGCACAGCCAGCTTGGCTGTTCTTTGCCGTTGAAAACAGGCTGGCAGCCTGTGCTACAGCGGGTTTTGAAATACGCTCTACTCCTTTTGAGATTTCACAAATTGTCATTGGAATTGGACCTCAAAAAGACGATGGCTGGCGAATTTGATCCGTATCGCATGTGGTTGGGCATCCCGCCCAACGAACAACCAGCGAATCACTATCGATTGCTGGGCATTCCGCTGTTCGAAGAAGATCACGACGTGATCCAAAATGCGGCCGATCGGCAGATGGCCCACGTTCGAAATTTTCAATCGGGGCAACACGCTCATTTCTCGGAAAGTATTTTAAATGAGCTTTCGATCGCGAAACTTTGTTTGTTGCGCGCGGACACGAAGGCCGAATACGACGCGCGGTTACGTACAGCGCCAATCGCCCGAGCCACACCAGTCGAACCGCCCAAACCTGTTTTGTTGCAACCACCCGTCGCTTCGCCGCCTGTCGCGACTGCCCAGTCCGTGCCCGTTGCCAGCCTTGCGGAGGCGCCCGTCGAATCGACGAAGAACGCAAGCGTCACGGTCCGCTCACGCCCGACCAACAACTTGGCTCGCTATCGCCAACGACGCAAAACGCTAATGGTCGCTTTCGTTTTGTTAATGATCGCCGGCATTGTGGTGGCCATACTGTTGGCCTATGCGTTGACCAAGGAGGAATCTCGGCAAGGTCGCCATCGCGGCAGTTCGACGGTCTCTATTTCTTGCGCGACTCACGATACTTGGCCAGCCACTGCTCGATTCTTTCATGAGTCGCGTAGGTCTGTGCGATGACAAGAACCGGCGGGATGTCCAATTCGTTCACCACGCCCGGTCCGCCTACCATGACCCACGAATCGGGATCGACTTCCCGTTGAATCAAATGAATCAGCGGGTCGACGCCGCCTGGAAGTGACAAATCGGCAATGGGATAGAGACGCGTCACCAGATTTGCTTCGCACTCCTCGGGTGTCGTGATCATCAGCGTTTCGTCTTGAATCATCCAACTCAATTCCAGAGGAGCCAAGACATCGCGCAGGCATTGGCCGAGAGGTTTGTCACGAGAGGATACCGTCAGCGGAGTGTCACCGTCGATTCCGACCACGTCCAACGCTCGCGTGTCGAGCTGGACAGAAATTCCATAGCCATCCGAGATTGTTTTTACCACTGTGCGCAAGGGACGATCGATGAAACCCACTGAGGTTTTCTTTTTGGTCAGGCGTCGATGCAACGCCTCGTTGATCTCCGACTGTCTCCCGCAAGAAAAAGAAGCAGTCATCGCGACTCCCATTCGCGCGTCATACGTCCGTTGCCAATTTCGAATCGATTCCAACAGGGCGGCCACTTCTTCGTGGGTATCCATCGTCTGGGAAAGAACCAAACAACCGCACATTGGCAAGCTGTCCAACATTCCAGGTCCGCCGACCTCGTCCCATGATTCGGGCGCACAGGTCGTCGTGATCAATTCGATCAGCGAATCATAATCCCAGAACTCCGGTTCGTCGCGGTCGAAGTGACTTGCCCAACTGAAAATGTCGAAAACGGGATAGAAGCCTGTGACGAGATCTTCTTCACATTCTTCAGGCGTGGTAATCATCACGACTTCGTCTTGAACCAAGAACGTCAACTCCAATTCTCGCAGCATGATTCGAAGCGCCGATCGCAATGAGACGCCTCGCACGCTGACAGTGATCGGCGTGTCGCCGCCGATGCCGACATCGTCCAGGGCCCGCCTGTCAAGTTCGAAATTGATGCCATGTTCTTTCGACAACCATTTGAATATTCGTTCCAGTGGTTGTTCGATGCACTCAAGACGGGCTTGCTGGTCGAGAGCAAGTTCGATTTGGGCGTGTTCCTCTGACTCGAATCTGTCGTGGAAAATCACGCGCGGCGGCTGTGTGTAACCATCCCAATCGACATACAGACGACGCGTCTTTCGCAGAGCATCGAGGAACTGCCCGAGCGACTGATGTGCTTCCATCGTGTTGCGAACGACGATCGAACCGGCCACCGGAAAGCCCTCGATGGTGCCCATTCCACCCACTTCGTCCCAGCTTTCCGGAGCAACGTTCGTCGTAATCGTGAAAAACAAATCCCCGTACAACGGCCAATCATCGACGTGGCCAGGCTTGTCTGACGCGTCTTTTCCAAACAAGTCGTAGACGGGATAGACGACCGTAATCAAGTTGTATTCGCAAACTTCGGGCGTTGTAATCAACAGCAGGTCATCCACAATCGTCCACGTCAGTTCGATTTCTCGAAGGATCATGTTCAAGGCGCTTTGCAGGCTGACGCCCTTCAGGTGCGAGGTCACCGGGCAGCGGACGTCGAGACCAACTTCGTCCAGCGCGAGCGTGTCGATCAATGTTCGGATTTCGAACTCACGACCGATGGCCGCGATCAAATCGTTCAGCGGCATTTCGGCACATGCCAAGGTGACTTTGCTTTCGAGCTTCCCGCGAATGTCATCGGCCGCCGGCGAATCGACTCCTTTGTCAAGCCAAAACGGAGTCGTGACGAAACCCTGAGGAGACTTGTCCAATTGTTGTCGAAGCAGCTCGATGCGCCGCAGCAACCTTTCGATTTGCACATGTGCTTCGTAAGTTTGCTTGACAATGACCGCATTTTTCGTTGCCACGATTTCCGCGAGACCACCCACATCCGCCCACGACTCTGGGACGACCAGCGCCTGGACGATCTCCGTCAACGAGCCGAACGCCGACTTGGCCTTCTCCGCTTCGTTTTCAAATGCCACCAATTCGGGCACGTGGTAGGACTTCGTGAAGAGTTTGCTTTCAGCTTCGTCCGAATTCGTAATCAGAACCGTTCCCTGTTGGACCGTCCACGTCAATTCAAACTCGCGAAGCAAGTAGGTCAACGCGGTTTCCACGGAGACGCGCTCGATTTCGAAATCGACGCGAGTCTTGGGATCGACACCGCAATCGTCCAATGCTTCCGAGTCAAACTGCATCGGAATCGCGTAAGTCTGAGCCACTTCATCAAGGAACTCAAACACAAGGCGATTGTCTGCGTTCCACCGACCGATCGGTTTGTCGAGCAGACGGTTGAGCGTCGCCATCGCGCGTGTTTGACGAACCATTGCCGAAGGCGCTTTCGTTTTCTCATCCAATTGAATACTGCTGCGAAGCTCACTCAGCAGAGACCTGATTTTGCGATGATTTTCCACCGAGTGGGAAACGATCAGCGCGCCGAACGACGGAATGATATCGAGCTTTCCGCGACCACCGTTCTCTTCCCAGGAAACGGGCTCAATGAACTCACGAACCAGATTGAACAGCGGCCGGTAGTTTGGCGAGTCACCCTCTTCGAACGCCAGAATCAAGTGTTTGACCGGGTAAACTTGTACGATGTTGCCGTTCATCGCAGGCGTCACCAAGGAACAATCCATTGGCGCATCGCGTCGTTTGCCAAGCCGCCGGCAGAGCCGCAGCCCTCGCAAGGCTTCCCCGATTTGCATTTGTGCACGCCAATTCTGACGAACCAACAGAGCGTTGCCACGGCCTTCCATCGACGGCAAATCCGCGTCCTCTCCCATCGGAACTGCGTCTGCCCACGCCTCTTCAAACATCATCGCATCAATCGTGGCCGTGATCTCGCGATGGTCATAGGAAACACGCCCGTTGCGATCGACGCGAACCAGAACCAGTTCGCCCACATCATAGACTCGCCAAAACAGACGGCGTTTGGCCGCATGCGGAGAGGTAATCAGGATCTTGTTGTCGCGAATTGTCCAACCAAGTTTGAGTGGCTTTGTGATCGAATCCAACACGTGCCAAAACGGTTGCGATTGGTCGTTGTGATAAACCGGCTCGAGCGCGCCGATCGGCACCGTGATCGTCCGTCGATAAACTAGCGGCTTGCCACCAAACGGATTGGGTATTCGTTCCAGTTTTCCCTTCGGATCCACCATCGTGCGCGGCAACAGTTTTTCGTCGATACAAAAGCCGTGCCCGATGAATTCCGTCAGCGATTTCAAGGCATCCTCTAGTGATCCTTTTTCCCAATTAAACTCGATCGGCTCACTGAGCTTTCGGGCGATCGACATTTCGGCGCGCAGCACATCGGCGTCAATGTTGCTTGTTGGATCGGTCGACTGCGACGGCGGAGATTCGCCATCAACTTTGCCGACTGAGAACAGATAAAAGAATGAGGTGAGGAGAAGCGCAAAGGTGTGTGTTCGCACGATATCGCTCCAGATTTTGCAAACACTACATCAAACGGGTCGTTCCCGTTCAATGTCCCCTGAACTGGTTATTATCGTCAGTTCTGATGGAATTGCAACATCCATGGGGACAATGTCCAAATCCCAATGTCCAATGACCAACAGGGCCGACCGCAACCGTGATTGGGCATTGGACATTGGAGCTTGGTCATTCTGGTTGGTAGTTATCCGAGATTGGATGCGGCTTCATTGCCCTTCCTTTACGACTCCACTCGTGGAAACGACAATGGATGTCCAGCAACCGATGTGTGGCTCGCAAGATTGTAAGCATTTGGGAGAGTTCAAATCGCCATGACATTTCCTCGGCAATTGAACATCGGTAGCGGAAAAGACTTTCGCGAGGACTACCTGAATCTTGATGTCGACGAGCAGTGGTCGCCCGACATTTTGTATGATCTCAACTGTCCATTGCCCGAGGATCGCGTGATTCGGTACGCGACCGAACGATTTGGCGAGGTGGAACTGGCGCAACAATCGTTTGATCAAATCATTGCTTATGACGTGCTGGAACACGTTCCGAATCTCACAACTTTGATGAAAACCTGCCTGGATCTTCTGCGGTTCGGTGGAGTTTTTGAAATCAATGTCCCCTACGATCTCTCGCTGGGTGCATGGCAAGATCCAACACATATTCGTGCGTTCAATGAAAACTCATGGCTCTACTATACGGAGTGGTCTTGGTATCTTGGCTGGAGTGAAGCCCGGTTTGCCCATCTCAAGGAACTTTCTTATCGGCTCAGTCCGTACGGCACCCATTTGAATAAATCGGGAAAGCACCTAGAAGAGATTCTCGCCACGCCACGAGCCGTCGATTCAATGGTTGCGACACTCGAGAAAGTTCCTCTCACCGACCAAGACATTGACGCTCTCAATCATTTTCGTCGAACCAAGAGGCGAATCCGGTCGGCTACTCCGATTCAGGATTTAAAGCACGATTACTGCATCTGGATCGTTGCGCCACCAGATTATCCGCATTGCGATGCGTATGTCGAAGTTGCACTGGGACTGCAAGCTGCCTTTCGCAATTTGGGCCACGATGCACCGATCGTAAGAGATCCTGTACGTTGTCAGGGCACGGCGATCGTGCTCGGAGCAAATCAATTGCCTCAAGCCAAATTCGGTGACGTCGCCGACGATTCGATAATCTTTAATTTGGAGCAGGTTCAAGAAGACTCTCCGTGGATGAATTCAGAGTACCTGCAACTGCTAAGTAGTCATAAGGTTTGGGATTATTCTGACCGAAACATTCAGGAACTGAAGAAGATCAATCAGGGCGTCACGCCAACATTGTGCGAAATTGGGTACGAATCAGCACTCACCAGAATTGTCGATACAGACAAGCAAGATATTGACATTCTGTTTTACGGATCCATCAACGGGCGACGACGCAGGGTGCTCGATGAGTTGAAAGTCCGAGGTCTAAACGTCGTCGAATTATTTGGCACCTACGGCGACGAACGGGACGCCCACATTGCGAGAGCAAAGATCGTGCTGAACGTCCATTTCTATGAAGCCAAGGTATTCGAGTTGGTTCGGGTGTCGTACCTGCTGGCGAATTCCAAGTTCGTAATCACCGAGCGATCGTCTGACTCCCAGAGCAGCGTTCCATATCGCGGTGGAATTGTGGAATGTGCCTACGAGGAGTTGGTTGACCAGTGTTTGCTCTACGTCAACGACAACGATGCGCGGCAGCGCGTCGCGCAAAAGGGATTCGAGTTGTTCCGCCAACGTTCACAAACGACGTTTCTTCGAAAAGCATTGGAAGGTTCCAGTCGATGAATGAATCGGACGACCGTCGAACTGCCGAGGACGAGTTGCGTTGTCTGTATCTTGACCTCATTCAAAACTGCTTGACCAATACGATCTACGAAGATCCGCCGCAAGATCCTTGGTCGCAACCCAGATACGATCCATCGAAAAGGGATCGTGGCCTCGACTGGCCTGCGATGGCGCACACCATGATTGGCAGTCAGAGGATGACCAATCTTCGCACACTGTCCGAACAGGTCATTGTGAACGGAATTCCCGGCGACTTCATTGAAACCGGAATCTGGCGGGGCGGGGCCTGTATTCTGATGCGTGCGATCTTAAAGGCTTACAACGTAACGGATCGCGTGGTGTGGTGCGCCGATTCCTTCGAAGGACTTCCCGTTCCTGATCCAGCGCAATTCCCACAAGATGCTGGCGACGCCCACCATACACACGAACAACTGAAGATCTCGATCGACGACGTGAAAGAGAACTTCAAGAAGTACAACCTTTTGGATGACCAAGTAAGATTCTTAAAGGGTTGGTTCAAGGACACGCTTCCCAGTGCACCGATTAGCAAACTAGCGATCCTGCGATTGGACGGAGATATGTACGAATCCACCATGCAGGGATTTCAATTCCTGTACGATAAACTGTCTGTTGGCGGATTTGTGATTGTGGATGACTACGGAGCCGTGCCAGGTTGCAGGACCGCGGTCCACGATTTCAGAGATGAACGACAAATCACCGACGAAATCCGTCAGATTGACGGCATTGGAGTCTTCTGGCAGAAAATGTGAATCACATCGACGTCCGCGAACCCAAACACTGAGGCCGCATCTAAATAGCATTGCGTGAATTTGATCTACCCGATGCGCGGGATTCATACCCGCGGTTTTCACTTTCTCCCTGGCTTCATGCGTTCCGGTGCCGCAATGCTACCACGTTCATCGCGGTAGTTCTCGAATATGTTTCAATCCGTCGACATCCACCGTTCCGGAAAGGACCAGCACTCTTAGAGCGCATCTCAAAACCTCGTAGAACAAGCGTCCTCGCTTGTCTTCTTCGAGGATAAAGGCAAGCGGGGACGCTTACCCTACGTTTTGAGATAGGTTCTTAGTCGATTGAATTTCGCCAAGTATCTGAGGCCGTCGCTGGCTTGCTTTGCACGAGATTCGTACCGATTGCTTTTACAATCGCTTGATCATCTTCAATGCATCACGCGCCGCCTTACGAATTCGTTCGTCGTCATCGTCGAGTAGTTTTTCTAGCTCGTGTTCGGCTTGCTTGGCATGCATACCAATTGCCCCAAGGGCCTGGATCGCTCGAAAGCGAACTCGATACTCTGGATCGTCTAGCAATTCGATAAGTGTTAGAGTGGCTGGCGCGGCGTCGCTTCCCATTGCCTTTGCCGCGAAAGCCCCCGCACGGCGAATCTCAGCATTTTTGTCTTGCAGATGAACGAGAGTCAGTTCTAACATTCGTTCCGCCCTGATGTGTTTGCGATGATCTTGACTCCGCCGATATCGATACATGAGAGTGAATGTCGCTTGCTTCCGCACTTCGATCGATGAGTCGTTTTGTGCCGCGTGGATCAGAGCCGCGATTTCCCCATCCGGTGCGCGCGACTTCACGTGCGGGTAATCAAGCTCGACCGCGGCCCGCCTCCGTCGCTTGGCATCTTCAGCCGCTTGTAACTGATGAATCGTTGCCCAGCGGAGTGCGGTCACTGCATCTTCGCGTAAGCGCGCACCAGAACCATCGTTGACGCGTGGTTTAGGTTGGAGATTTTG
>CAYFJO010000329.1:0-12188 GCA_964343305.1 uncultured Pirellulaceae bacterium | reverse complement strand
GAAATTCCAATTTGCGGTCAAACGTTAAAAGGATATGGACTCACATTCCGCGACGCGACGCGATCGCCATGTATTAACTTTCGTTTGGTCGCCCCCGAGAATTCCGGTACATGCCGATTCTTATTAACGATTTTTTGAACGAATCAACCGTGTTATTTCGGAAGCGGTTGGCAGGTTGTATGTTTTTGTTCGCTGGTGCACGTCGATTTCGGCATCAACTATCTAAGGAAGGGATGAGGAAGTTCAACAGTTCCTGATGTCACGATGGGTGAAAAAAAGAAGGCGCCACCAACACACCTTTATCTGAACTAATGCGCTGCAACTAACGGGTTGCCTGTTTCGACCTCTCATCTTGAAGACTCATCTCCGCCGTCCACGTCAAACCACTGAAACTGCGACCCATATCGGCGGCCAACGCGAGTTCTGTGTCTCACGTTGCTAACAAAGTTCTCTTACCTCGTTGACGTTCGCCGATATGGTTGTTTCGAAATCAATCCATCCCACGCAAGATGGTCCATTTCCTTGTTTCGTGTCTCATACGTGCATACACTGAAGAAAGATGCGAAATGATTGATGAGCGTTCCAGAGCCGAGTCGTAAGGACGTCCGTCTTGAACACACAAATAGAATCTGCTTCAAATTCACAACGTGTTGTACGAGTATTCGTTTCCTCGACGTTTGCCGATATGCAGGCGGAGCGGGATGAACTGGTTCGCCACGTCTTTCCAAAGCTGCGAAAGTTCTGCGAGCAACGCGGCGTGGCCTGGACAGCCATCGATCTTCGTTGGGGCATCACCGATGAACAAGTTGCAGAGGGAGCTGTGCTCCCAATTTGTCTACGTGAAATCGACAATTGTCGTCCTTTCTTACTCGGACTGCTTGGTGAGAGATATGGTTGGATTCCTGAAGATCTTTCTAATGATTTAATCGAGAAAGAACCCTGGCTGAACGACCATCGCAAGTGCTCGGTGACTGAGTTGGAGATCTTACACGGTGTTTTAAACAATCCTGATCATGCTACGAGTGCATTTGTTTACTTCCGCGATCCGGGCTATATCGATCAAGCGGGCAAACAAGATGGTTTTGTTGAAACGGATGCAGATGCGATTGCGAAACTTCACGACTTGAAGTCACGAATTCGTGATAGCGATGTTAACTGGCACGACAACTATCCTGATCCGCATGCACTCGGCCAGTGGGTTTTGGAAGACCTAACGTCGGCGATCGAGAAGGAGTTTCCTGCTGAGTCTCGACTGAGTTCGCTGGATCAAGATTCGGCGGAGCATGACGCATTTGGCCAGAGTCGCGTAGGCACGTACATTGGCCGGAACGATTACTTCCAGCGTCTCGACGACCATGTTGCCAGCAAAGATCCACCGTTGATCGTGCTGGGAGATTCTGGCGCGGGAAAAAGTGCACTGCTGGCCAATTGGGCAGTTCGTTGTAGAAACAACGAGCCCAACGCATTGGTGTTGACGCATCATATCGGAGCAACAGCCCACAGTACCGATGTAACGACGATGTTGCGCCGTGTGCTTGGCGAAATAAAGCGACATTTTGAAATCGAAGAAGAGATTCCCGACCAACCTAATGAGTTGCGAACCGCGTTTCCAAATTGGCTACGTATGGCCGGCGTTCATGGTCGTGTGGTACTGGCATTGGATGCTCTCAATCAACTTGGCGATCACGACGACGTGCTAGATTTAGGTTGGTTACCGACAAGTTTTCCAGAAAACGTTCGTCTCATTGTTACAACACTACCGGGCCGATCGATGGATAATTTGACGGCGCGTGGTTGGTCGACGATGACCGTTGAACCTCTTTCCCTTGAAGAACGCCAAGAGTTCGTTTCCGCA
This sequence comes from uncultured Pirellulaceae bacterium, assembly GCA_964343305.1. GTDB lineage: Bacteria > Planctomycetota > Planctomycetia > Pirellulales > Pirellulaceae > CAYFJO01. The sequence goes on along the minus strand of CAYFJO010000329.1, from coordinate 10,333 downwards.
TACCTCGGTACATTGACACGATCATTGCGAGAAAATCAGATCGAACAACTCGCAACTGCCACACAAACCAGCAATCCGCTTTACCTAAAAACATTGTTGGACGAGTTGTGCATTGTCGGTTCTCACGAACGGCTCGAAGATCAAATCCGTGACTACCTTGAAGCAAAAGACATTCCCGCGCTTTTTGAGAAAATTATCGATCGTTACGAAAATGACTACGAACGCGAGCGCCCCAATCTGGTTGCCGATTCCATGTCGTTGATTTGGGCTTCGCGACGGGGGTTAAGCGAAGTCGAACTACTGGATTTGTTAGGTAGGAATGGCGAACCGATGCCGTGGGCACATTGGGCAAATCTACGGTTCGCCGCCGACCAATTGCTCATTGACCGGTCAGGACTACTTGGTTTCACACACGATTACCTTCGACAAACGATCGAGAAACGATACATGCAAACTGACGTCGAGCGGAACGACGCACACATACGGTTGGCCGAGTATTTCGAGCCGCAGGAGACGAGTCGCCGAAAAGTTGACGAGCTTCCGTGGCAACTTGCGAGCGCAGGCGAATTAGATCGATTAAAGAATTGCCTAGTTGATCTGAAAGTATTTTTCGAACTGAATCACGAATCAACGCGCCACGAACTACATGGATATTGGCGTCAGGTTGCGGATAAATACGACCTGGCTCACGAATACACGATCGCAGTTGACAAACTCCAAGCGAATGTCGGCGAAACTTCCGAGTTGATTGAACGGATGATTGATGTGTCGTGGTTTCTGATTGAATCGGTCGAATTCGAGGCCGCTGAATCATTGCTTCGTCGAGTGTTGGCGATTGTTGAGAGCAACGAGGGGGTTGATCACCCCCGTGTCGCAACAATTCTGAACAGCCTCACGCTGCTGCTCCGACGCATCGGCAAGCACTCCGATGCTGAGCCCCTATGTCGTCGAGCCGTTGAGATTGACAAGCGGTCGTTCGGCGCTACACATCCCGGTGTAGCATCCGGACTCAATATGTTGGCAGGTCTGCTAGAAGAAACAGGTCAATATGCCGAAGCCGAAACGAACTATCGACTTGCCTTGGCGATTATACAGACCGCAGCTGTGTCAGACAAAACAATGGAAGCCAAATTACTTAACAACCTTGCTGGTCTCCTCGAAGACACGAACCGATATTCCGAAGCAGAGTCAATGTACCATCGGGCGTTAGCGATCAATGAATCCATATTTGGAACCAACCACCCAGAAATTGCTACGAACGTTAGTAATCTTGCTGGGCTGTTATTCAAGACGGATAAGCATGTTGAAGCCGAACCTCTCCACCGCCGCGCGCTGGCAATCGATGAAGTCTGCTTTGGAATGGAACATCCAAAGGTGGCACTTCGATTGAACAATTTGGCAACTCATCTGCTGGCTACGAATCGGATTTCTGATGCAGAGCCGCTGCTTCGGCGTGCTCTTTCGATCACGGAAACTGCATTTGGTCCAGATCATCCAGAAGTGGCAAATCGCTTGAACAATTTTGCCGCCTTGATTGAAAAGACTGGTCGTCATTCTGATGCCGAGCCGCTGTTTAGGCGCGCTCTTCAAATCAATGAGACATCGTTTGGTCCTGATCATCCAACCGTCTCAAAGGCGCTCACTAATCTCGCCGGAGTGCTTAGAGATACGGGGCGTTTTGCCGAAGCCGAGCCTATGTACCAGCGTGCATTGACGATCAGCGAAACCACTTTCGGAAATGAGCACCCGGAAGTTGCAGTGCTTTTGGCCAACTTCGCAGATCAATTACAAAAAACGGGGCGGATGTCCGAGGCCGAGACGATGTACCATCGGGCTTTAGCGATTATGGAAGCTGCCTTTGGTTCTCAACATTCCGATGTTTCCAACGTCTTAGATAGTTTAGGTACGTTGTTGATTCAAATGGGTCGCGTTTCGGAAGCAGAGCCATATTGTCGTCAAGCATTGGAAATCGACGAATCGTTGTTCGGCGCCGATCACCCAACTGTTGCACGGCGGATGCACAATTTGGCCGAAGTGCTTCGTCGAACAAAACGACACGCAGAGGCCGAACCGTTGTTTCGACAGGCGCTGTCAATATCCGAAAGTTCGTTTGGCTCCGAGCATCCTCAAGTCGCGAGCGACTTAAACGCCTTGGCAGTTCTTTGCCGGGAACTCGGGTGTCATGACGAAGCTGAACAGCTATACCATCGTGCATTGGCAGTGAACGAGTCGATGCTAGGAAATGATCATCCAGATGTGGCGAGTATCTTGAACAACCTCGCTGCGTTGTTGATGACCATCAAACGGTATGAAGAATCTGAGAAACATTATCGCCGCGCATTAGAGATCAATGAAGCGTCGCTAGGTCCTGACCATCCAAATACGGCTAAGGATCTACACGGACTATCAACATTGCGCTTTTTGACCAATCGAATCACGGAAGCTGAGCCGCTACTCACCCGAGCAGTCTCAATTTGCCAGCAAACGCTCGGACATGATCACCCGTTAACCAAAGCCTACTTCTCGAATTTGCAAAGTTTGCTGATGAAGAAGTGATGAAATTAATCGATGGCCATTAGGGAATTGTGTGGTGCCCCGTCTCTAGAACCTGAATTCACGCAGTCCGTGTGAATGCCGTATTTTCCTGTCACTTCACGTGCATATTTTACCGTCCAATGCATCGTTGAGAAGGAGTTTCCTGACAGTTTCCTGACACGAAATGGACGCGGCGGCATCGACGATTGATAGGCATGTTCCGTATAGTTAGGCGAAGAAATGGCAAGGAAAGGTTCTGTTCTTCTGACAACATGCTACGACTCCTCGTACCGACGACCACCTCGACTCCGGCCAACCAGTTCTCAATCAAACTGCTCGGATCGCGCTGGATCCTGACCGAGACCCTCGGGCACACAGCACCAGCTCCCCCGAAGTACACATGCGTTTCCTATGCATGGGGAACGGAAACGGTCGAGCACCCGCTTAACGATCGGAAGACAATGTCTTCCCGAACGGTGGGCGCCGCCGAGGCGGCGGTTCGCAACGAGCAGCCGACGGCACTCTGGGTGGATGCCTTGTGCGTGCCGCTCGAAGAGCCGGCGCGAAGTGTGTGCCTGAGTCAGATGGGCGCGATCTACGCGCAGGCATCGACAGTAGTGGTCGCATTATCGGCGCAGTGCTCTGTGCTGTTGGAGCAAATCAGAAGACTGTGAAAGGTGGATGTGCATGCGCTACTGACGTTTGAGAATGACGATTGGCTCACCCGGGTGTGGACCTACCAAGAGCTGGTCAACGGCCGCGATGTTCGCATCGTGGCGGAAGGTAATAATGATGTGGTGGTGACGGCTGAAGAGCTTCTCAACCATGTCGGATTTGCCATCCATAGGTACAAGAAGACAACGGGATACGATGCCTTCGATCTGAAGGAACTCCATCCACGACTCGACAGACTCGAGAATCTTATCCTCGACTGGCGACTAGGTAGCTACCTAGAGCGTTCGGCATACCAAGCGATGTGCGCGATGGCGGGACGTGAGTCGGCGCGGTTATTCGAGACAATTCGAACCGCAATGAAATCGGCTGATAGTTGACGTCGATCCCTACTGGGGAATGAACATCCCCGGAAACGCTGGTGTTGGATCAAGGATTAGGTTCTTGTTTGGGCCGTCGAATGTGGCGTTGAGAAACTCCAAGAAACCAGATTGGCCCGGAAAGCCGCTGTAGGGAATCGGTGCTTTAACGAATCCAACTACTGCATCCCAGTGGAGTTTTGCACCGGAAGCGTCTTCTAATTCCAGTGTGATCTTTCCGTAATCGATTTTGTGTTTTTTACCTGCCCAAATGAATTGCCATTTCGCGCGCTTAGGATGCGGAATGAAGGTGACACCAATCAACGGGGCCAGATCGGCTCGCAAGGTGATGTCAACGGCTCCCGTATCAATCAGCACGTCGTCAATTGTGGCGCCGCCCGAATCGCCCTCGATGTGGAGTGACACAAAAGAACGCCATCGGATACTTTGACCCGATGGCAGTGTTGGTGGCGTTGGTTTGGCGACCGGGCGAGAATCGTAGGGAAGAGTAAGACTCACTCAAATCTCAAGCTCGACGGCGCCGGTTGGCATGTCGACATCATCGGCAGGAATCCATTTTAGATGGACCGTGCCCAAACTCTCGCCCGCATCTTCGACGCATTGCTCTAGTTTGTCTGTGGTCGGACAACTGGCAACAATACGTGTGCCGTCCTGGCTGATCGCCAACCACCGTCCTTGGTTTTGTTGCATGACGTTGGGTGTCAGCAACTTTTCGCGGTTACGTTGGTATTCGGTTTTTGTGTTCACCGTAATTTCATCGCTGGCCATTTGGTAACACCTTTTTGTGACGGCAGGGGATAGGTTACGGCACAACGCCTCAGCCAAGAACGGCGTTTGCACTCCTATTATTACCGAAGAATAAAAAAAGACCACCGCTTTTCAAACGGTGGTTTTGAGTGTTATTCACATTCTGATAGTGCTTTGGGTTGCCAATACAGATCACGCTCAACGGCTAATCCGAGCGGACCGCGAATCTCCTTAACCTCATCCAGCGAAAAGTATCCGAGCTCGCGTTCAAATCCATCGACCAGGCCAAAGCATAAGCGTTGTTCTGGATCAAATTCAGTGATGTACCACGTCCAATTGGAGTCGGGTGTGAACCATTTTACGTGGACGACGGGATTCTTGTCCTTCTCCGTGCAGTAGAGCGGGGGAATGGATGCAGCGATCTCCGCCGGCATCAAGTCATGGGCATCTTCAAGCGTCATGACACAGTGCCCTTAAAACGGTACGTCGCCACCACCATCGCCATTTGCATGCTCCGCCATGTCCGTCGGCAATGGGGCACGACGACAATAATCGCGAACCTTTTCGAGTGACATGATCAATGCTTCCAGGTCGATCACGCGATACGACTTGGCGTCTTGCCAATTATTTTGCTCATCCAGGTATCGGCGCGGTTCAATCGTGATAGATCGAAAGTGACGGCCATCTTCGGTGGTGTTTCGCCACACACTAACTCCGTAGCCGCCGGGCATCGGCCCAACTTTGAATTCGGGGCCAGCACTGGCATCACGCGGCGCGCTGGGCTTAGCGTCAACGGGCTTGTCGTCTTTCTTCGCGGTCGTCGGTTTCTCTTCTGTGGCTTTTGCCATTTCAGTCGTCTCCTATACTCAGTTGAGGGAAAGAACGATTTCAACGTGAACGATAGCACGATCAATTGAAAAACAACAAGCAACGAAACGGCACGTTTTTGAATTCGCCAAGTTACGGTATTATTTCGTCGTGGGCAGAAAACGAAGCAACGAGGAATTGTTGCCGAAACGAGAAACGTATCGGTGTGATCGGCATGAGTTTGTGTTTGAAATAACGTGGGTGCTTGATGACACTGACCGCGATACTTGTTTTTGTGGGAAGCAAATGACGAAGGTCGAGGAAGATCGACAAAAACCCGTCGAGCAAATTGCTTCGACGGGATGATCGTCACAGGGTGTCGTCGACGATGGGCGGTAACGGCTCCAAACCGGCGGATTCTCGTGCTCGTTGGCATTGGTCATCACCAGCCTGCATGGCAACACAATCATTGGGCCGGGTGGGATAAATAGAACAACGCTTCTCATCGTTGAGGAATGGGCAGGGGCGATTAGTACCGCAGGCAATGACGATGGCTTTGCCTTTGTCGTCCCACAACATTTCAAGAACTTCAGAAGCACTTTTACCCGCGTGGTGTGGATCGGCTGCGACCAGTCGTGGCTCGCGTAGCACGTCCAAGATGTCAGTCTCGACGATCAGATGACCTTGACAGCAGGTGCCGCAACAATCGCACTCGTAACGAAGTTTTGGCGTTGCATTTGCTTCGTCGTTATTCATGCGATTTCTCCTCTCTGGCAAACAGCAATTGTTGAGATCGCAGTTCGGTGGGCTCGTTGTGTGCTGGCAGGTCGTGCCGTGAAATACGATTAATTTGCCAATCGTCCGTCGCTGGATCGACCGGCATGCTGCTCACACGCAATGTGGGTCGATACGAGTTATCGGCCTGAGTGACATTGTGATTGCGCCATTGCACATGTTCGGCCAATTCATCGACGGCCGCGGTGAGGCAGGCAACGTGATCGATGAGGCGTTCAACGGAATCGTGCAAGGATTGCAATCGATCGCCGGTTGAGCGTCGTGGAGTTTTTTTCGCCATGATGCGATAGTCCTGGGTCTGAAGATTGGTGAAAAATGAACAACGCTTTCACCATGCCGCAAAATTGGAGGCTGGATCAAATCAAAGGATCAGATGGCTTATTGAGACTGAAGGGCCGAGATGATCAAGATCGGCAGGTCTCAGGAGTCGACTGGGCTCGAGATCGTCCATTCTGAGGCAAATATGGGAACCGATTTTCGCGCCAATGCGGGCAGTCTCAATAAGGAACGGTTGTTTTGAGATCCCGCGTGTGGCACAGTGTCAGCATGAACAGGGCACGGCGCGACATTTACACCAGCGAAATCTGGGAATTGGTCGACCAACTGACAGAGAACGTCGATCATCTCCGCTGCCGCCTCGATGGATTCTTGTCCGGCAATACGAGAGAGCTACGGGGGATACAAACGCGAGGCTATTTGAATCTCGGAATAAGGAACCTTAAGACGGTCATACAAAAGTTCGAAAAGATTCGCGAACGGCAGCAGCCGTCGTTACGAGGACGCGTCACGGCGACGATGGTTCAACGAGTGAACGGGGCTCGCAAGTGCCTTGAGTCGCTACGAGGGCAGTTGTATCCGATTCTGTCTGTCCCGCATGAACACAAGATCACCAGCGAGCAGCATACCTACATCTTCGGGCTACTGGACGTCTTGCGCGAGACGGTACGCAGACTCAACGAGGATGTTGGCAATGATGACGCCCATGAATCGGCAGGGGGGTCAGCCAAACAAAAAGCAACCGAAGTGTGATGTGATCCGCTCCGAGTTTTTACGCTCTGTGCCGTTTCTAATTGTGGCGACGGGCGGCCACCAACAACTGCACAGTGCCAAAACCGATGATCGCCAGCGTTAGGTAAAACAGAAAGAGGTTTGCAACATTCATCGGGTCTTACGCCTGTCCAAACGGATGCGGTTCATGTTCGGGGCTCGGCAGTCCAGCTTGTTCTTCCAGCGGAACGACACGATGGTGCAACGTATTGTCGGCATCTTTCAATAAAGATATTTCGTCGCTGTTCGCTCCTTCAAGTTGCTTGGTGATGTTTTCGACCGCTGTGTCAAAATGACGAAGCGTTTCCGCGTGCTTTGCTTCGATATGAGTCCTGAGTTCCTGCACTTCACGCTTTACTTCTTGCACATCGTCCTTGACGGCTTGTAGGTCGCGCTTGACTACATGCACATCGCCCTTGGTGGCCGGCTCATTGGCATCGGTCGGCAACTCTTCATGCGAGATCTGGTCAGTCATACGTTCACGATGCCAGAGGATTGAGGAAAGAACAAGGATGCGGAATGCGAAATGTTTTGACGGTTCGCACTGCGCTACGGCATGGTGAACGTGCGTTTGTTCTTTTCCATGTCTGCCATTGAAGAAAGGTAGGTGTCGCATGAGTGACAACGGCACAGTGCAAGTCGACTTTCAAGTTGTGAAACAGGTCGTGACGATTCCTGATGTGCTGCGTGAACTTGATCTCATTGATCAGTTCACGGTGCGCGATCATTCGGCGTCGGGCGTCTGCCCAATCCCAACTCATTCACATAATCCCGTCAGACCCAATCCGCAACAATTCAAAGCGGATGACAAGAAAGGAACTTGGCTTTGGAAGTGCTTCTCTCCGGAGTGTGGTCTTGGTGGTGACGTGATTGAACTCGTCAAGCAGGTCACGGGCTTAGATAATCAACACGTAAGATTGTGGTTTTGGGATCGCTTTCAATCGCGATTATCGGGCCATGTTAGTGGAAAGCCAAAGAAGAGAACCAAGCCGAAGAAATCGGATACAAAAAAAGCCGGCGAGTGCGGTTTGGGGCAGAAAGAAGGGCACTCGCCGACTCCTAATGCAACCGAAATTGTATCCGATGAACCTGCTGTTTTGAAGCCTCTTCGTTGGCAATATCAGCTCGATGTCGAGTGTCCCTATTTGCTTGAGGATCGCAAGTTGAAGCCCGAAACAATCGGGCGTTTCGAAATTGGTCTGTGTACGCGCGCCAAAACGTATCTGACCGGCTACATCGCCATTCCCATTTTTGTGCCCGGCCAGGCCGACAATGAAAATCCTGTTTCGTACGTTGGCCGCTTTGCTGGCGAAAAAGAGGAATGGACGGAAGATGTGCCACGGTACAAGTTTTGGAGCGAGTTTCCGCGTAACGCCGTGGTTTACAATTTGCGGGATGCCGTGCGGGACAGTTCCGACGATGCGCCCCTTGTCATTGTGGAAGGCCCGTTCAAGTGTTTCTGGCTCTACCAAAAACTTGGTTTGACCAACGCCGTGGCCACGTTTGGTGCATCTCTGTCAGATGAACAGGCCACTTTGTTGGCCGAGACGGGACGGCCATTGGCATTAATGTGGGACGGCAATGCCCGCCAAGCGGCACGTCTGGCTGCTGCCAAACTGATCCGTCAGGCATTTGTCCGAGTCGTCCAAGTTGATGATGGCGTTGAGCCAGATCAATTGAAACGCAAGCAGCTGCGACAACTCCTATCGTTCATGCTGTGAACAACAACACCGGATGTGATCCGGTGTTTTTAATCTGACGCCGGAGTGGACTGGCGGAGATTGTCGACTCGGTTGATCAATTGGCGGACTGGGTCATCTAACTCAAAGTCCATTTGCGAGTAAAATTGGTCTGCCAGCTCGTCAACGGCCTCGTCGTAGGCTTCGAGTAACTCACGAGAAATGATAACCGTGTTTGTGTTTGATTTGGTTGCCTGCATAGAAGACGGTTGGTGAGTTAACGAGTGAACAGTAGCACGATTCAAGGCAAACTGTCAAATCGTTTTGCGCTTTGTTGAGCGCTGTATTGCCAGCGTGTCGTGCGAGCGATCCCGCCGCTCGCGAAGCGGTGTTGGAGTCTTTTGGGCGTAATCAGCACGGGATCGCCACCGCGCGGAGAACAACCCGACTCGACCGCCATTTACCGCTTTAGCAATCGAGCCCGCAGACATTCCCCTCCAAGATGTCTTCCGTTAAACGAACGCAAGGCAATCCAGAAACCTCTGCCTACGGCAACTGGACAGCACGACACGTATTGATCATGACCGATTTCTCGCAGCCGTGCACTGACAGCCGAGGAGTTTCACCTCTGGCACCGTGTGAACCAGCGATCGGCCATCCATTCGAGTCTCCGGAGTTGCATTGACTTACCGCCTATCAAATAACTTCCAGCACAGACGTTTTACGGGATTTTGAATAGCGACTTGAGTTCTTCAATAAATTGCCCGGCCGTTTGACCTAAATGGCGATACGTTAATGACTTGTGCAGAAAACGAAGGTCTTGCGAGACACCACTCCACCCCTGACCTGTCTACGAACTCCACCAGTTCGGTTACGGTGATACGTCTGCCGCCCTCCGTGTGTGAGGCATGTCGTACTTGGTACTTGGTATATTGGCGGTTGGGATGATTTCACGTCAACTTCCGCCACCGGATAGCCTTCATCATGCCCGGCACCTGGAAGACCGTTCGCGTCTTCATCAGCAGCACGTTTCGCGACATGCACGCGGAGCGGGATCATCTCATCAAGGTCATCTTTCCCGCTCTGCGAGAGGAATTGGAAAAGCACCGCGTCCACCTGGTGGATATCGACCTGCGTTGGGGCGTGACCAAGGAACAGGCGGATAACGGTAAGGCGCTCGACGTTTGCCTGGACCAGATCGACGCTTGCCGACCCTTCTTCATCGGCATCCTCGGCGAGCGCTACGGCTACGTTTCCAGCCGGCTGCCCGATCACGTCGCCAGCAAGTACGGCTGAATACGTCATCACACCGGCAGAAGCATTACTGAGTTGGAGATCCTCTATGGCGTCCTCAATAATCCGCCGATGCACGGTCATGCTCTATTTCTGTTTCGCGACAATGCGTTCCTCGAAGATGTTCCACCCGATAAACGCAAGGAACTCGAGGCCGAGGACGACCAGTCGGCGGCGAAGCTGAAGAACTTGAAGCAGGCCATCCGCGACGCCAGCACGCCGGTGGTTCCCTATTCCTGTGAATATGACGGATTGAAAACAAACGGCGACATCCAGCTGACTGGGCTCGACGAGTTCGGCCGGCAGATTACCGAGTGGCTGATGAAGCTGCTGAAAAAGTACAAGGGGTTTGTGGTAGTCTTTTTTGAGGTGGATGGG
>CAYFJO010000328.1:0-12235 GCA_964343305.1 uncultured Pirellulaceae bacterium | reverse complement strand
GTTGGAGGAGGCGTTGCGGCTTCGCGATGAGCATCGGGCGGGGCGGTTAACGGAGTCTTGGTGCTATTTCACGGAACACTGGTTGCCTTGAGTAACGCGCCGAATTTGTGGCAGATGTTCTGTTTTGGCTTCGCCGGATTGTTTGTTGTGATTCAAATGCATGGATTGCGACTGTCGCGATCAATACGTGGTGTGTTTCTCGCGACTTACGTAATCGGCGTCTTATGCGTTTTCTCGGATATAGGCCTCGGCAAGGTCCATCAGATCATGTGGATTCCGATAGCGGACTACGTCGCCGTGTTTGTCATCGCATTTCTGGTGTGGGGAACGATGAAGTTGTTTAGTTTGTTCACGCGACGACCGCTTCATAGCAGCGATACTGGCGATGAGCATCGCGTGCCTTGACCGTTGCAAGCAATTGATTCGTCTTGGGAGCGTGTTTCGGCGCGTTTCTGCTAAACTGAATTAGTCGTTTATCCAAAACCATCTGATCTGAATCGAGAAAAGTATGAATGACCGTTTGCGACTCGTGCCAATATCGATCGCCACTTTTCTTGCTATTTGTGGAATGTTACAAGGTGAAGAACGGAAACAGGAAACGTCATCAGCGGACGGCTTCTTCGAGAGGCTCGACACCAATCAAGATGGAAGAGTGACGCTCGATGAGGCTCCCAAGCAAGGCAAGATGCTAGTCGAGTTTCTGCTGCGTCAATCAGGTAAGAACGTCTCGGATCAATTGGATCGAGCCGAGTTCAGACGACTCGTTCGTAACCCAAAAGTCCCAGCGAATGAAAAGGATCCTGCGGGAGTCATTGCCGCGGGCGACGTGCGGCCGGCTCCCGACAATTGTGCTGCCTGTGCGATGGTGCTGACGGCGGAGTTCGTGTTTAGGCGGCTCGACGTGGACGACGACAAGTTCATCACAGTGACCGAGTTCATGCGAAGCCCAGGTATGCAGGACAAAGTGAAAGCCAGGGAAGCTGTCGGGCGACTCGACAAGAGTGGTGATGGGAAACTGTCATGGAAAGAGTTGGAGACGGGATACACAGCTCGCCACGCCAACTGCGAGAAATCTGATCCGGCCGCAACCGCAGCCAATGCTGAGAAGATTGGACCTGATGGCCGTGGCGACGGCAATCGTTTCGCTCAGGTTTTCATCCTGCGAAGCGATCAGAACGGCGATGGCAAGATCAGCAAAGAAGAGTTTCGCGGACCGGCCTTCGGCTTCAACCGACTCGACAAGAACAGTAACGGTTTCATCGAAGCGAATGAATTAGGTGATCTTCATCAGCGGCGACTGAATGATCCTAAGAGCATGAAAGAACGCTTAAAGAGTGGCGACGTTCCCAAGCCTCCAAAAGACAAACGTCCAACTGGTTTGGACCAGACGAGTGGGAAGAAGTAAGGCAACTGTCGAGTGAATGCGTTGATGCTAATTTGAAGGGTAAAACTTTGGAATCGCTAACGGGATGCTTCCGACTTTGTGGCGTCTGTTTGGCTCTCTCGGGCGTCGTCGCGGATGCCGGCGACTGGCCTCGTTTCCGCGGACCTGATGGATCGGGGGTCGCCCATGATTCCGACTCGTTACCGAACGCTTGGTCGCCGACTGCCAATCTTACCTGGAAATCGCCACTGCCTGGCCCCGGAGCGTCCAGTCCGATTATTATCGGCGGCAAGGTCTTTGTGACCTGCTATTCCGGATACGGGCTCACTCTGGAGAAGCAGGGAGGCATCGAAAATTTGATGCGGCATCTCGTTTGCCTTGATCTCAAAACTGGCGAAACGATTTGGCAAAAAGACGTAAAGGCTTCGTTGCCTGAAGACTCTTATTATGGAACTGGAGTCTCGTCGCACGGTTACGCGTCGCACACGCCTGTTTCGGACGGAACGAATGTTTACTGCTTCTTTGGCAAGGGCGGCGTTTACGCATTCGACATGCATGGCAACGATTTGTGGAACGCTGACGCTGGGAAAGAGTCGGATCCACCTAGATGGGGATCGTCCTCGAGTCCTGTTATTTACAAGGACACAGTTATCATCACTGCATCAGCCGAAAGCCAGTCAATCATTGGCTTTGACAGAGCAACCGGCAAAAAGCTTTGGCAGCAGGAAGCAACAGGCCTGGACGGCATGTGGGGAACGCCAACGCTGGTAAAGGTGGACAAGAGCCGAACTGATCTCGTCATGCTTGTTGCGAAAGAGCTTTGGGGTTTAGACCCGGATAACGGAAAGTTGCGTTGGTACGCGAAAGCGACGAGTTCAGCACAAGCGTATACCAGCGCCATCTTGCAGGGAACACGAGTTTTCGCGTTCTCTGGGCAAGGAGGTGGCAGCCTTGCTTTGGATGTGGGCGGAAGCAGAGACGTTAGCCATTCCAATAGCGTTTGGACTAGCTCGGTAAATGCAACGTACGCTTCGCCCGTACGTCATCAGTCGAAGCTATACGTTGTTTCTCGCGGAGTATTGTCGGTCATTGACGCAAAGTCCGGTGATCGACTGAATCAGATTCGCTTGCAGGGCGCCAAACCAACCGGTGGTCGTTTTGGTTCGCTTGACTACGCATCTCCTGTTGTTGTCGTTGACCGACTGTTCTTCTTGAACGCAAGCGGACAGATGTACGTGTTTTCTCTTGGCGATGAAGTCAAGCAATTGTCAGTAAACGAAGTAACCACGGACAAGGAGTTCTTTTGGGGATCGCCTGCGGTGAGCGACGGACGAATGGTCCTTCGCAGTTCAAAGCACCTTTATTGTATTGCTAACAAACGTGACTCTGTTAAGCCCAAAAAAACCGCCGTGACCGAGGCAAATGCGGCAGATCCAAAGAGTCCAGCAGGAGCACGTGGAAGTTCGCAAGGTCGTCGTCGCGGAAGAGTTAGTAGTCGAGGCAACTATGATAAACAGAGGAGCCAGACACGTCCCAAGCGACCTCAACGGCCCGGCTTCGCAGATGGTTAAACGAGCAAAACAGCATTTCTGTTATGCACATCGAACGCGGAGTCATTGCAAAGTCAGCTTGCATTTAAGCGTGTGAATACCGACGTGATTAAACAAACAAAAGAGAACTAGGTAGATGCCAATTGATCAATTGAAAATGCACACCGCATCGTTTTTTTCCGTTGCGTGGCTGATCTTGCTTTTGCAAATAGACGAATGCAAGGCACAAGACGATGCTGAACGACCGAACATTATCGTCATCATGGCTGACGATCTAGGAATTGGTGATACCAGCGTTTACGGTGGCTGGGTCAAGACCCCGCAACTTGAACGCATGGCCGCCGAAGGATTAACCTTCACGGATTTCCACTCCAACAGTTCTGTGTGTAGCCCAACACGTGCGGGATTCATGACTGGGCGTTACCAACAACGTGTCGGCATTGTCGACGTGGTCGCGCGCCATCTTGATACTCCCGGCCTTGATCCAAGTGAACTAACTTTGCCCCGATTGTTCAAGAAGAGTGGGTATCGCACAGCGTTGTTTGGCAAATGGCACCTCGGTATGGAAGAAAAGTTCAATCCTGTCCATTACGGTTTTGATGAGTTCCGTGGATACTTGGATGGATACATCGATTACCACGTTCACAAGAACAGTTGGCTAAACGGTCTTAATAAAGATGATCAGCCAGGTTACTCGACGCATTTGATCACGCAAAACGCCGTGAACTTCATTGAAGAAAACAAGGCGCGACAGTTTTTCCTGTTCGTTGCCCACGAAGCAGTCCACCTACCATTTCAAACTCCAGACGATACGCCCGAGAACCGCAAGCCAATCCCAAAATCCGAGCGGTGGAGCAAGCAGCGGATTCGCCCAAAATACAAGATCATGCTTGAAGAAATGGACAAGGGTGTTGGCGAAATCCTTGACGCCGTGAATCGAACAGAGATTGCCGATCACACGCTCGTATTCTTTTTATCCGACAACGGTGCGATTGGTGCCGGTTCAAACTTACCGTATCGCGGCGGTAAATTCAGCCACTACGAAGGCGGGCACCGCGTGCCGGCAATCGCCTGGTGGCCCGGCAGAATCAAAGCTAATACGGAGACCGATCAACTAACTGTTGGCATGGATCTGCTTCCTACGTTTGCGGAGCTTGCCGGCATCCAGATTCCGGCAGATCGCAAACTTGACGGAGTAAGCTTGAGTGAATTGCTGCTCGATGGCGGTGACGTTCCACGACGCCAAGTCTTCTTTGGTTACGAACCCAAACTTGGAACAGCCATGCGGGATGGCGATTGGAAGATGATTGTGAAAGAGAATCGAGTCGAGCTATACAACCTGAGCAATGACGTCGGCGAAAAAAACAACCTTGTGAACGATCAGCCTGCCCGCACGAAAGCCATGAGAGCGGCGATCAATCGTTGGAAGAATGAAGTTGCCTGGGTTCCCAACGATAGAAACTAATCGGCCAACTTGGAGATTCGGCACTGTGCTTGCTTCAATGCGATTACTTATGCGTGTCGGGTCATCGCCATGTATCATGTTGACAACGCGATATTATCGAATCTTTTCGGTTGCATCTCCGGGAGTTGTCGTGAACAGAAGTGCTGTATTACTGGGATTACTTTTAGGAAGCTTGGTTTTCGTTCAGGCGACTCTCGCAGAAGAGAAGAAAAACTCCCTACCCAAAGGGTACCAAGCGGTCGGTCCCGACAAAGAATCGGCCTTGCGCAAATTGTGCCAGGCAACGGCCGAAACGGGACGGTTTTCCGGAGCAGTACTTGTCGCTGATAAAGGCAAGGTCATTTACAAAGAAGCCTTTGGTCTTGCGAATCGAGAATGGGATATCCCCAATGCCATCGACACCAAGTTTCGTCTCGCTTCAGTTAGCAAGCAGTTCTGCACCATGATCGTGATGCAGTTGGTTCAGGAAGGCAAAATCAAACTGGATGGCAAGATAACCGATTTCCTGCCTTACTATCGCAAAGACACCGGAGACAAAATCACACTGCACCACTTGATGTCCCATCAATCGGGCATCAAGGATTTCACTGCCAGCTTTGATTACAGGGGTACCATTTCTCGCTTGTCGTTTGGTAAGGACGAATTCATTCGAGCGCATTGCAGCGGAGATGTAGCGAACGAACCTGGCACGATCTACAGCTACTGCAACGCGGGTTACATCATCCTAGGAAGAATCATTGAAAAGGTAACCCGCAAGACCTTTGAGCAGAATCTCCACGAGCGAATCTTTGAACCGTTGGGCATGAAGAACAGTGGTTTTGACCGCAATCGGTATGTGATTGAAAAGCGAGCCAGCGGATATACCTACGGCCCATTTGGTCTTGAGAACTCGGACTTCACGGACATGGATTCTTCACCCGGTGCTGCGGGGGCGCTTTACTCCACTGTGGAAGATATGTTTTTGTGGGACCGTGCCTTGTACACCGACAAGCTTCTCGACAAGAAACACCGGGACCTCATGTTCACTCCGAACAGAGATGTGCCGGAGGTGAAAGCAGCGGGTGGGAGACCCCACAGCGTCTATGGCTATGGATGGCAAATCTATTCCCGCACTCATCCGGTGACCAAAAGGCAGACGAAAGTGATCAACCATGGAGGAGCCATCCATGGTTTCAGGGCCATGGAGAATCGACTGGTGGATGATGATGCCTTCGTGATCGTCCTTTGCAATCAAGGGGATCGCTACGGTTCCTCGGAGGTATGGAACACCGTTGTCCATTTGAGTGTTGAATTGATCCACATCGTGACCGAGCAACCTTACAGGATGCCCGGCAAAGCTCGTCTCACCCAGGAACAACGCATGTATGAGATCGTAAAGGCTGAGGGCGTTGAATCAGCCATCGATTGGTTCAAGGACAAAGGAAAGAAAGCGGCCTGGGGAGGCTCTAATTTGGTGTTGGCGAATCAATTGATCAAAGAAGGTCGCGTTGACGACGGCCTGCGGCTCATGGCATTTGACGTCGAAACAACACCGGGGAAAGTGTGGCTGCTCCGAAAAACGTCCCAAGCCTGTTTAGACAACGGCCGGCTAGAACAAGCGTTGCGCTTTCTGGAAAAGGGATTGGAGCTAAGGCCGGACGACGACGGTTTTAAAACGATGCGGGTCGAAGCGGAACAGGGTTTGAAGTGAGGACTGCAGGTCTGGCTTTTGGGAAAGAGAGAAAACAATGCATCAAAGGTCTTGGACCGCCTGGTCAATCATCGTCGCGATGAGTTTCGTAACGGTGGCAGATTCACTGGCGCAGGTCGCCGCAAGTGAACAGCAGGGATCGGTCAGTTAGACTGAACTCAGAGAGCGATTTGGCGAACAGCAATTTTCGCCCGATGGCGAGTTCGTTCTCCGGAAAGGACAGAAGCTCCCTGAGCTTGTCTGGGAACATCCTAACCTGGTCGCGTCGGTGGTCCATGATCCTAAGATTAGAACACGTTGGTTCAACGAGAGTTTCGAGGAAGTCCTAGTCGCACAAGAACCAGGCCGATATTACGCCTACGGCGAAGCGCCCGTTCCGGCAGGCCCCGTACTTCGTCGCGCGATCACCTGCTGCTGTATCGGCAAAGACGTTGAATTGAAAGCTCTCGCCCAGAAGCAAGTCGACGCCCCTGATCAACACAATCAGATCGAGGCAGTTCTCACGCGATGGCAAACAACCGAGGAAGGTGCGGTCGAGTTAGCAGCGCTGCTGTTCGAGCCTGAACGACAGAAAGGCTCTGTGCGTGTGGGCCAGTGGCAGATGGAGAATGCGACTCGCCACGTTCGTCTCAAGCGAAAGCTGATGGGTCTCGACGACCGACCTATCGTGAAGGCAACTCCAAAGGCGCTGGACGGCGATCCTGCTCCTGTTTTGCGAAACGGAACGTTGAAAGAGGCTGAGATTACCGAAGAACAGCTCAAGACGATCGAAAGCAAAATCAACGCGTGGTACGCCGGCTCCAAGGAGCCGATGGCGATTGTGGTCGCCCGAAACGGTGTCATCGTCACGGCCAAAGGCTACGGAAATATCGACGGTAAACCAGCGACGATCGACACACCCATGTTGTTACACTCGGCGATGAAGCCGTTGATAGGACTTCAACTCGCGACGTACGTCGACCGTGGTATCCTGCGACTCGATGAGCCGTTTGGCAAATATCTGCCGGAATTCAACACCAAGCAGGATCGCAATCTGACGTTTCGCGCCGGACACGTTCACGCCACGGGCATCCACTTTCCTTGGTCGCTTGCATTTTCGCGTCTATTCTATTTCCACACCTGGCACGAGGCGTTGATCGCCCACTGCCAGCGCGAGTGGGAGCCAGGGGCCAAGTATCGTTACGGAGTCGTCGGCGTCATTCTGTCTGTTAGGGCATTAGAACTATTGCGAGGAAGAAACTATTGGGATGCGATGGAGCGAGACCTGTTCGAGCCGCTCGGTATCCGCAACGTGTTGCCTGGGGGTACTGGATTCTCAACGGAGAATCTCGCGCGGATAGGCGTATTGCTCGACAACCGCGGCAAATATGGCAAGTGGGAAGTGATCTCCGAAGAAACCCACCAGGCGATCCTGCCCACTTCACTCAAACCGTACTTCCCAAAGTTGAACATGAAATACGGGATCGGATATCAGGATCAAACCAAACACCTCGGCCCAGGCAGCTACGGGCACGGCGGTGGTTGCGGTACGCTGCTGGTGGTTAATCCGACCCAGCACTTAGTCTTTGCCATGGTAAGAAACGGTCAAGGCAAGAACTACAAACAACACCGATCAGAGTTGATGGCGATTCTGAGAGATTGGATCGAATGACCGGATAGGTCCGTTCACCGCTTCGATTTCATCATCCGGTATGTCAACTCGAATTGATGCTGTGAACGTTTCGGCACAATGCTCGTTGATTCGCACAGCTCGCCTCTCAGCGGGCTCCATGTTTTCACTTCAATCCGATCGACGTCTGGAATAAAGGTCATCAACCGCAAACCATTTTTTCCGTAATCGGACAACAATTCATGCACGATGTTTCCATGATCGCCACGTGATTCTTGACGCAGGGCCTGGGTACGGCTTTGATCTCCGCAGCAAATCACGAATAGGTTGCTGTGCTTGCGGAAGCATTTGTCCCACATTTTTTGCGGAGAGTTGCCACGTTCCCCGTGACGTTTGGTCCAAGTCATGCGTCCCTTGGGTGCGTCAAAATAATCCCGACTGGTTTTGGGTTTGTCGCGCGGGCCGAGCCCCATATGAGTCGTAACGAGCGCGCGACGATCTGCATGCCGCTTCAAGACGTCACTGGCCCAGTGCAACACATCGTCGGGAGCGTTGCATTCCAAATGCAGGAAGATAAAGTCCATTCCGCCGGCCGAGAAAAGTTGAAAGCTGTTCGCATTGTTCCCAGAGACTGTCGCTGGACCCTTGCGCGGTTCAAAACAACCACCGTACCAGTCGAATTCGGCAAACCTCTGACGCGGGAAGTATCGTTGAAACAAAGTTGAGTCTCCGGCAGCGGTCATGTCGTGGTTTCCGACCGAGATGCCGTACGGCACCCTACCGTGCAGTTGATCCATACATCGCCTTGCCACACTCCACTGTTCGTCATTGTTCTTGTCAACGATATCGCCGACATGCGTGACGAATACGATTCGTTGTCGATCAAGGTTGTCAGCAATCCAGTCCACGTATGCCCGAAATGTGGAATTGCTGACTGCCGCCTGGCTGGTCGGCTCGGCCTTGGTCTCGCGCCCACGATAATGTTGCGTGTCAGGAATAACCGCGATGCTAAATCTTCCTGGGGGCGCCTCCGGAAGCTCGCCGGCAAAAATGCGCGGCGTGCCTGCGAACGCTAAAACGCACAACGTCAGCGCCAATAATCTCATCGGAATCTCCAGGTAACCATCTCGCCTGTCCATAACTCTTAGGCTTCGTTTTTATTGAGGCTTATTCTGTCATCAGTTCTTTTGCCGAAAGTGTTCTTCGAAAAGCGTCTACATGGCCGGATTCATCTTGGTGGCTTTCTGTCCCATCACGCCGTGGCCCGCATCTTCGACTTCTAACCCGCTTTTCGCTTTTCAACCGACATCGAGTAGTCGATAGAGAAGGACTCTGTCTCGCCGTCTCTGTATTCCTTCAACAATGGCGAATACGTTTTGACATGAATCTTGTTTTCATCCGGCACAAACCGCAGTGTACGCAACCAGCCGTCACCACCCTTGCCAACGTTTTGATAATCGGTGAGCAATTCGCCGACTTTCCCTCCGGCGTCGTTCTCGCTGAGTTGAAATGCCGATGCGGCGATGTGGCCACTGACGGCCAGGAAGATGTTCGGATGCTTGCGAACCAGGCCATTCCAGATTTTGTCGCCGGGCGCTCCTCGTCCATTCCTTGACATGTAGTAGTGAGTTGCCACGATGATTCGATGGTCCGGGTGACGTTTGGCAATGGAAGATGCCCACTGCAGAGTTTCGTCACGCGGCGAGTACTCCAGGTTGATGACCATAAACTTCATGCCACATCCATCGAAGTAACAATAGTTGTTGTCATTCGTGTCTCCCATGTGTCCGCCATACCATGGCCGATCCGCGAATCGTTTGGTCGAAAAAAAAGTGTTGAAGAGCGAGGAGTCGCGAGATTTCACGATCATGTCGTGATTACCGGGAGCAACGGAAAATGGCACGACACCGTCGAGCACTTGCATGGCTTTGTTCGCATTTTCCCACTCCTGCTTGTTCGTCGGATTCTGGACAATGTCGCCCAAGTGAATCACACACTTGATGTTGTCCTCTTTCAGTTGCTGCCGAATCCACAACGTCTGCATTACGTACGTTTCGGGATATTTCTCTGAGTAGAATTGCGTGTCGGGAAGTAAGACGACAGAGAAACTCTCTTCGTCTGGCGCGTTATCCTCAGAAAAGGCGGATGGATGCAGCGCGATAACCAAGATGTACCCGCTGGCAACTAATGTCATTCTCTTGAGTCGATTCAACATCAGTCTTGCCTCCTGGATCGATGTTAGTGCCCCATCAAGATAACAAACTGATTCTACCGCGTGAATCCGTTGATTCGTTTGATTTTTGCGCGCGATTTCGCCAGGACATGGGCTCGCTCGATGAACTGACATGAGTCACAGGATCTCATTTTCATTGGACGTGGATCCGTTCTAGCGAATATTCCACGATAAAAAACCATAGCAGCAGTGATTTGGACCTAATCGAATCTACAGAAACACGCTGTCTGTGACTTTTTGGCTGCTTGTTGCGTCGTTTTGCACTGTCTTGTAGTTCGAAGGGGAGTTCGTTTATTCTCTAACGAAAAACCACCGATCCGAATGGTCGGCCTCTGGGCCGTTTGCGTTCACGGCTAGTTTTGAGAATGGCTTGAGAACACTGTCCAATTTCGGTGTCTGCCGAGGCCGCCGAGAGATGTCACCAACGGCCACAATCCAACGGCGGTGGGAATGACCTCGTGTAGCATCGCCGTCTGCTTCGACGCGGCGGTTGGACAAACACGTGCGGCTTAGTCTGGTGGTCTAATTACAGCGGTCTACCTTCCAAGAAGACACCTCTTGCAGTTGGCGGAACAACGTGCTTGCCCTGGCCCGGCCCCTCGTCGCCCGAATAATTTAGCCACAGTTCACTCGGCGGCACCGGTTGCTTGTCGCCTGAAGTCATGTCTCGCTCTGCGGCTTGTGCAGAGCCAAGAATAAACACGAAGATTTCGACGGTAAGAATCAGTCTTTTAGGTGTTCGAAATCTCACTTCTTGCCCTTCTCTTTCTCATAAATCGATTCGACAGTTCGGCGACCCTAGGATTCTCTCAGTTTAGCCACAAAGCTAGGATGCTGTTTGGCGCCGAAAGGAACTCTTGTCCTTTTTAACACGTCGAACGTCGAAGCGGCACTTGATATTCCATCCACTGAACTGGCAGAATCACGAAGAATTAAAACATTCTCTAGCGAAAAAAGGTAAGACCATGAACTCAAAAGCAAACAGCATTCTTACTAACGGCTTGATTTGCGTTGTTACAGCAGTGGCAATGTGCAGTTTCACGCGGACAGCCAATGCCCGCTATGCTCAACAACAACTTGACAAAACACCGATTGATCGGTTGGTTACTAATCTTGAGAAACAGGTTGAGGCAAACCCCAAGAACGCGAAACTTCGGCACAACCTTGCCCGCGTCCACGCCATGGCTTACGCGTCTAAGTCGGAAACGGCGCCGACAGCTCGCGCGGGCAAGACCCTCGCCGTCTGGTTCGGCTATGAGCCGCGACCTGTTCCGTTCGTCAACCAGCCCACGAAGGACGAACAAAAGCTCAAAGTTGCCAAGGAACATCTCGGCAAGGCGATCGCGCGCTATAAAGAAGTGATCAAGATCGACCCGAATCATTTCATTGCACGTCTCGGCCTCGGTTGGTGTCTCGATCAGGCAGATCGGGACATGGAAGCGATCAACGCTTATCGGAAGACAATCGAGTTGGGCTGGAATAAAGAAAAGGCCATGAAGTTCGGACCGCTCGGCTGGCACAGCATCGTGGCGGAAGCACACAAGTATCTCAAGCCTCACTTAGATCCCAAGGCCGACGCAGTGGAGATTGCACGTAACGAAGAGCGTATCGCTAAACTTCGCCGCGTCCCACGTCCAGTTACTCCGATTGCAATCCCGCTCGCCGACGGTCTTACGGCCAGCGATCTCGAAGATCGATCCGCAAGCGTCTTCTTCGACGCCGATGGTTCCAACGAAACCAAACGCTGGAGTTGGATTACGCCCAATGCGGCTTGGCTCGTCTACGATCGCGAACGAATCGGAAAAATCACAAGTGCCCTGCAGATGTTCGGCAACGTCAGCTTTTGGTGTTTCTGGGACAACGGTTACCAAGCTCTTGCATCGCTAGATGACAACGACGACGGAACGCTAACGGGGAATGAACTCGACGGACTCTCGCTCTGGCACGACGTCAATTCAGACGGTGTTAGTGATCCAGGCGAAGTTCGACCAATCGCCGATCATGACATCATCGCGCTGTCTTGCCGTTGGAACACCGACGCACGCCATCCTGACAAGATCGCAACCTCACCGCAGGGCGTCATGATGTCGGACGGCACAAAACGCGCGAGTTTCGACCTTATTCTTCACTCGCGACCAGACGAGAAATAGCTGCCAATCACATCGAGCGAATGGTCGCTGTACGCACGAGGTCGGGGTTACTTTTCGTTGACGGAAAACGCTTTGGCGTGTTCGCTAAATACATTTTTGTGTTATCGCCGAAGGAGCGATCAATGCCTCGTCGTCACAAAGCAACTGAGCCGAA
>CAYFJO010000327.1:0-12316 GCA_964343305.1 uncultured Pirellulaceae bacterium | reverse complement strand
CTTTTCACATTGGCTTCGCAATGAGAAAAGTCTTCTCTGTTAGCAGCAGCTCCCCCTCCGATAAATCATGGCAATGTCTCGTGTTCCGGGACTCCGTTCTCCACGACTGGCCTTCGTCCTTGCTGAATATCATCAGGCTCCGGTCCTGGGCTTCGAACAGTTTGCCGAGGGGATGACGCAATACTTTGGATGTCATCCGGCCAATCAACTCGCCTTATGTGCGACGCCGCACCGTCGCACCAGGGTTTCATTGACGACGCGACATTTTACGATTATGCGCAACTTCAAGTCGGATGTCGCGTCCAGGACAAGACGGACGGAAAGCTGCAACCGGGTGAATCCTGGATTCAGGCGAGCGTCATTGGGAGCCGCTTTGATGCGAGTTACATGATCGCAAGTGCCGGTCAGATCATTCCTACGATTACGGGAACCGCGCACCTGTGCAGCGAAGGAACGCTGATTCAACAGCCGGACGATCCTTTTAAGAATGGAATCGTCGGGAGGTCGACGTGAATTCCCTCGGTCAAGATGACACCGTCATCGTTGTGGGGGCTGGGATCGTTGGAATCGCCTGCGCTCACTATCTAACGAAGGCCGGCTTGCGTGTCACCGTGGTTGACAAAGGAACCACTGCCGGAGCCTGCTCGCACGCCAACTGTGGATATATCTGTCCGAGCCACGTGCCCCCGCTGACCGAACCCGGTGCGATCGGCACGGCGATCAAGTCGTTGTTTAATCCCCGTGCTCCTTTTCGTGTGAAACCGAGCCTCAGTCCCGCGCTGTGGAACTGGATGTGGCAGTTCGCCAGACGATGCAATCACCGTCAGATGCTGATTGCTGGAAGGCATTTGCAGGCAATACTCGATGCGTCCATGCATGAGTATCGTCAGTTGATTCCGGAGCACTCATTGAACTGCGAGTGGAAGGAAGACGGACTGCTTTACGTTTTGCAGACAGAACGCGGCATGGAGCGCTTTGCGGAAACGGACCGAATGCTGACCGATCACTTCGGCGTCACGGCTCGACGAATCGCAGGTGCGGAACTTCCGCAGTTCGATCCGGGCTTGAAGCCCGGTCTTGCGGGAGCTTTCCACTATCCGGGGGACAGCTCCGTCCGGCCGGACTTGCTGAACAAGGAATGGGCAGCTCACCTGCAAGATGTCGGAGTCCGATTCATCGAAAACTGTGAGCTGCAGGCTGTCCGGAAAACTGCAGGCCGAGTCACGGCACTCAAGACGTCAGAAGGAGAACTGGAAGCCGATCGATTCGTCTTTGCGATGGGTGCGTGGAGCGCGCGCTGGTCATCGGAACTTCAGTGCCGCGTCCCCATTCAACCGGGCAAAGGCTATTCCATTACCATGTTTCGCCCAGAGTCTTGTCCCCGCCATCCGATCTTGTTCCCGGAGCACAAAGTCGGTGTCTCTCCCTTTGAAGACGGCTTCCGACTCGGCTCGATGATGGAGTTCACGGGGTACGACGAATCGATCCCGCCGCACCGCATTCAATTACTCAGGGAATCCGCCCGTCCGTACCTCGTGGCTGCGGTGGATGGCGAAGCCCAGGAAACCTGGTTCGGCTGGCGGCCGATGACGTGGGATAGCCTGCCAATCATCGGTGCCACGCCGCGGCTCACAAACGCCTTCCTCGCGACCGGCCACAATATGCTGGGATTGAGTCTCGCGCCTTCGACCGGCAGATTGATTGCCGAAATGGTGACCGGAGACAATACCCACATCGACGCCGCGCCGTTCTCGCCATCGCGGTTTTGACCTGCAATTGCGACTTTTTAAACACTCTTTTGTAAACACTCTTTAACCAATTCCGTTGTTGGTCACGTTATTGGTTCCTGACACCTTTTCCCTGACCCCTTTTCCCTGACCAAACGCTTCGCGAAGTCCTTCATTAATCTCCGATTCAGCCAATTCCTTTGCATTTAGCAGGCTTCGATAGTTTTCAACGGCCGCTTGTGTGCGCGGATGTTCGTGGGCCGCCGCCTCGGAGAAGTTTCGGAAGATTGTTGCCGTCTGGCGTACGATTGGCTCGGCTTCCGCCAGACGGGCCGCCGCGACGATCGTGGTAGTTTACACCGGGGAACTGAATTCGAGGAGGACGAGGCATGGCAGCGTGAGAGGTTGTGTTGAGGAATAAATACCTATTGACTCCCCAACCATGCCATTGGCGAACACCGAACACAAGGCTGACCCCAGCGAAGCTCTCCCGAAAACCGCGTCTGAGCCCGCGAAGCAACGACCCGTTTATTCGTGGCCGCGATCCGAAGTGCCTAACATAATGAGCCAACTCCACGGAGCGTGAATATAGGATGCAAAGTTCCCAAAATGGCGAAGAAGAAGATCCGGCCGATTATTCATGACACTCCCAGTAATCGTGACAAGTTCTTCGCGTGGATCGATGCCAGGAATCAGAAAGTCTAGTCGCGGTATCATGTCTTGCAAGAGCCAATCCTCAATGGCTGGATTCCATGCCGACCGTATCACGTTTGCTAAGGCAGTTGCCCGTAGGTTATCGTCTTCCATACGCTCAACTGTGTGAATTACTTCGTCAAATCGACCTTCTCTCGCCAGACTGCGAGAAAGAGCTGAGTAAATTCTGTCTCGATTCAGATTGTCGAGGCTTCGGTACTGAGTACTCAACTCTTCGACGATCTCTTCAAGGAGTTTTGGGAACTTCGTCAACACGGCGCGCTCTGCCAATTCAGCAAGCGCTTTGCTGCGAACGACATCGATTGGACTATTTATTCTGAGCGCGGCGTCGAGTGACAATCGAAGTGATTCTTCGACGCCAGGATCGTTGAGTACGTGCTGGTGTTCGGCAAGAATTCCGAACGCCATCGAAAGACTGTAAATCTCAGACCAGTGCATTTGATGGTGCGTTGGCAGCGTTTCCGCTGTTTGCGTCATTACGTCCGTAGCATGTGACAGCAAAGGATCCCCAAACCTAGTCGCAGCTTCTCTTACTCGACAAGCACACAATATGGAACCAATAGACCATTTGTCACCACTTTGGCGGAAACTATCTATTTCTGCATCGGTGAGACTTGGCCCCTTAGTAAAGCGCCCCGTTACTCCAAAACCTGCCTCTTCTGCATTGGTAAGTATCGGCCCTGTGGCAAGCGCCGCAGTTAGTTGCCGTAATGCCTCGTCGCATAACTCGGCTCCGTGGTCGCTGCACCCTGTCTCGGCCAGCAGTTTCGCCGTGTGACAAAGAAGACTCACGCGATCCACAGTGCTCTGATCACTCTGTACTCGGTCAATTCCATTTCGCAACCAGTTTCTCCCCTCAACGGATTTCAGTTGACCAAAGCTTGCGTGAAGGGCACACCAAAGTGGAAACCACTCGGTAGCGCGACCGAAGTAACTTTTTGGACGAGTCGTTTCGTCCACCGTCAAAACAGCAGCGGCGACTTCTTCGCTGTTTCGCTCCGTTTCATCCAGAAGATTTGTCAAATCCAGCCGCAATTTCAATTCTTCTTCCCATGTGGAACTGAGGCGTGAAACGACGCGAAACAATGGAATCATTGACGAATTGGGCAACGCAGTTGACTGTTCCGCGACCTCATGAACAAAGGCGCTCGAATCGGCAGTGGCGGGACCTGCGCCCCAGCGTGCTGCCGCAGCAATCCATCTTGGCGGCAGGTCAGCCAGGAGCACTCCCAATTCATCTTCAATCGCGGCAAGCCATTGGACTGCCGGTGTCTGCTGCGCTGTTAAATCGGCAGTATTCAATCTTTGCCTAGTCTTGATCGCCTGATGCGTTTCTCGCCAAGCTGGCTGCGCTATCGGCTCCGTCAATTGCTTGAGGCAAGCCTCGGCTGCTGACCACTGACCCGTGAAGACGTGGAGCAGGAACTGGGCCGCCACATTTTCGGGTGAAGTTGCAGGCAGCAGGTCGTCAGGTGAACGCCCACAAGCCACAAGCAACTGTGATAATCCCTCGCCACCATTTCGAATTATTTGTTCAGCAGTATCCGTGTAAGTAGTCAGGCGATCCAACATCAGTTTGCTGTGGGCAGAATCGGACAGTAGAATCGCGAGTTCGGTTAATCCAACCAGTGGGCCTGCATTCTCAATCTGTACACGTTGGGCCAGCATTTTTCTCATGCCGGTTAGCACGAGTTCGAGGATCTCAGGTCCGCGTGAAGATGTGGTTTTGAGCAAGCGACGTACCGCACTAATGTTTGAAGCAGGGCCATAATTACCTTCGTGTAGACTTTCCCACGGAATAAGGTCAACTTCACTCTGCGTTGAGCTTTTCACAATGTCCAGCAACGTCTCCACCGAGATGTCAACCAAGTCCTTTGGATCCGATAAGGTTGCGACGGTTCCGTACTCGCGGTTTCGCAGGCATCGTCGGGAGATTCCCTGAAACACCTTTTTTTGATCATCAGCGTTCAATGTTGCGATATCGTTTTTCACGGCTCCTGCGGGCGATTTAGCGTGGCGATCAATGAGGTCGCGCACAAGAACGCTGGATGCAATTTGTAGAGCACGTTTTGCCAACTCCGACGGATCATCGCAATGAAGGGAGTCATACAGTTGAACAATCCCTTCCATCAGCCCCGACGTGTCTTCATTTGAGTCACAACTTCGTTCCTTGAGTCGGTCAGCTTCTTTCGATAGAAACGGTCGAATTTGTTCGATCTCTGCAAGTTGTAGAATATCTGCAAGTTGGAAAAAGAGCGAACCATATCCAACGAACCGCATCTGCCAAGTCTGAAGAAGGGAGATCATTTCTTCAACTTCTGCATATGTGGCGTAGTTGTACTTCCAAAAATGATGCAGGTACGCGGCGAAAAGCTCCGGTCGCGTCCGCCCGCGGTCAATGATACGTGCGGCCTCAGACACGCGCTGACAACTCAGCAATGTTCCAACCATATGCTGAAAGACCGTGAAGCATTCTGTAGCTTCGGCACTTACCCGCGGTGCAATAATACGGTCCCACCCTAAATCCGTCTGACTTATGCGCACAAGAGAGCGTCCAAGCCTCGTCAGAATGAACGGCTTATCCGCGTCGTCGGGTGCTTGGAACGCCAGGTCCGCTAGACCAACAATTTGATCATCTGGGATGAGATGTCCAAGTTCATCAAGAATCTCCATGCCGCATTTAGCACGTTGATACCCGTCCGGTAAAGCACGCACGCTGTCAATCAAAACGCCGTGAATTTCAGGCGACCATTCACCGGGATTCCAGCCAATCTCGGCAGAAAGCCGATGCGAAAGACCCTCAAGGTGCAATGGATCGCATAACGTGAACAATGTCGCAACCGGGGCCGATCGGCCATCGCGCAGTGCCACGAGTGACGCTGATCTAAAAAGGTCGAATGAAAAGCGCTCGCCATCATCAAGTAGCTTGAAGCGAGTTTCGATCTGAGGTGTAGTATGCAGAATGAAATCGTCAACCGCAGACGCTGGGACTGCGCCCGCAAGAGAACGGACGAGAATGAACGTCAAAATTCGAACGCGCTCGGCATCGGATGTGACAGTGCGGAAATGCTCAATCGCGGCATCGTGGTTGTGCGTCGCTATAGCCTCGCAAAGAATTGCTGTCAGATCAACGTTCGGGTGTAGTCCCAGGCGAGTTTCGGCGATGTGCATGAATCGGTCTACGTCAGCATTATCGCCTACCGCGCTAAGTGCTGCCGCATAGTCGGCGATTAAGTCGAACGTCATACCGGCCTTGCACTTCGCGTCTACGAAACGCTGATTGCAAAGCGTCTGTTCCAATTGATCCCACATTACACCCCTGGTCTGGTGATAGGGTAATTCATTAAGGGCTCGAAGATCTTTCACATGTTGAACATCACGCGGCCAGTCATGTCGATCAAAATAATTGGCTAAATGCCGGTGGGCTTGGAATTGTGTGTCGTCATCGAGGTAGCGTGCGGCGACGGATTCACCAACCTGGCGATGATAAAATGAGTGGAGTCGGGCACCGTGCACGTCACGCTGCGTGAGATATGGTTCCAAATCTGCAAATAGCCGCGACCAAGCTATTACAGGCAGGCGATCGACAGGCGGTGAGTCGGGCGAGCGCTGCTGGAAATCTTTCATCACTTCATCATCGGCCGAGAGCACGTCCAGCAATTCATCCTCCGATAAGCCATGTCGGGCTGCTGCCAGATAGCCCAAACTGCGGCCAGACAGGATCTTGCCATGATGTTTTGGCTGTTCTAATCGCCAAAACAGGTCGCCAAGAATACCAGGAATGTCCTGACTGAGGCCAGGTTCGCCATTAGCGCCGCTTGGCAGTCCGTCGTAAGAGCTCCATTGACGGGTTTCCTCGTAAGCTAACTTTAGATACAGCGGATAG
This sequence comes from uncultured Pirellulaceae bacterium, assembly GCA_964343305.1. Taxonomy (GTDB): domain Bacteria; phylum Planctomycetota; class Planctomycetia; order Pirellulales; family Pirellulaceae; genus CAYFJO01. Next base: position 5,989 of record CAYFJO010000327.1, on the reverse strand, counting down.
GGACAGCCCGCAAATCTGGCGAGTACATGGTTACGTTGCACTGGCCGCAGCCTTCGGCACACATCATCCAGCCAAGCATCCAGAAGGCTCTCGCCGTGCTCAATTGCGAGCGGACCGAGTTCTTTAAGCTGCTTCGCCGGATAGATTTTTTGAGCCGTCCGAAAGCACTCGCCCGCTTTGCCATCGGCATTCAGGACCGAAACGATCAGTTTCACACCCGGCGGCAGTGCACGCGGCAACCAGTACAGCGAGAGGGCGTTCTCCGCTGCGCTAAGTTGGTCCAAGGCATCAAGAAAAATAGTCAGCGAGCGGTCGGATGACACATGAGTTAGCCGATTGGAAAACTCGCGGACTAGCTCAGGCATCTCGGTTGAAAGCTGGCTGTCGTCGCCAGTTACCTGGACGAGTTCCTGGCATAGACCAGTTAGTAGCGAGCGGAGATCGGAAGAACCTGGCGTTGCGCCGATGAATCTTGAAACAACGATACAATCCGCCTTCCACAATCCGCTGGTCATCGCTTTGGCCATGAGCGCCGTTTTCCCCGAACCGGGGCACCCATAAATGACAAGTGGGTGTGAATCCTCGGACTGGATGTACGCAGCGATCGATTCCAAGATGTCGTGACGGCCGACGAAGTGCGCGACCCTTATCCGTCCGAATTCCTGGTGCGCGTTGATCTCCCGCTCTAACTCCGGAGTCTCTTCAAAGTTGGACAGTTCTTCGTCGATGACGCGTTTCAAATCTTCTTCAACATCGGCGCAAAGCACATCGAGGTCGCACTCCGGCTTGCCGTTGGTCCATTTGGCCACATACCCGCGCACGTTATTTGTTTTGACGTGGGCCAATAGGTCTTTTTTCAATGATTCCAGACGCGCTGCCGCATCCTCATCAGGGCAACCGTCCTTGATGTCTCGGAAAAGCTGGGTGTCATTGCCGTCAGGCAATCCTTCAATCTCGCGGAAATAACAGAAAACATGGTTGTCCGCGTCGCTAACGTCGAGCGCACCCAGTCGGATCTCCTGATGTGTGGCGGACTCTTCATATTTTTTTCGCCGAGGATTTCGGCGCGGAATGTTCGGTTGGACGGCGCTCAGCAGTATCTCGCGTAATCGGCTTTCCTCTTCCGACCACTGTTTGGAGTCAGCAAATTCTGCTTCTCGTGGCAACAAGCAGTATTTGGCAGGCACAGCGTTGTCGTCACGCCGGTACCAGCCGTTTCCTTTCCCTGGTTGTTCGCTTGGCTTTGATTCCTCGAACCGAAGGAGCGCCCGCTCGTCGTCGGCCATGTGTTCCAAGAATGATTCGAATTCGTCCGCGTCAATCTGCGGTGGCAACGGCCGCCAACCGTAGCGATTTCCCAGAAGCACGATGAAGTTGGGGCGAGGCGAAATCTGTTGGCAGCGCTTTAATTCCTGCCGGCAGATATTCATTGTCTGCTGATCCAACGAAGATTCGCGTGCCACACCCCACCGCAAGTCGATCGCTTGGAACTTCGCCGCACGTTGCTGACAATACTCACGCAACCTTGGAAACACTCGTTCCTGCAGTGCATTTCTTTCTTCGACCAGATCGCTGAACGTCGAACTGACGAACACACGGAACATCAAGTCTCGCCGCTGCATTGTGATCTCTCCAGTTGTTGATCGATGATTCGACTACGATAGATGGAACTTCGTTGTGGTCAGGCCTTGTGTTCGGTGTTCTTTCAATGTATCCCTCTTGAATGCAGGCTGGAAGCGGATGTCAGCAGGCATGATCGCATGTTTGCAAACCGCAGACGAAAAGGTGTCGTGTGAGGAACCGTTTCTTCTTTCACGTCAGGCAAATGGATTCACAACAGTCATCGTGTCATATTTCTGCCCATCGTGAGGTTCGCTGGGGTCAGGCCTTGTGTTCTCTGTTCAAGCCAAGGGCCGTTTCGATCTTTGTTGCTGTTGCTTGCCAGATTGCAGACAGCGCTCGGTTACCGCCGCCGTATGGCATTCAGCGCCATTTGTATTTTGACGGGAAAAAGGGGACGCGACTCATTTCTCGCGTCGAAGAAAACGCGAAATCCAGCATTTTGATTCGCTAGTTGCGATCGCGTTGGGCAGCGTTCAATTCTGCTGCGACTCGTTCCAGATCTTCACGCGACAACTTGGCAAGCTCTTCTGGCGTTTCGACCTTCCTGTCAAGCACCTGAAGCGCTCGGATACGACCGATCAATTCGCCCTCTTCACGTCCCTTTTCAATTCCTTCTTGGATCCATTGTTCGGCTATGGTTGGCATGAATGATTCACCTTCGGTTCGCAACGTTTCCGTGATCGCAGTCCGCAGTTGTTCACGAGACACACGGTCTGTCCCGCTGACCAAATAACGGAGAATCGTTTCAAGACTCTCCAATCCAGTGGCGGTTTTGAAACGTACTCTCGCTAGCGATCGCGTTGGGCAGCGTTCAATTCTGCTGCGACTTTTTCCAGATCTTCACGCGACAACTTGGCAAGCTCGTCCGGTGTGTCGACCTTCCGGCCAAGTACCTCTTGAAGGGTTCGGATCCGACCGAATAATTCGCCTTTCTCAATTCCCTTTTCAATTCCCTTTTCAATTCCTTCTTGGATCCACTGTTCGGCTATGGTTGGCATGATTGATTCACCTTCGGTTCGCAACGTTTCCGTGATCGCAGTCCGCAGTTGTTCACGAGACACACGGTCTGTCCCGCTGACCAAATAACGGAGAATCGTTTCAAGACTCTCCAATCCAGTGGCCGGTGGGAACAGTTTGCGAAACAATCGCAGGATCTCAGGCAATCGCTCCGGCAACTCATCTCGTTGAATGTATTTTAGCAGCAACATGTGAGCAAAGAATAGAGATTCTCCACGCAAATATTCATCCGTGCATTGGCTCAAGTCGATCAGCGGCATTGAAAACTGCGGAATGTAGCGCTGCAGCGAGTTGGGGACGTCGATCAACTCAGGCAATGTCCGGGCCACGGACCACTGCCGCACACCGTGATACAAGACAATCGGAATCACACAGCACAACGGCTGATCATTGCGCCGGCGCTCATCACAAATGCCCACGATATAACGTAAAACCTGGAATGGCGTCATTTCGTCCGGCGATGATTTATGTTCAAACAACAGCACGACAAGCGCTTCACCGCCGCCGGCCAATTCGACATTGAAAACGAGATCGGAGAGGCTCTCACGCAAGGTCTCGTCGACAAACGATTGGTTCGCCGGCGCGATGGTGTCCAGATTCAACTGCGCCACGACCTCGGCGGGCAATTGCCACTCGACGAGCTGACGCGCTTGTTCCGTTTCGCCCAAAAAGCGGCGAACAAACCGGTCGTGTGGATTGTTAATCGAGTCGTCCGTCATCGCGGATTGATCCAGCAGTTGCTCCGTTGGCAGTGCAGTGTATCACTTCCGCGCGGGGCCATCCATTGCCACACCACGATGATCAATCTTCATTACTCACGACGCGATGTTCTTGCCGAAATGTTGACCGGAGACAATACCCACATCGACGCCGTGCCGTTCTCGCCATCGCGGTTTTGACCAGGGGCGAGTTAGTGGTTTGGAGTTCTTTTGGAAAATTTCTGTCCAGATTCTCGACAGGCGGGAGTAAAAGGCTGTGGATGATCAATCTACTGTAAAACGACGCGGCCGTTGGCAGCAACCAAAGTAGCTTGACTCTCCGAGTCGAGCATAACCGCGAATGCTCGACTCAGAGAGTCAAGCTACAGAAATGCGCGCAAGAAAACAACAAAGCTTGGAATTGTAAAACGAACCACTTGACCTCAAGCAACGCGACATGCCGATCGATCTTCATTACTCACGACGCGATGTTCTTCGTTCGAGCGTCGGACTCGCCGGACTGACAATCCCGACGTTTTTCCAGGCACGCGCTCAAGCTGCCATCGCGCCGCGCGCAAAGTCGTGCATTGTCATCTATCTGTGGGGCGGTATCGCTCACCAGGAGTCGTGGGACCCCAAGCCACATGCGCTTTCGGACTTGCGGGGCGAGTTCTCGGCGACTTCCACCGCGACGCCAGGAATTCAATTCTGCGAACATATCCCCTTGATGGCAAAGCACTCCGAAAAGCTGGCCGTCGTTCGCTCGCTTCATCACACTGTCGGCGGGCACGGCGGAGCCCTTTACACGAGCATTACCGGACAGGAGAAACCGGCTGGAAAGGCCAAGGATCGCAACAACTGGCCATCGCTGGCGGCGATGATTTCCAAGTTTTGCAAAGCTGACGAAGGGACGCCGCGCGCAATTTGTATGCCGTACTTAAACTGCGATAACAGTGCATTGATCCAGGGACAGTTTGGGGGTTGGCTCGGCTCGGAATACGATCCGATCATGATGAAGACCCCGGCGGGCAAACCGTACGGCGGCGTTTCGCGCTACACGGATCACGAGTTGGATCTAAAGCTCAACTGGCGCCGCGAGCGAATCATCACCCGGAATGCATTGCGCCGCCAACTCGAACGAACGATCGGCTCGCAAGCCGACTACGACCGATTCGACCGCTTCCGCAAAATGGCGGCAGACATGCTGCTCAGCTCGCCGGTCAAAGATGCCTACGACCTGGATCGCGAAGATCCCAGAATCCGCGCGATGTACGGCGATCACATCGGCGGACAAAGCATGCTGCTGGCCCGACGACTGGTCGAAGCCGGCGTTCCCGTGGTGCAAGTCAACGCCGGAGCCGGCGATTTGGCGGGCGGCAACGGGGATAACTGGGACACGCATCGCGAACACTTCTCCAAAATGAAAAAACGCCTGTTGCCGGTGTTCGATCGCTCGATGTCCACTCTGCTAACCGACCTCGAGCAACGCGGATTGTTGGAAGAAACGCTTGTCGTGGTCTTAACCGACTTCGGCCGCACGCCCAAGATCAACAAGAATGGCGGTCGCGATCACTTTCCCGCAGTCTATTCGCAGATCTTGGCTGGTGGAGGGATACGAGGCGGCCAGGTTTACGGCAGCAGCGACACAAATGGCGCCAAACCAGCCTCGGATCCATGCACGCCGGCCGATTTTCATGCGACCGTTTATACGGCCTTGGGGATCAACCCACGCACCGAACAGCATGACCAGCTGGGAAGGCCGTTTTAGATTTGCAGTGGCAATCCGTTGCCTCTGTTTTGACGCTTACGTGTCGGATCTTTCGCAAGCGCGGGCTAGAGCTAAAGGCGGATTGAACCTGCGTTTGGGTTATATTGGAAATTTTCTGTCCAGATCCTCTACCGGCGGGAGTAATGGGCTGTGGATGATCAATCTGCTGAAAAACGAACCGCTTCGAACGACGACGAGCGTTACGAAGCTTTTATGCGACTCCTGGTGGAACATGAGCCACGGGTTCGTTCGTTTTTGCGCGGATTGTTGCCGACATGGCACGATGTCGAAGAGGTTACGCAGGAAGCAAGCCTGATTGCGTGGCGGAAATTCGATGATTTTGAAGATGGGACTTCGTTTGGGGGGTGGTTGCTCACGATCGCTCGGTTTGAGGCCTTGAAGCATCGACGTCGAGTGGCTCGAAGCCCGCTGGTCTTCGCCGACGACGTTTGGGATCTGCTGGCGGAAGAGGCCAGTGGAGAGGGGGTTCAGCAAATTCGTCGGCGGCATCTGGAGCCCTGCCTTGCGAAACTGAAGCCCGGTCAACGGGATCTTCTGTTGAACGTCCATTCGCCCGGAGTGGTCATGCGAGAAGTGGCGCTCCAATCGGGGAAAAGCGAGCAGGCGTTCTACAAGGTTATTCAGCGTTTACGTGCAGTCGTGCTCGCTTGCGTCACGAAGGCACTTGCGGCGGAGAACGCATAATGTCCCATTCGGATTTAGAGCAACGGATTGGTGCTTGGCTTGATGGTCGTATCAGCGAAACAGAGTCTGAGGCGCTCCAGCAAGAATTACGTGAGTCCGGCGAGGCGCGAGCGACTTTTGATAGGTTCGCCCAGCTCGATGCGGTCATTCGTGAAGTGGCCGATACCGAAAGTGTCGG
>CAYFJO010000326.1:0-12316 GCA_964343305.1 uncultured Pirellulaceae bacterium | reverse complement strand
GTTCATGCCATCCCCAACAACAAATGCCACGACATGTCACCGGCCGCATTCCCCTGGACGCATGGGGCGACATGTTGTCCTGGACACGTCCGCTAAGCCGATATTCACGGCATCGGCTGTACAATCTCAGCCGCCCCGAGAAATCGCTCATTCTGGCGGCGGCCCTGTCCTGCGATGCAGGTGGGTATGCCGACGGAAAAGTTGACCCGCTCGACAGCGAGCCGCCCGTCGTTCAAGAAGATAAGACCCAGCCTCCGCGCCCCATTGTCCATCCTGCCGTATTCGCCGATACCCGTGACGGCGATTATCAGACCATTCTTGCTCATATCCACCAGGCCAGAGCGAAACTGGACGAAATCAAACGGTTCGATATGCCGGGTTTCAAGCCGAACGAGCACTACGTTCGCGAGATGAAGCGGTACGGTGTCTTACCTCAATCGTTCGATCTGGCAAAGCACTCGATCGATGTTTACGCTGCCGACGAGGCGTACTGGCAATCATTCTGGCACCGGCCCAGCACGGCGCCGGTTAGCGAGAAGACGGAATCGAGTAGGTGAGTATCGTTCGACAAATAACTGTCGCATGGTCGCCTTTCGCGGAGTGGCGATGAGTTTTTCAAGAGTCCAACAAGTCGGCCGGAACAAGCGCAGCGCAGTTCCGGCAAATTTCCGCGTTTTTTGACGTTCTGTTGCCGGACCTGCGCTGCGCTTGTTCCGGCCCACAAAATACTCACAGCCTCGGAGCGATAGGCGACACTCATTGCTCGAACGGTCCCAACTGATGCGGCCGCCAACATTTGAAAGCTCGGCACAAGGAACACGATGACTCCACGACAGCGAATGCTTGCTACGTTGAACCACGAACCGCCCGACCGCACGCCAACCGATGGTTGGTTCCATCCCGAAGTGATTGAATCACTGAAGCGGCACTATGAGACCGACGACTGGTCAGTCGTGCTTGACGAACTGGGCATCGAAGGTTGGGCTGATCTGGGTCCACACCTCGTACCTGCGGCCCCCGATGGTCAGATCGTTCCACAGACGGGCCACGCATCCGGAGCGCCAGCCAAATGGCTCGACGAGCGCACTTACGAGGACGTCTGGGGCGTGCGCTATCGCAGAGGTGATGACGGCCGCTACCGCGAGTGGCTTTCCGGTCCGCTCGAAGACGCCCAAACCGCTGCCGACGTCGAGCGATTCGGCATCGACCGCGCCGTCGAGATTTGCCTGCCCGACGACTATGGCGGGCAAGTGGCTCAGTTGAAGAAGGAAGAAAAATTCGTCTTTGCCAACGTCGAAAACCCCTTCCGCCGGCTGTGGAATCTGCGGGGCTACGAAAACGCCTTGATGGACTATGTTGCCAACGTCGAAGTGCTCGAAGCGGTTTACGACCCGCTCTACGAGTTATGCACCGAGATGGCGACGCAGATTGCTCGCGCCGGGGTCGACATGATCCGTGTCGTCGGCGACTTCGCCATGCAAGACCGGATCATCATGGGACCCGACCTGTGGCGCCAGTTCGACAAGCCGCGCATGGCCGCTCTGATCGCTGCCGCACGCCAAGTCAACCCTGACGTTGCCATGTTCGTCCACAGCGACGGCATGCTGACCGATCTGATGGACGACCTGATTGAAATCGGCTTTAACGTGATCAACCCGATCCAGCCCGAGTGCATGGATCCTCTCGAAGTCAAACGCCGCTGGGGCGATCGGATCACGCTGCACGGCTGCATCAGCATTCAGCGGACGCTGCCGTTCGGAAGTGTGGACGATGTCCGCCATGAGGTCGAAACGCTCATCCGCCAGTGCGGCTACAATGGTGGTCTGGTGTTGCTGCCCTCAAACAACATTCAGCCCGATACGCCGATCGAGAACATCCTTGCTTGTTACCACACGGCCCGCGACTTCGCCGTTTCGTCACTTCAAGGCTGTCCCGGTTGAGGCTGAAATGATGTGATGGCACGAATTGTACTACGTTGGTGATTGGGCAGTGATGCCCGGCCCGGTATTTGCCGATACGCCCTTCCGGGTGCGGCAACGATGGCTCGCATGACAGGTCACAGGCGAATCGGGTACTTGCCGTGCTGCTTCACCGTTTCGATCATGGCGATGTAGTTCTCGAAGGGCACGTATTCCGGCACGGAGTTTGACGCACCACAGCAATATCCTCCGCCGGGTGCCACGGTTCGCAGCCGCATTCTGACTTCCTCTTCGACCTCAGCGGGAGTCCCCAAGGTCAAGGTCGAATCAAGGTCGATGTTGCCGCAGACGCAGAGCCGACCGAAGTACTTGCGTTTCAGTTCGCTGATGTCCATCGACGCCTTTTCGCAGGGGTGGATCGCGCAGAAACCACAGTCCACGAAGTCGTCAATTACGTCGTACAGCCGCCCGTCGGAATGCAACAGATAGGGCAAACCGGCCTTCTGGACAACGTCACCGATTTGTTTGTCCCACGGAAAGATGTACTCACGCAACAGACGCGGACTGATGATCAAGCCAGTGGTGTATCCCAGATCATCCGGCATGCGGATGGCACCCACGCAGTCGAACTGTACCAGCCGTTCGACCACCTGCTTCTGAATCGTCCCCACGCGATTGATCAGCCGCTTGGGCAGGTCGTCGCCCTGGGCCAGTGAAATGCAGAACGCTTCGAGCCCCATCAGCATCCACGGAGCCGTGAAAATGTAACCGACGTTGATGATCGCTTTGGCGTTGTCGGGCAGTAGCTTTCCCAGCAGCTCAACTGTGTCGTAACTGAAATCGTCGGGGTCCGGCCAGGGAAACTCATCAAACGATGCTTCGTCTCGAATGATCCCCTCGCCATGTTCGGCCCACATGCGTGTGCTGGTCTCTTCTTTGAAGGGGTTGTACTGGGCCTCAGCAGCTTCGAGGACCGAGGTATCAACCTTCTTGGTGCCCATGATGCCAGTCGTTTCGCCCCGCAATGTCTGACGCAGACCGATGGTCAACGGAACGAAGTCATAGCCTGCCGTCATGCAGAAGTCGACCTCGTCCTCGAGACCGCTCACCTGCCGTCCGAGGAACTGGCTCTTAATATCTTCGGCGACGGTGCCCTCGAACAGTGGGACACGATCCGGCTCGCCATCGCAAAGCAGGGCCTTCTTGAGATTCTCAAAATCGGGCATGTCTTTTTCGCCTCAATAAGATCTGAAGTGTCATGCTACATATCTCCAATAGGATAAGTTCCCGAGGCCAGCGCTTCGTCATACATGGCGTGGACGTTTTCGGGCGGGACTTCGCGCTGGATGTTGTGGACGGCGCACAACACGTAGCCGCCTCCTGGCGCCAGCACACGAATGCGGTCGCGCACCTCGCGACGCACATCAGCGACCGACCCGCGGCACATCACCTGCTGTGTATCGATCCCGCCCCAGAACGCAATCCGGTCGCCAAAATCCCGTTTCAGAACCACCGGGTCCATTCCAGCCGCGTTGACCTGGACCGGATTCAAGGCATCAACCCCCAGTTCAATGAAGTCCTCGACCATGGAAACGACCGAACCGCAACTGTGGTACAGGACCTTAGCCGGACGATACTGCTTCAGCAGATCGAAGATGCGTTGCTGGTAAGGAATGATCTGTTGCTCATACGTCTGGCGGCGTACCATCGGGCCGTTTTGGTAGGCCACGTCGTCGCCATACAGGATGATGTCAAGGTTCTGACCCACGGCATCAAGCATCCGCTTGGATATTTGCAGCCACACGTCCGTGATCTTGTCCATCAGGGCCGCGTAGAACTCGAGATTGCCGGCCAGATCCAACATCCAGTTTTCGTAACCGCGCATCCATTGGGCCAGATGCAACGGACCCACGGGAAGGCTCAGAACCAGAGCGCAATCCGTCTCCTCGCGCAGCCGCGCAGCAGCCTCGCTCAACCCTTGCGTGTAACCCGGGTCTTCGGGCGACGGCCAGGGGTAGTTCTCCAAATCGTTCAGCGTCCGTTCGCCGTCTAGCGGATTGTAGGTATCCATAAAGTGGCTTTGGGAATCGGACTGCTCGCGCACCACGCCCCATTCGTCTTTGTAACCACCATCCGGTGTCCGCTCAGTGGGACGGCTGTTGCCCAGCAGGGGCAGACTCCGCGTGTCGATGTCGTAAGTATCGAGGATCTCGTCGTCGACTTCCGCAATCATCGAGCGCAGGCTCAGCACTTTGGCGGGGCCCTCAAGGCCGTGGTGCACTTTCAGCTTTTCGTAAGCGCCCACGTTGATGGACGTGGCCAGCGTACCGCCCAGATCAAGCGGGACCCGATCGGGCTCTTCATGGTTCAACGCCGCCAATACACGCTCGCGATGGTTCACGTCACAACTCCAATGATTCAGCCAATAGCAGGGGCCGTCTTAGTGTTTTGTCAGATATTGTACTGCGGTATCTTCATCAGTTCGCCGTCTTTCAGGGCCGATTGGTGAGCGACAACGCCGGAGACCGTCATGTTGAGCGCCTGGGCGATATCCACCAGTGGCTTGCGGTCTTGTAGTATCGCCGTGACGAACTCGTTCATCAGTTGACCGTGCGAGCCACCGTGGCCGCCGGCCTTGACGCCGGGCGGAAGCGGCGGGCGTTTGATCGCCGGCAGCTTTTTCTCCAGTCCTTGGTAGGTGCCGTAGAACGTTCCCCGTTGACCGCGAATCCGACCTTTCTCGCCGCTGTCGCCGGGCGTGTCCCAACTGACCGCCATTCGCGCCATGCCATCTTCGCTCGTGCGGAACAGGGCAATTTCGGTACCGAACGGATTCTTGTAACGGTTGTTCGCCGGTTGCAGTAGTTCTTTCAGGCTTGGGATTCCCATGCAGGAAACCTCGGTGAAGCTGCCAGCGGTGACGCCCGTGTAATAAGCGTTCGAGTGCGTCGGATACCATTGCGGTGGCAACCCGATTCGCCAGCCTTTGTACGAATCAATCTGCTCAACGGAATAGTGATAGTATTCCCCCTCGGAATAGACGAGCTTGCCAAACCCGCCCAATTTGTAAATCTCGCGCATCGCGTGGAGATCTTCGTGGAAGTAGGACGTCTCGAACATCATGTACTTCTTGCCCGACGACTTGACCACGTCGAACAACTCCTCGGCATCCTCAAGCGAACCGTGAACGGCCGGCACGGCGGTGGCAACGTGCTTTCCGTGTCTCAGCACTTCCATGCAATGCCGCGCGTGACTCGGCGCATCGGTGGCACAGAAGACTGCCTCGATCTTGTCGTCCTTGACCAACTCTTCGAGCGACGGATACGTCTTTTTGCAACGACACGCCTTGGCCAAATTGGCGCACCGATCGGGGAACAGATCGCTGACCGCCACGACTTCAACGTTCGGATGGTCTTGGAAGCTGAATGCGGCACCGAAACGACACACGCCGTAACCGACGATGCCGACACGAATCTTGCGGTCCGAGACGGGCTTCCACCCTTTCGAAGCGTTTGGATCGGTGGGCGCTTCCTCGAAACCTTGGATTGGTTTCTTCTGCTGGGCGGACGCTGATCCGCTAAGCCCGACAGCAGCGGCGCCGACGCCAACCGCTTGCAGAAACGAACGTCGTGACGTGAAATCGTTCATGGTAGTGACTCCTTGCTAAGTAAAGTGTATCAACTTTGTTTGGTTACGCTCTCTTCGAGGTCTGAGTTGTCAGATTTTGTACCGCGGTATCTTCATCAGTTCGCCGTCTTTCAGGGCTGATTGGTGAGCGACGATGCCACAGACGGTCATATTCAGCGACTGGACAATGTCGACGAGCGGTTTACGGTCTCCGAGCATGGAGAGGACGAACTCGTTCATCAGTTGCCCGTGCGAGCCACCGTGGCCGCCGGCTTTCACGTCGGGCGGAAGTGGTGGACGCGAGATATCGGGCAAGTCCTTCGTGGCGCCGTGGTACTCGGTGCCTTCCATCCAGCCTTGTTCGCCAAACACACGACCGGTTTCGCCACCCTTGCTGCGGATACCCTTGCACATCAGCATGCGCGAAGTGCCACCCTCGGCCGTTTGAAAAAGGGCGATCTCATCGGTGTAGGTATTGTTGTACGCGTTGGCCCCGGGCTTAAATGAGGGAAAGTCCGCGCTGAAACCAGTGCACGACACGGAAGTAAAGGGTTTGTCAGTTACGCCGACGTAGTACGCGGTGGAATGAGTGGGATACCATAAGGGGATGCTCCCGACGCGCCAGTTTTTGTACGACCCGATCTGATGGGAGTGAAAGTGGTAGTACTCGCCCTCGGAGTAGATCAGCCGGCCGAACCCTCCGGCCTGGTAGATCTGCCGCATTGCGTAGCAGTCGGCGCGGTAGCAAGACGTCTCGAACATCATGTACTTAAGACCGCTGGTCTTCACCGCTTCGAACAGTTTGTCGGCGTCTTCAAGTGACCCATAGACAGCCGGGACGGCGCAGGCGACGTGCTTGCCGTGTTTGAGGACTTCGATGCAATGACGGGCATGGCTCGGAGCATCGGTGGCCACAAATACGGCCTCGATATTGTCGTCTTTAACGAGTTCTTCGAGAGACGGATAAGTTCTCTCGCAGCGACACGCCTTTGCCAATGCGGCACACCGATCGGGGAACAAATCACTAACGGCCACGATGTCAACATTCGGGTGGTCCTGGAAGCTGAAGGCAGCTCCGAAACGGCAAGTGCCGTATCCGACAATGCCTACGCGGATCTTGCGGTCAGAGACGGGCTTCCACCCTTTCGAAGCGTTCGGATCGGTGGGTGCTTCCTCGAAGCCCTGGATCTTTTTTTGCTGGGCGGACGCTGACCCTGCTATTCCCACAGCAGCGGCACCGACGCCAACCGCTTGCAGAAACGAACGTCGTGACGTGAAATCGTTCATGACAGTTACTCCTTGTAAAAGCAGGTTGCGGTTATTTTAACTAAAACGCCGCGCACATCGGACAGAGAAATTAGGGGACAGAAAGATTAAGAAGGCGGCATTCATTTTTCTGTCCCCTAATCTTTCTGTCCAAAGGAATTCCCATGGGTTGTGCCCTGCCGCGCCAATCTCTTCATTCGTCTGCGCTGTCCGATTAGGTTTGGCCATGTGAGGCATGAATAATCCGGACTAGCGTTCTCACCAAGAAGTACAGCGATCGGGCATCACCACTTAAATCGGTTCCGATGCGACGTACGGCTCGCGGTAGAAGCCTTGGACCAGCCGGTTGGCCTCGTCGTGGTCCTTGAATCGCTCATTCTGGTGATCGACTTCCAGCCACGGACCAAGAGTAGCGGTATTGATGTCGATTTCGTTGGACTTCAGATGAATTGCAAAACGGTCGTACATTTCATTCCAGATGGGGACGTCCCCAACGGCGGCGCGTTGTTGTGTAGCGGCGGCGACTTGGCCGACGCGATACGAAATGTTTCCAACGTGGCAAATGGCGGTGGAAACGTGTCCCACCTCGACGTCCGCATTGAGGTCTTCCCGACGACCGCTACGAACTGCATCAATGAAATTGGCAAAATGATTACCACCACCGGTAAAGGTCTGTACTTGCTTACCATCGTTGTCCCATGCGACTCCGCGGTAAAGGCTCACCGAACCGCCTTCGCAGTTGACGATCACCCCCACCCGTTCGCCACGATAGTCGGGCGATTCACTCGACCCCTTGGCCTTGCGGAGGTTGTGTACTTCGTAGAGTAGCGGAGCGGTGGGGAAATCGTAGTAGATGATCTGTGTGTTCGGCACATCGCACGCGTCGTTGAACGAGAAGCGGCCGCCGATACTCATCGCTCGTCGCGGCAGCATGGTCTCACCGAGACACCAGCGGGCAACATCCACCTCGTGCACTCCCTGGTTGCACGACTCGCCGTCGCCCGTGTTCCAATCGAAACTGCAGTCGTAGTGAAGTTTGTTCCGGTAGAGTGGCACTTTCTTGGCCGGTCCGCACCAGAGGTCATAATCAACGTGGTCGGAAATGGGCAGTGGCGTCTCGCGCTTGCCACACGAGCTACGTGGCTTGTTGGCGAACGCCGTGACGTGCTTGATTTTGCCCAGATGGCCTTCGCGGATCCATTGGATCGCCTTGGGGAACTTAGCCTCCGACCGGTGCTGAGTGCCGCACTGGACGATGCGGTCGTACTTCCGCGCCGCATTGACCATCTGCCGACCCTCCCAGATGTAGTGCGAGAGCGGCTTCTCGACATAGACATGCTTGCCGGCCTGACACGCCCAGATGGTGCTTAGACCATGCCAATAATTCTGCGTCGCGTTGCCGATGACGTCGATGTCTTTGCGGTCGAACATCTTGCGCATGTCAGTGAACTGTTCAACTTTGTGCCCATACTTCGACTCGATCATCTCGGCAGCACTGCCCATCCGTTGCTGGTCGGCATCGGAAATCGCTACCACGGTAACGCCTTTTTGGCCCTGGAAGCCCGGCACGTGTGCACCCTTTCCCCGACCGCCAAGTCCGACAATGCCGACGCGAATCTCTTCGTTGGCTCCGAGCACACGTGAGGAAGCTACCAGCGGCATGCCAACAGCGGCGGCGGTCGCGGCGGAACGTTGGACAAATTGTCTGCGTGTGATTGCCATGGTTTTGACTCCTGCTGGTTTATGGATGGTTTGTGTTGTTTGCTGCTACGTCGATTGGCCGATGGAAATATCCGTGTTGTAGCTACGGTCGCCAGACCGTGGATCTGCGGCGATGTCCACCGTCTGGCGACGGTAGCTACAGGTAAGTTGATTTCGGCCGCTCGTCTTAAGTGATCTCATCGTGCTATATCGTTGGCTCCGGTCGCGCTGAGTAGTTCCGTGGAAATCCCCTCGCTGTCCTTCAAGTCGGAAGCATCCAACAGAAAAATGTGGTTGGTGCGGGTCGTGGTATCACCGCCGGTCATCAGAATCCACTTTCGGTCGGGAGTGAGTTGGGGGTGGAAGTGAGCCTTTTGGCCGCCGCCGAAGGTCGGCCACGTGCCGGTCAAGCGCAGCCACCGATCACCTTCTTGCCGGTCCAAACGCACCAACGCATGGATGTCATGAACGTCGAACTTGTCCCAGCCCGAGGAGTTCTCGTAGAACCAGAGCCGACCTTCCGGATCGCGGCCCGTGTGGATGTACTGGAAGTGTTTCGGAAACGGAAATTCGAACCGTCGTCTGGTCAGCGGATCATACAGTCCCGACAATTGCACCTCGGGGACCTCGTAGGAAATCCCACGGCTCGTCACATGGCAATGGATCAAGTGGCCACGGACGCCGGGATCGCCATCACGCAGCAGCTCAATCCGGCCGCTGTTCAGATCGGTCAGCAACATCCCGGCGTGATCGGCCGGATGAGTGACGATGAAGCGCTCGTTATCGTAGGCCGTCACATGGAAAATCGCGCTGTCGATGCGACAGAGCGTGCGCTGCTCCTTGGTATCGAAGTTGTACGCAACGACTGCTGCCCCTTTGCACGGCTTGCCCCAAACACTGCCGCGAGGCGTGTGGATGTAGACGAGCCACTTTCCATCCGGTGTGGCGCAGTTCTGCCCGTACGCTTCGCGGCCCTCGGGTATCACGAACAACAACTCGTCCTTGAGTGTCTCCACGTCGACAGCATGAACATCATTGCCGTCGAAGTAGATGACCAGGTTGCGAGCGACGTTGAGCACGCTGCGGTGGTCGAGCACGCCGCGGCCGGAATCAACGCACCAGGGCCGCCATTGCGTATCCGGGCATTCGGCGTGTGTGAGCTGTCGTGACTGGCCCGTGGCAAAGTTCAACCGGTACAATTGAACTTCGCCATGCGCCGCGCGATGGTAGATCAAGTACTTTCCATCGCGCGTGATGCTGGGGATGAAAAAGTACAGGGGGTAGGTGAAACCTTCCCCATCGGTCAACTGCACCGCCAAGCGGCCAGTCTCCGGAGCCTTCAATCGTTTGTAAGTATTGGAAAGCTCTATCTCCATGGCTCGTGCACCTGTGGCCTGAATCGGCACGTCATCCGCGGACCATAACAGCGAAGACCACGCCATCACCAACACGGCGCCCCATCCGCACACGTTTCTCATCGAACATGCCTCCGCAGCGTCACACGCGTCGTTGAGCTGTGTTATCAAGCTGGCAAACTTTCCTAAACGACTTGAAGGAAATAAAGTATATCAACTTTGTTTAGTATTATGAAGCTAAGCAATGCTGTCGTACCCGGCCGAAGACCAAGCGGGACTAATGACCGACATCGATCAGCACTCGGAGCAGAGCACGACGTGTGGAGACTTCCGGATAATCGTCAGCCAAAGAACGTATCGCGTCGACACTTGCGGGATCCCCGATTTGTCCCAAGGCTTCGGCTGCGGCGTGCCGTGTGTCGGTTGCGTTGTCCAGATCGGCGACGATTTCGAGTAGCACAGGTATGGCGCGGCGGTCTCCGATCCGGCCCAAAGCCCAGGCGACGGCGGCTCGCCAGCAAGGGGTGAGTTCGTTGTGCAGGAAAAGCACTCCGACGCCGAGCGGATCGGGGCGTCCCGTTGCGGCTTCGGCCGGTTCTTGCTCGAGCGTCGTGATGAGCGCAGCGGCCGACTCGGGTTGAGCGAGATTGCCGAGAGTTCTCGCCAGGTAAAAGCAGACCCAATTCCTGATCGGCAGAGCGTTAACAACAGGAATCCCCGTGTCGAACACGCGCGGGATATCGTTCTTCTTCTGGCGATAACGCAGAAAGGTCTCCCGAACACGTGGCTCGTATTTCGTATCACGACAGACCAGAGACAGGATTTGAGCAGCGCGATTTTCCGGAGTCGGCTCTCCGGCCCAGCAGCGATGGATTGTGGAGATGGCCTCCTCGATCTCCTTGGTTCGCGAAGCCTTGGGATCGCCTAGGATCGCCAAGCAAGTTTCGACCACTGTTGCTTCCGCACCGTTGAGACGGATGATTCGTCCCACGAGTAATTCACAGTCGTCGTTTCCCAAAAACAACGCCCGGTCAGGATCAATGGGTACCGAGCGGATCAGATGGGGGACAATACTCGCTGCCTGTGTGCATTGACGTGCGTCCAGCGCTTCGGCGATGAAGTAGTGCAGTGGCGAGGCGTGGCACGACATCAAGGCATCATGGTCGCCGTACCATCGAGTGTACTGAGGATACGGGCCGAGAGAGGCAAAGGCCTGGACCAGTGCAGCGTTGGCTTGCGCCGATTCCATGCGTCCCAGTGCTTCCGCAGCCGCTTCGGCGAGGAACAGATTCGCCGTCTCCGGATTGCTGTGCTGGGCAATTGTTTCGGTCAGCATGGGGATGGACCTGACGTCACGCAGGTAGCCCAGCGATCTGGTGGCGGCCTGCAAGGTGCGCGGATTCACTGGCGATAGCGAGTTGAATCGAGCGGCGTCGCCTCGGTGACCGCTCTTCCGCCACGCGGGGAGTGGATTGTTTCCTCGATGAGCCATCACGTACTGGTGCAAAGCATCACGTGCCGCATCACCGCCAGTATGGCCCAGGGCCACCGCCGCGCGCCGAACGACGTCGCGATCGGAGCTCTGCAGGCGTTGGACCAATTCCGCTTCGATTTTGTCCCAGTTCGCATCGGCAAACCATTGTCTCCACCGATCTGCCTGCTCCTGTCTCTCGGGCGACGTGGTGAACGCATCGAACGGCTCGGCATGACCTGTCAAGTTTTCGATCGCGATGGCTGCTGCCTGAGCGACCAAAGGCTCTCGGCTCGTCAGTGCGTCAAGGAGCGGCCCAATCGATTTGCGCGTGCCGCAAACAGCCAATGACATGGCTGCCGCAACGCGCACTTCACGGCTGTCCTCACCCAGGCATTCGGCTAACGCCTGCGCGGCGGCTGGATCGCGGAATATCGACAATCGTTGCGCGGCAGAGATTCTTTGCGAGGCGTCGCCGCTGCGCAACTCCTCGACCAGAGTTGTGACTTCTGCTGACTCGCCGTGTCGGTTCAGTCCTGCCACTTCACGATAGCGGTCGAACTGCAACTCCATCAGGCCGGTGACGGCAGCGTTGTTACCTCGGAATCTGTGAGGGTCTCCCTGTCCCAACAATTTCAGCGGGGCTGTTTGCAATGCCGACGCGAGTTGTTCAGCGCGGCTCGGCACAGCTTGTCGTTTCTGATGACATCCCACGCAACTACGTTGCTCGCCGGGACGCACGAAGATCCAGGACATTTCGTTCAGTTCCGACCGTCCTTCTGCATCGACCATCTGAAGGGAGAGTGGCGTATTCGCCGGCACTTCGATGTGGAAGGAACCGTCCGGTGCCAGGGGGACCGTGCCCAGTTCCGTCACCTCGCTTCCGGCGTGAACGATGTAGGAATGGGAGGAGCGTACGGTGAGTCCTTTCGCGGCCAGCACACGAACGGCACGCACGTGCGGCCATCCGGCCGTCG
>CAYFJO010000325.1:0-12360 GCA_964343305.1 uncultured Pirellulaceae bacterium | reverse complement strand
ACGCCACCTGTCCAGGAACCCATTTGATAGGCAGCATCAAACACCATCCCCTGGGAGGCCAGACGGTCAATGTTGGGCGTCTGCAAAGTCGACCGCGAATTGTAAACTTTCAGATCAAACGGCGATTGGTCGTCAACGATGATGAACAGAATATTGGGACGCTTGTCGTCAGCAGCAGCTGTATGAACCGAGCCAAACAAGCACAACAGCCCAAGAGTTATTGCGAGTATTCTCGTCATGCGAGTCTGTGAAGGATTGGCCATTGTATTCATGCTTCCAAGTGATTTGTGGTGTTTCAGTTTTCATTGTAGCCACGATCGCCAGAGCGTGACCGTGAACATCGCGGGAATGATAGTCGATACATTAATCGCTTCCTTTTGCAGCGTCCTCAGTCGGGTTACGTTCGTCATTGATTATTGCTTGCCTTCCGCGACCTTGACCGCTGTTTTTGGAATCAGCTCCCGCGTCTGGCGGCGATAGTTCTGTGCAATGGGGAATGGTATGTCGCTATCAACCGGGACGGCGAGCGACTCGACTTTGCGATCGACCAACAACCAGGCCTGCAACGGCACTCTTCCGTCTCGCGGAAGCCGGGGATTGTCGGCGGCCACCAGGCGTCCTTTGATCTGAACCGTTTGCCCTCGGAACTTGCGCAGATCATAAGCGGAGAGCGACCATGCCTTGCCGATTTGACGACGATCCGGTTCGATCGACAGGCCGTTGATCTTCACTTCAGACAGCGCCGTACCCCACGGTTGGATCAGGACATCGCATCGCTGCAGGTCCTCGTCGGGAACATCGACGTCGATCTCAAAAACGTCACTCCCGCAATCTGCCTTGTAATCAGCGACGCCGGTAGGTTGGACGGCTTCTGCAACACATGGTTGCCCAGGGTCGATTTCGTAGATCACCGTGGTGTCGCCCGGAATGCCGACGTGGAACGCCTTGCCCGAAACGAGTTTCCACGGCATCTCCTCGACATAGGGATAGATGGCCCTGGCCTTGAATTTCTGGCCGGGTTTGCCGCGGAAATAGACGGACGCATTGAACGGCACTTCCAAATTCTGGAAGGCGCGGTCCGGATTCCGCACGGTCAGAATCGCCCTGCCATCCACCCAACTGACATAGCCGTACGCTTGCCCCTTGGAACAGTCGCCACCGACAAAGACGGTGTTGACCAGTCGATCCTGATTCTGCTGCGCCCATGCGGCGGCGCGGCCGAGCACTTTCCAGTGCTCGTCGTCCAGGTACTCATTGGTTATGTAGAGTTCCTTGAGCAAGGTGCCACGAGCGAAATACATGACACAATAGTCCGACCAGTCGCGCAGCGTGTCGTTGCCGTCGGTATATTTCTTCCGGCTCGAATAGAGAATCCCATGCGTCATAAAGTTGGCGATCGGCAGCACCGCCGGACGTACACAGCGCGCTGGGTTGTTGAAGCTCTGGAAGAACCATGCATCACGGTAAGCGATCGCTCCTTCGCGCAGAGAAAGCCCCGGCCATGCGCCGTTGCCGCCCGAATCACCCGACATCATCCAAAGCGTCTCAACGTGCTGCAGCCAGAACGGGCTGAACCACGAACCGTTGGTATAGTTCTGGAAGACCCGCGGATTGAGCGACCGCTCGTAGGCCAGCAGGTCGAGCGTCACGTCGAGACAGGCTTCTCGCGCGTGCCGCTCGGAAAGATGGTGCGTGGTGAAATTGTGATTGAAATCGTGCTTGATGTAATCGACGCCCGCCTCGACGATCAGATGATGCAGCGCCTTTTTCAAATCCGCCTGGTATTTTGAATCGGTGATGTCGAAGTAGGATTTGCCCTGCATCCAGCGCTCGCGCCGCTCGGACTTGCCATAGGCCGCGCGGTAGCCGATGTCCAGCCCCCGCTTGATGTCGTTGTTCGTGCCGTCCAGCGCGATCCAGATACCGAGTCTCGTGCCAATGGCCTCCAAAGCGGCGCCGACCTTTGGCAACGGATCGTGGGCGTCGTCCCTGGCGGGCTGGTAGATGTACTCGAAGTTTTTTTTGCGCTGCCAGCCGTGGTCGGGCACCATGTTGTCCAGCTTTGCGCCATGCTGTTTGAGCTTATTGACAATCGTCCTGCCGACATCGTTCACGAAGGAATCGACCGTGATTGCCTTCGCCTCGTGGCTGTACCAGTTGTTGAAATGCAGGTTGGAACGGGCGGGCTTGCGGGTTTCGGCGATGTAGTCCATCAGCGCCAGTTCGGCGTCCTCGCCCGCCTTGCGCGAGATGCCGATGACCGCTCGCTTGCTCGTGACGCCGAACGAGCCGTCGGCCTGCACTTTGGCATCTCCTGGAAAGTGAAACACCGTAACGAGTCCGTCGCGCGGAGCGGCGTCGATGTCGCGCCCCGCCAGGTCGATCGTGTAATGCCACCGGTAGTGGAAGTCCGGTTCCGTGAAGCCGTCGCTATGGCGACTGTAGAAGCAGGGATAATCCATGCCGAAAAACCAGTTCCCGATATAAACGGGCTGGCCTTCCCCTCCCCGCCCGGCTTTGGTCGCCGTCGAGAATCGTAATACCTGAAGACGGTCGATCCGGAACGGCTTGTCGGCATTCCGGGAACTCGCCCGGCCATCGGTGACATGAACGGTCTTGTGCAGATACGGGTCGGCGTCCAACGAATAGACAACGGTTACGTTGTACGGTTTACCTTTGAACTTTGCGACGAGTGATGTTTCGTTCTGTTTAACCGATTCGAATGTGCAATCCCTGGCGGTGTAGCGCGAGCCGTCAAAGAGCAGAATCTCAAACCCATCGTTATGGACTTGAAGCGAGTCGGTACCGTCACTGCGAGAAAGACGGGAAAGCATTCCTTGTTGGAAGTCCGCCCGAATGTGGGAATTCTTCAGCACTCCGTCTTCAGCCCGCGCGAAACCGGCAATCGCAAAAGACAGGATAATGATGAATCGCTTCATGGCGTGGAGTACTTTCTTTCCTGCATTGCAAACCATGTCTTGATCGTCGGAGTGCCCGACAGGAATCCCAGACTTGCCAGAAAGCGATCCATCGCGTCAGCGGTCTTGATGAAGTACTCGCTGTTCTTGGATTTATGCAGATTGAAGAAACCGTGTTTCTGGCCTTCGTAGATAATCGTATCGCAACGGTTGCCGTTCGCTTCCATTCGCTGATCGTACAGTTCGGTGGCCGCCACGGGCGTATGTTTGTCACGGCTTCCCATGAGAACCAGCGTCGGTGGCTGAGTACCGTTGAGGTTGTCGATAGGCGAAATGGTTTTGTAATAGTCTTTCACTCGCTCGTATCCGTATCCATTTGGTCCGTTGTCATAAACCGGATTGAACAGAACGAGGGCATCCGGCACGGCGGAAATCGTCAAATCGTCGTCGGGGCAATCGTAGGCCTTGATCGTCGCGGTTGCCGCCGCAACGTGCCCGCCCGCCGAGGCTCCACCGGCTGCGACCTTGTTCGGATCAATCCCCAGTTCACTGGCATGCCTGCGAACGTAGCGAATGGCGGACTTGCCGTCTTCGACGCAAGTAAACGGTTGGGCCTTGTATCGCGAGTATGTGCGGTATTGGGCGCTGATGGCCACCATGCCGCGAGACGCCAGGTAAGCCGCTTGTGGATACATCTGACTGGGGCTGCCGCCTTTCCATCCTCCTCCGAAGAAGAGCACGATCGCCGGTCGGGATTCGTCCCTTTTGTGACCTTCCGGAAAGAAGACGTGCAAGCCCAGTGGACGTCCATTTGTCGGTTTGAATTCGACAACCTTGTCGGGGGCGAATCCACTGCCCTTCACGTAAATCGAAGCGACCTTCTCGTTGTCCGATCCCTCGGCATGCAGATCGTTAGCCTCGACCACGAAAACGCTTAGCAGGAGTGTCACCGAAAGTAGCACGTTGGCTCCATTCTTGGGACCGTAGGAAAATTGCTTCGGCAATTGGCCGTAGCGAACTACCGCCTCCGGACGGCGGATGTGTTGCGCCGACCAGGCACTTGCGAGCGTAACGACCGAATTCATTTGTCCCACGATTCCTGGGATTACTCGCATGGCTTCTCGATCAATCGTGCTGATGGTTTGCTGAACTGAATCCTAATTGTAGAGGAACGTCACGGTCGCGAATGTTCTCGCGTCACTGACAGCGCGTACCCAGTAGGCGCTGAATCCTGCCGGGAAGTTGTGCTTGACCGTATGTCCGGCGGCCAGCTTGAACGACTGATATGGGATCCATAGCCCGGTCCCATCGATGTCGACTTCAAGGCGAATCGTGGCTGCCTCGCTGGAGGTTACGACCGCCTGCTTGTGATCGTACGCGGTCATGAGATAAGGATCGGAGGGTTCATTCGCGTTGACTTCAGTGTTGTGCCACGGGCCGCCGGTGCCTCGCGGTTTGCCAAGTTTCCACAGGTCATCAACCACGCCCGCCCACACTGCGGCCTTCCTGTCGGCACTGCGGACGATGTGATGGCTTTTTGTGTCGGCATCAACGCCGGTGAATAACAGCAGGCCGTTGTGCGAACAGAAATCGTGGATTGCGAGGTTGTGTGTAGCGATCGGGCGAATCTTCGCAAGTCCCTGCGCGTTTCGGGCGGGCAACTCATAGAACGTTCCGTGGAGATTGAGCAAATCCCGCTCGGTTGCCACTTCGCGGCAGACGCGGGCTGTCGCGAACCCTGATGAGTTTCGCGCGATGTTTAGTTTGTTTGCGAACGGTGCAATCTCGTAAACGCGCAGATAGTCGTCCGTCTCTGAGACAAGTCTCAAGTGCTGAGCCGTCACAGGTTCTGCAAAGATGAGTTCTCGCCGAACGTCGCTGTTGTTTCGCACTGTTCCATTCGGAACGGCCTGCCATTTGTCATCGCGTTTGATCTGGATGTCGAAGTTGGCCACGGCATACTGGCTGCTGTTCTTCCAGCCTGTGATAACCCAGATGCTTTCAAATGTTCGGGGCCGGCCGAAATCGAGTTCAATCCAGACTTCCCCTTCGTTTCGTCCGATCCACCGCGCGTCATCGGTGATGATTCCATCCACCGCATTGTGAGCGGCGTAGCTGGCGTGCGTTGAGCTGACCCGGACTTTCGCGTCGATGGCGAGGTGGTTGCCAAGGTGGTCTTCCAGCGAGGGACGGTCGTCGGACGCAGGCGGAGCGGACATATAACGGTCACTCTTTGGCAGTCGATAGCGTTTCCCGTCTTCAACGATGACAACCGACGCGTCATCTACGGTGATGCCGCTTCGAGGCTGCTGGACGGCTGAAATGAAACCTGTCACCGACGAAGCTTCACCCGGCACGAGTTCCATCTTCTGATTCAACTCGTAGTACACGGCGTCCTCGCCACTCGGATTGTCTGCCGCAACCAGCCCGAGCCGCTTGTATGTGAGGCTCCGCAACAGTCCGTATGAATGAGCCGTCTGTCCGACGCTCGCGATTCCCGCGAAGAGCGGATCGTTGGCTGCCTCACGCGGATCGCGATCGCGGTATTGGAAATGTGCGGAGACTGCGGCCGCCTCGTTCTGACTTGTCAGACGAATCCAGCTTCCTTTTTCATCCGCATCGAAGACGTGCGACACCGCAACATCGGACGGAACGGTGATCTCCCGAAGCAGTTCCCATTGATCGGTTCCGTTGCGATCAACTTCAAGCGTAAAGGTGACGCTTTCGTTGTTGCCGTGCGTAAGATGCAGTTGCCGATAGTCGTAGCCGGAAAACAGGTACGGATCACTGATCTCATCTGCTTTGACATCATCACGCAACCAGACCGATCCGCGTCCGATGGCAGGGCCCAGTTGATCAAGTCTCGCGGGATCGACGAACCACAGATTGGAGTTCGATTGCCCCGGACTTCCGTGCTTCGCCTTGAATGACCGCGTGTTGAGGAACTCGGATTTCGCTGAATCGTCGCAGCCCAGAACGATGCGATCATTCCACCGACAGAAGTCGCCAATGACCTTGAGATAATTGGAACGTGGCGCAATACCGGCCGAATTGTGACGCGAGAAACCCGACGGGAAACGCCAGAAGGTGCCGTGCATCGTGGCGAGCAGATCGTCTTCGCCTATCTCGCGAATGCGCGGCCATTCGGTGTTCCAGCCGTGTGCGCCGTCATAGCTGTGACTTCCTTTGGGCAGGCGGTAGTAGTGCCACCGCTGGCTTTCGAACAGCGCGAGGATTACCGATCGCGCGTCCCAACCCATCGCCCAGACGGGATCGCTCTCCGGATTTGGACTGCCGTAAATCCCGCCCGGGCCAGTGACTTCGGTAAACTGATTGCGGCGAACCAATTGCCAATCACCTTTGCCTCGCCACGTCGCCAATGCCCCCGATGGAATTGTTGGATCGACTTTGACGCGTGGATCACGATCGCCGTTATTCGCGTAGATCAGGTGATTCTGACCTGAGCAAAGACCTTTGCCGTGATAGCCCGGCAGTTTGCTGACCACGCCTGTCTTCGGCGCACCGCCGTTGCCGTCTCGGATGAGGCACTTGACCACCAGCGAGTTCACGTCCACCTCGTACAGACCTTCCTCCATCGTCGCGTAGTAGACCTTGTTGGCCGGATCGGTCAGGTGCCGCGCGTTGCCGGTCAGGCGTCCATACATGACCGAAGGGGGGATAACGCTAGTCTTTCTGTTCGAGTCGATGACGTAGGGGCCGATCAGCAATTGATTCGATTCACGATGGATCATGCGATTGGCCGGCGTGCCCCCAACGCTGCCGCCGAAGATTCGTTGTTTCAGGTCCGGCGTAATCTCGTACAATTTGTCCGATGATCCGTCGGGCTTGTGCGGCGCGTAGGTAATCGCCCACAGGCTGCCCTGCCAGGGCACGACCGCTCCCGTTCCGCACTCGCCCTCGTCGTTGCGCATCGTCAGATGCGGATAAACACCGCTCCAATGCTCCTGCCCGTATATGGGTGATATGAGCGTGAGCACGATCGCCATGTAAGTCAGAGTTCTTGCCATCTCGTTGAGTTTCACTTCTGAATCTTTCGCCGTTGCTACCGTCGCCAGACGGTGGATGTGTTGTACCGACCACACTCTGGTGAGTGTGGCTACCGAAGTCATTTGTTCCACGATCCTTATCCTTGGATTGCTCGCATGGTTTCTCGATTCCTATTTCTTTTTTGCCGTCGCTGCGGGACCATACTCTTTCTTGATCGTGCTTTTCTCGTCCAGAACACGCTGGAACAGAACTCGCTTTGCCTCGCCCTCTGAACCGGCTTCGCCTTCGGGAATCGGGGACTGTTCGTCGGGGTCGTTCTTCAGATCAAACAGTTTGCCGCTGTTAAGCAACTTCCACCGGCCGTCGTGCACCCAACGCGTCGGTTGGCTTTTCAGTAACTGTTTGGCTCGCTTCTTGTCGTTGAGTGGTTCCCTGGACTGGGCCGGGGCGTTGTCCGAGTCGGGGGCATCACCGTCGTATTTGCCTTTTTCGTAGTAACAATAGATGTACGGTTTCGGATTGCCCCGCTTGCCGAGCAGTTGCGGAAGGAACGAGACGCCGTCAAACCGCAGTCCGTCGGGCACTTTTGCTCCTGCCATTTCAACGAACGTGGGCATCATGTCATTGAAGTCGATCAGATCGTTGCACACCCGACCGGCAGGAAGCGTGCCCTTCCAGGACGCGATCAGCGGAACGTGAGTGCTCACGTCCAGCGTGCGACCTTTGCCGCCCTGGATGGTGCGCCCCTGAAACTTCGACGTCAATTTCTTGTCCGTGCCATTGTCACCGGTGAAAAGAACCAGCGTGTTTTCCTCGAGCCCCTCGCTTTCCAAATGATCCAGGATGCGCCCGACGATCTTGTCGGTGTAGTTGACCATGCCCGCGAAGTGCGCCGGGTCGCGTTTGGCCTTTATTGCCGGATCGTATCCGGGCGTGTCCGGTGTGGGATGCGTCGGCCCGTGCGTCAACGCCATGGGGTAGTACGCGAAAAAAGGCCGTGTCCTGTTGCGTGAGATGAAACCGAGAAGATGGTCGCAGAAGATGTCAGGTCCGAATTTGCCTTGCGTGTTTTTTAGCAGCTTGCCGTTGGCTTTGATGGTCGGGTTCCAATAGCGGGATCCGCCGGTTTCCTCGTCCATATGCCAGAGACACCATTCGTCGAATCCGGATTCATCTGGATGTGTGCCCGGATACCGATCCCCGCGTCCGGACAGTTGCCACTTGCCGGTGACAAAGGTGGCGTAGCCCGCCGCTTTGAGCAGGTGACCGAAGGTGAGTTCCTTGGGATGGAGTGAGCCGAATGCCCAGTAGTTGCGCGAGTTGCAGCGCCCCGTCATGATCTGCACGCGGGTGGGCGTGCAGACGGGCTGCGAGTGGCACTGGGTGAACCGCATACCGCCAGCCGCCATGGCGTCCAGGCGCGGTGTCCGGTAGGACCGGCCACCGTTGCTGGTTGCACATTCGTAACCGAAATCGTCGGCCATGATCAGAATGATGTTCGGACGCTTGTCCGGAAGTTGATCGGCCAGGACAGTTGCCTCCCACACGCCGCAGGCATGCGAGACAGCCATCATTGCGAACAGGAAATAGAGCAAATGCTTTCTGGTTGTCATGTTTGTTTCTCGAATGTCAATTCCAAATCACTCTGTTTCACACGCTGGCCTGGATCGCTCTTACTCCGAACGCTTGTCATTCCTGTCCTTCTTCTTGTCTTTCTTTTTGCCCCTGGCCTTTCGGAAGGTCAAGGAAAGCTCGAACTCATTCTTCTGATTCGCTCCAGACGTGCTCCGCCCCCTGTCGATGTACGACTGCATCAATTCCGTCAATCGTTTGACGACGTCAGCGTTCGCGCTGGTGACGTCTTTCGTTTCGCTGATGTCCGATTCCACGTTGAACAGTTCGCGCTTGCCGCTGCGATGAAAAACCATCTTCCACGGTCCCTGACGAATGGCCAGACCACCCGGCGCCTGATGAACCGTGGCTTCACGCACTGGCTTTGCCGCCGTGCCGAGGAGGCATGGGAGGATGCTTACGCTGTCTTCCGCGGCGTTGTCAGGGGTCTTTGCCTTCAGAATGTCTGCACACGTTGCAAATAGATCATTCAGGCAGATGGTCTGGTGATTAACCGATCCCTGATTGATTTTTCCCGGCCAGCGTGCAACGAATGGCTCGCGATGTCCGCCTTCATAGATGCTGCTCTTGGCTGCACGCAGCGGCGGATAGGGACGTTTCGCCGCGCCGTTGTCGCCGGTGGCAATAACGAGTGTGTCGTTCGCCTGCCCCGTGCGTTCCAGTGCATCGAGGATCCGGCCCAGCATGTGATCGCCCTGGTAGACCCAGTCGCCGTAGCGGCTTTCCTTTCCCGTGACGCCGCTCTTGCCGACAAACTCAGGAGCCGGGGCGACGGGCGTGTGCGGAGGACACATTGGGAAATACAAAAAAAATGGTTTATCTTCTGTTGCGCGCTGCTCAATGTACTCGACAGCCTTAGCAATCATCAGCGGTTGGTTCTCGACGGCTTCCACATTTGCAACGACCGTGTCCTGCTCGATGATTGATCCAATGTTTCTGGCATGCGTGAAGCCGTAGAAGTAATTGAAGCCAACCGCGCCTGGCCCGTCCGTCAGTTTTGCACCAATTGGCAATTTGTTCTCCAAACCGGGCTTGCCATCCACCCAGTTCATACCCAGGTGCCACTTGCCGATGCACGCCGTGTGATAACCTTGTTGTTTGAGAAACGAAGCCACCGTCGGCCGTTCTTTGGGAATGATCGGCGGTGAGTAAGTCTTCAGCACGCCAAACTGACCGATCCGCGACGGATATCGGCCCGTCAAAACTCCGTAACGGGTCGGCGTGCAGTTCGCAGCGGCCGAATGAGCATCGGTGAAACGCATCCCCTCCCGAGCCATCTGATTGATGTTGGGAGTCTTGAACTCACTGTTGTCGCGGTAGCTATTCGGCTGCCCGTAGCCGATGTCGTCGAAGAGAATGAAGACGATGTTTGGCTTGCCGTAGTGCTCAGCCAGGCATGCGCTACCAGCGGTAGCGACGAGCAGCATTGCTGCCGCCGAGAAGCGTGCCATGTTCATTGGGATTCGTCGCTCCAAGTAGAATCGGGGTCATCAACGATCACACGAATCTGATCAAGCGCCGATCCCGCCCCCAAATTCAGGATCGTCGTGCGCTTGTTCCCGGTGAGACGAAACTCATCACCCCGGTTGTCTGCAAAACTCACGAGTTGATGGGCCGGCTCGTTCAAATTGTTCGGTTTTGAATTCAATGTCGATTGTGTTCGAGCCGCGCGAATGGTGTAACCGCCAGCCGAGAGCCGGCTGCGCATAAGTTGCGGTGGGCGATGCTAACATCCGCGCCGCTGGCCACTAGCTAACCAGGAGCTAGCGACATGTCCAGTCTACGCGCTCAGCGTGAGCGCTCCAAGCGTCCCCACCCGACTCTCATGAGGCAAACCTGCCTGCCATTCTTACGTCAACTACCCTGCCCCCAGCATTCTGAGCAAGCTTACCTGCAGAGGTCGCCTTCACCGCCTGCAATTCCTGGCCCATCAAACTCGCGTCGGATGCATCGCCCGCCACCAGGACGAGGAATCCCGAAAGCGCGTCGGTGAATTACACCGCTGTAGTTTTAGACTGCGCTAAAACTGCGTCGGAGTCGCACGCCAGTGTAGTAGCACTGCGTTATCACTTTGATTCGCGAGGCTGTTGAACTTCATTTGCATGGGCGACCAAAAGCGAATCAATTCCGTGCTTGGGTGCCCCGACGCTGCGCTGATTTAGTTTTTGCTTATTGATTAATAAAGCTAGGCGTCTGCGAATTTTCTGTGGCAGCAGGGGCATTCATCGTCGTACCCTCGAACCATCGCCGCAAACGCGGAGGGTTGAGGCAACGATGTAATCGCTTTGAATGCCATTGGTCCTCGATCCGCATAGTGCCGATACGTCACACCAGCTACCGAATGGCCAAGGATCTCGATTGAAGATTCAGGTACGTGCTCATCGTAGTACGTCGCGCACGTCTTTCTGAGATCCTTCAGTAGCCACAGCTTTTCTTCTCCTGTTTCCACATCCGTCTTTGGTTTGATCTCTGCTATCTCACAGAGTTTTTGAAACCGAACGTTAGGACGAGATCCACCGCCGAGAAAGACTGGCTCGTTCGGCTGGACTTTCGCTGGCATGATGCTCTTGATGTGACTGTGAACAGTGCGGTTCATTGGTCGGCAGAATGTCTTCCCTGTCTTCACACGACGATAAAAAATCCAACCCCAGCGTGATTGTTCCTTACCGTTGCGAACTGGCGACTCGGCGTCCCACGAAATGTGCCGCCAAAGGATTGGCTCATGCCATCGTGCCGTTTTCCAGATCGTTCCAGTGTCAACTCCATAATTGAAGAACACGACTAGTGCGCATCTCCAGAATTTCCCGACTGGTATTGATACGCTCCAACCTCGCGGTCTCTTCAGCTCGTGCGTTGCAAAATAAAGAGCGTTGATTTCTGCCTTTGTAAAATAATGCCGCCCCGTAACGTCGCGCTGATTCATTGGCTTGGGAAATCTCGGCAGCATGTCGATCAGATCCTGCTCCCACGCCCAGGACATGACTGCGCGAAGATTCTCACGGGCTTTATTTGCAGTCCGACCTGGATTCTTACCCTCGTCTTTGACCGCGCTTTCGTGTACCCATTGAAGAAAGTCACGAATATCCTGGCGTCGAAGCTCGTTAACTGCAACACCCTTTCCCCATTCGTTCCACTTTCTGAGTGTGGTAGAGTACGCCTCGCATGTCCCGTGCGACAGTTTGTGCGCGTTGAAGTAGCGGTTGACCGCGGTTTCAAAGTTGAGTGGCATCGTGTGACTCCGGCTCCGCCGGCTCTTGCTCCGATGCCCAATCCTCTCGACCGACGGCAGCGAGTGGCGCGTCGTGCTGTACTTATGAGCTCCGATTCATAGCAGGTGAAAAATGGCGACGCGCGAAGAGATCAGCGTCATGTCACTTGACACTAACCTGACGGGACGAATGACGCTACTGATCGGTTTCTCAACCGGCGTGTCGCGCCATCAGGTGGATGACTGCGACCGTACTGCCGCCCAGCCAAGTCCTGAACCGGGTCGATGTGACCGGCGAGTTTTTTGATTGGACTAAAAATGCATAGGTCTAATTCACCGGGTGCAGTCAGATGAAACGCTAAGCCGCGGCGGATTGTCCAACCGAAGCGACTCGGCGTTGAGGCCGTTTGCAGTCGGTGTTGTAGACCGCGGCCGCAAGGGAGAGCAAGATTCATGGCGAAGAATGCACCGTTTTGCGCTATCAGTCAGATAACAGAAGCCGCGATGAACGTGTTTGCTGTCTGGTTCGGTCTCGCTGTTACCTACGGCAGGCTTTACGTCTTGTTTAATCGCAATAGGTTGCTTTGCCTTCGG
>CAYFJO010000324.1:0-12374 GCA_964343305.1 uncultured Pirellulaceae bacterium | reverse complement strand
TCATCGCGCGCCTGTGGGCTGTCGAACGTCATGATGAAGCCGTGCGTGAATCCATCGTTCAACCCTTCGTCGCTGTCGTAGGGGCCATGAATCATGTCGAGCAGTCCAGGAATCTTGCCGACCATGCCGTGCATCTCGGCGAAGCAGGTTTCGATTTGTTCCGGCGTGATGCCTTCCTTGAACTGAAAGACACCGTAATGTTTGACTTGTGGCATTTCTAAATTCCTCCATATGATTCCGCAGGCTTCGAAACCGTATGCACGACGCCCCTTCGGGTGTCCTGCATCACAATTATTTTGTGCGGGCCTTCACGTAACTCTGCCAGAGTTCTTCCAGCGTCATTTCCGATTCCCGCTCGAACACACTTTCGTCGTAGGTACCGAGACGCATGTGCGTATTGAGTTTCTTGACTATTCCAGGAGCCGCGTCTGTTTCCAACCAGAGCAGGAAACCAGCCGAAACCCGATAACCAGCCTTATATCCGTCAAACTTTTCTCCCACGGGAAACCACGACTGTGGCTTTCCATCATAAATCGCCCATCGAATGTAATCAGCAATTCCCTCGGTTACCCAACCAGGGTTTGCATCAGGATACGCCTGAATGACATGAACGACTTCGTGCACAACCACGCCGACGTCTTCCGGATGTTCTTCAATCCAATGCGACATGACACCAATCTTGTTCCCAGCAGTGCCAGCAACGCCCTTGTCTGATTTACGGATGCGCAGATGAACTTTGCTTGGAGCGACAAATCCCTTCGTTGGCAATAGATTGCAGATCCGCGGATACCATTCCAGCAGGGTCTTGCGAGCGTCTTCACCCCACGCACGCAACTTTGGCGCCTCGTCGGCGTGAAGCTCGACAACGACACTCGACTCGTCGCTTCGGACCAGACTCGCAGGGACCACAAATAGGATTGCGGCAGTTGCTGCAAGAAGTTCTTTTTTCACTACCATGCTCCGTTCATCGCGTTACGGCCGAATTCTGAATATTCTTCAATAGTACTTCAGCACAGGCTTTCGCAAAGACTGTATCGTTGATTTCGCATTCCATCCAGCGGACTTCGATGTCATCCCGCAGTTCGCTGGTGAGCGATTCAAATAGTGCCTCGTCTGCTTCCGGATCATGAAACGGTTGCCCTTCCGCGCAAATCACACTGATCGCCTTCCGTGGAATCAGCACGGAAACCGGAGCAGTGTAGGCGTTCAGCTTCCTGGCAATCATACGTCCGAGTTCCCGACACTCGGCTGGCGACGTTCGCATCAACGTGACTTGCGGGTTGTGGATATAGAAGGTGCGGTTGGCAAACTTGGCGGGAACCGAGTCACGTTCCCCGAAGTTCACCATATCGAGGCAGCCAGGCGAGACAATCGCCGGCACGCCCGCCTTGCCTGCCGCATCCAATCGCTCGGAGCCAGCCGACAACACGCCGCCAACCAGTTCGTCAGCCCATTCGGTCGTCGTGATGTCTAACACTCCAGCCACCATGCCGCTTTCGATCAGCGACTCCATCGCGCGGCCACCGGCTCCTGTGGCGTGAAAGACCAGAACTTCGTAACCTGCGTTTTCGAGCAAAGGAATTGCCGCGTTCACACAATCCGTCGTGTTGCCGAACATGCTGGCTACAATCAGAGGGCGATCATCGTCCGACGCGACTTTGGCATCGACCATTCCGCAGACGGCTCCCGCAGCACGGCTGAAAATCGTTTTGGAGATACGATTCAAACCGGCCACGTCAACGATGCTGGGAATCATCGTGATGTCTTTGGTTCCAACGTAATGGGCCGTATTGCCACTGGCGAGCGTCGAAACCATCACTTTCGGGAAACCAACCGGCAATGCCCGCATCGCCGCTGTTGCGATGGCTGTCCCGCCACCGCCACCCAGCGAGATGATGCCGTCAATTCGGCCGTCCTTTTGAAGCTGACTCAGCAGCTTTGGAGCTGCCTGAGTCATCGCGCTCACGCACTCCCCACGATCCTTCCGAGCCATCACGGCGGCCAGATCGAAGTCTCCGGCCGACGCCACCTCGTCGCGACTGATATCGGGCGCGACCTGCGGTGCATCGCCCGTTCCGACGTCAATCAATAGAGGTTCGTGCCCATGCTCGCGAATACACGCGGCCAAAAACTGATGTTCGTGACCTTTGCTGTCGAGGGTTCCCAGTACGGCAATCGTCGCCATTTGTCTCACCATTTGGGGTCTATACGTATGACGGATTGCCAATCCGTCCATCCAGCGCGCGAGGCCGTTATGACGGACGGATTGGCAATCCGTCCTACATCTTTCGTCTCACGGGAATCCGTTTGAACTCTTGCGTCAGTTCCGTCAGCGGCCGTTCGAACGCCAACCGCTCAAGGCTTGAAGCGCCAACGAAGCCAACGGCGTCGGTGTGCTCATTGATGTATGCCGCGTCTTCCGGCGTCGAAATCGGCCCACCATGCGAAAGGCAGATCACGTCGTTTCGCGTCGCGATTGCTGCCGTGGCAATCTCCTGCGTCCGCCGCGCCGCTTCGTCAAGCGAACACGACGCCTCTTTGACACCGATCGCTCCGCCAACGGTTGTACCCACATGCGCGATAACCACATCGGCACCTGCGTCGGCCATGGCTGTGGCTTCATCTGGATTTCCGACGTATACGATCGTGAAAAGGTCCATCTTGCGAGCAAGCGCGATCGTCTCCACTTCCTTCTGCACGCTCATGCCGGTCTCCTCGAGAATCTGGCGAAACTGGCCATCAACGATGCAATGTGTCGGAAAGTTATTCACGCCGGAAAAGCCCATTTCCTTGACTCTTCCCAGCCAGTGCCACATCCGCCGCCGAGGATCGGTCGCGTGGACACCACAGATCACCGGTGTCTCTTCGACGACCGGCAGCACCTCGTACTCGCCGATTTCCATCGCCACGGCGTTGGCATCGCAATAGGCCATCAGCCCCGCAGTTGAACCGTGTCCGGACATGCGAAATCGACCGGAGTTGTAGATGATGATCAGGTCGATGCCGCCCTTCTCCAGGAACTTTGCGCTGATCCCCGTACCGGCGCCTCCGGCGATAATCGGTTCGCCGCGGTCAAGCGTCGCACGTAGACGGTCCACAACTTCGGCGCGAGTGTAAGGATTTCCAACTCCGGTCCAGGGATTTGGCATGGTGCATGTCTCTCCAACGCGTTGAGCAGCGGATTGATGCTCCGCAATGTACAATGAATCCGAGTTCACCAATTGTCCATGCAAGACACTGGGATGTCCATCAAGCACATCCACGAAGATATACGCGAAAAACACATTCTCAGCCACAAGGCTCGCGTGAGCGTCGTGCGCGCGGATGACTCGGATACGCGTCAGTGGCTGAGGGGGACACCGATTTGCGAGAGCTTGAATGACTACCGCGTCGCGCATTGTGGCATCATGCACGCCTCGCATCCACTTGAGATAGTACGTGTTAATCTGTCCGGTACATTCTTTTTCGCGTGCATCGAAGGCGAAGGCCAGGTTCTCATTGATGGCGACTGGCGGCTCGTTTGCGCTGGGCAGGCGTGTGTCCAACCACCGTTCATCCCAAACGCACTGAAGGCACGCGGTCGCAAGGTATGGAAGTTCTGCTGGGTTCGTTACCAGGAAGCACCCGACACGCAACCGTTGGTGTCGCTCCATTCCCCAGCGATCGGTCATTTCGATGCGGGACCGCTACTGTTCGCCATTGAAGGCCTGCACGCCGAAGTATCGGGAACAGCGTCACCCCATGTGGTGCGAAAGTGGACTGAGCTGATTCATAGTTACGTACTTTCGTTCGCCGAGCCGTTTCGCGGCGATAAACGTTTGCTGAAGGTCTGGCGAATTGTCGAAGAACGATTGGATGAAGAATGGACACTCGACAGGCTTGCCCGAACCGCCCACATCAGTAAAGAGCATTTGCGTCGTCTCTGTTCGAGTTCATTGGGACGAGCGCCAATCCAACATGTCGCGTTTCTTCGCATGCAACACGCCGCGGAACTGCTAACGACCACGGACAAAACAATCGCGCAGATCTCTCAACAGGTTGGATATGCAAATCAGTTTGCATTCTCTGAGACCTTTCAGCGGTGGATTGGGAGCCGCCCCTCTTCCTATCGCAAACAGACGAATCGGGAGTGAATAATCAACGATTGGCGTTCGGTGCACCCGCAAGAGTTCGGGGCGTCGTATCCAAAGTCGCACGGAATTCGGGATTGGGCAGTTCGGCCTGAAGTCTTGTGACTTCAGCTACGCCGCGGCCAGTAGAAGATGTCCTCGTTTAACGCCGTATGCGGACATTACTAACTGGCCGTGGTATACACCGCACGTAGCACTTGATTGCACGTCACAACACCGGGCATCAAATTCAAACAAGTTCCGCTTGCGGCCCGCGTTTCGACGAGGCGGGGTAATTCCCGTCGGCAATCAGAATCGTACCGTAATGTCCGGCCCTGCCAAGGATTTCGTTGATTTGGGGATGAATTAATCTGTGTTTGAGCATTCGAGCAGCCTATCGGTGTTATGGGACGATCTCCAGTTCGGCGCATCCGAGTATGCGAACGACTCCCCCTTTTTTTCGAGCCAGGTATCTATGCGGCGATTCAAGATCGCCACACGAAACTCACGGTCGTTGTTGTGCTGGTGCGACCTCGATGTCGACGCCAAGCTGATCGCCAATGCGCAGCAGGTTCTTGCGCAGATCGTCAAACGTGAGTGAAGACGGGACATCGATTTGAGCTTCCATATGAAACAGTGGTGTGGCGCTCATCGGCGCGGCCACTAACTCCGTCTCCATGGTCTCGACGTTGATGCCTTCCTTGGCGAGATACGCCGACAGATCGTGGACGATGCCTTCATGATCGGCGCCTTCCAAGCGCAAGGAATAGAATGTGTGCCCTTCGCGCGTTTCCCGAGTGCGGGGAGATGTGCCCTTAATGGTTACTGTTAGCTCGTCATCAGCCAATGAGGCAAGGGCCGATGTTAGTTCGTCAGCCCGCTCAGTTGGCACGCTGACCATAGCTATGCCAGCGAAATCGCCGCCCAAACGGGCTAGGCGGCTCTCTTCCCAGTTTCCACCGTGGGCTTCAACCACGTCCGTCAGACGCTCAACGATACCAGGCTGGTCAGGGCAGGTGATGGTGACAACCAGAAAGTTTTTCATTTTGGCATCTCGACTTCCGCGGAGTGCTGCGCGACAAGATTGGCGACGGAAATTCGTATCCTTCGCGTGCCGATTCTGACTAACCTCGCGAAAAGTTGCAAGCCAGGGTTCCCCGATGAACCTTTGCTGGTTGGCTCGGAACGGTTCGATGCACAGGTCGCGCCGCTCGGCGAATTGGTTCGCGGCCTACGGACGTCAGTCGCCTTCTTCCATTGGACGAGGTGACCGCCGTTCCGATCTGAATTGTACCGTTTCCAACACAAATCTTGGTAAGTGGCATTGGTTAGGCTCGCATCCGTGTTGCCCAGCAGGCATCTTTTCATAACCAGGTAGGAAACGGTAGAGACTTCATTTCTCACCCGTGGACCGGTGGATTGACATTGATTTAGGATACTTGTGGCTCGCCAGCCAAGTCAGGTTCGCCTGAGCTGCTTAGAATCGCCTCGCGAGCAGCGTCACGCAACTTAACGGCCGCAGCCCAATCAGAGCCTTGCGGCTGTATCGGTGCGCTGATGGTGACACTGAGTGCACCACGCCGCGGAAACCATGAGCCTTCGCGCAATTTCGAACGTGTACCACGAAGCGTAACTGGCAGTACGAGAACGTCCGCTTCTGCCGCTGTAACAAACGCGCCCATGCGAAATGGGAGCAAGCCGGCCATACGCGAAAAGGTACCCTCTGGAAAGAACATCACAGAGCGGCCAGCGCGTACCAACTCTGTCAGGCGGCGCGCATCCGCCACACTTTTTTGTTTATCATGTCGCTCAACAAACTCGGTCCCCAGCCGCATCATAAACAAGCGATAAAAAAAGTTCTTCATGAATTCCTGCTTGGCCACAAAAGTCAACTCGATGGGCAGCACGGCCACCAGTATTGCCGTGTCCAGGTAACTTGCGTGGTTCGCTACCACCACACACGCCTGTCCCTCTGGCACATGCTCGAGCCCGTCTGCCACTAGTGGCGTGCGTGTTAAGCACATAAACAATTGACACGCTTTACGCAGCACCCGCCAGCGCCAGGCAATGCGCGGCAGGATCATGATAAGCGGCCACACAATGAAAGCCATGCAAAGGAAAATAAGCCAGACGTATCCAGCATATAACGTATCGACCAGCCGATGCGCCCAACGGTGCAACCGCGGAAGCACGCTGCTCAGCGCCAATCGCGTGAATTGCCACCACACGGCGCGTGTTTTGCCGATTTGCCCCTGCTCATAAAGTTCGCGGCCGGCGGCGCGACGAATCTTGCCGCTTGAGGTTTTCAACACGGTGTGTGGTGGTGCGATCACCACGTCATCCGGCGGTGCGCCCAACAAATCCATGGTGACGTTGGTCACTTCCTTCTGTAACTCGTCGAGCACGGCAGGGTCTGTCACGCGTGCCTCGGCCAGAATCACTAGACGTTCCGTCGCGCTCGTTTTGTCAGTACTTCCGAATACCACGACACACCCCTTGCGGATGCGAGGGATGTTTCCTAACGCCTCTTCAATCTCGTGCGGATAGATATTGCGCCCGGCACGGATGATGATGTCCTTTTTGCGTCCAGTCAGATACAGATCGCCATCTGCCATATAGGCAAGATCACCAGATTCCAACCATTCATCGTCGAAGAGCCGCTGAGTTTGCTCACGGTTGCGGTAATAACCACTTGTCGCCGAGGGCCCACGAAACTGCAAACGCCCTTCCTGGCGCTCAGGCAGTTCGCGTCCTGACGGATCAACGATACGAATCTGATGGCCAGGCAATGGCTGGCCGCAGGCTACAAATTCGATCGCATGCTCGTCGCGATCCTCGGCTGGGATCGCTCGGCCCGATCGCGCTAGCGGTTCACGCTGGATACGATCGATGATCGGCGAGCGCGGCGCTGGCGGAAAGGACACTCCCAGCGAGGATTCAGCCAGACCGTAGACCGGCGCCATCGTTTCCTCTTTGAATCCGTATTCGCAGAACCTCTCGATAAAGCGCCGCACAGTTTGCGGGCTTACCGGTTCGGCACCGTTAAACGCGACGCGCCAAGAGCTGAGGTCCAATCCTTCCAGCGCCGCGTCCCTCACTTTCGAGACACACAACTCATAACCAAAATTGGGTGACGCGGAAATCGTACCGCCGTGCTTGTGAATTGCCCACAGCCAACTTTGTGGCCGCGTAAGAAACCTGGTTGGCGACATCAATACCAATGGATAAGCATAATGCAAACTACCAAGCCACGCGCCGATCAACCCCATGTCATGATAAAGTGGCAGCCAGCTAACGAACACATCGGTGGAATTGACCTGAATTGCACCACCTATGGCGCGGATGTTCGCCAACAAATTGGCGTGTGTAAGCACCACCCCCTTCGGGATCCCGGTGCTGCCGGACGTGTATTGAAGAAACGCAATGTCACCGGGATGCACGGAGGCTTTGAACGGTTCAGCCGTCGAGTTCATGAGTTCTGCGGGGGTCGCAGTCGTGCGCATCTCGGGAACTTGTGATTTCAGAAGCCGAGCGATCGGTTGCACTTCAGCCGTGGTGATCAAAGTCGACGCTAGCGCGTTGGACAAAATGCTTGCGTGACGACGAAGGTGATCTTCTATCTGAGGAAGTCTCGCGGGTGGGTAGAGAGGCACAGGGATGCCGCCAGCGAGCATGGTCCCGAAAAAGCAGGAAAAATAATCACGCCCGGTAGGCAGCATGAGGGCTGCCGTCTGACCGGGCTGCAGTCCGCGTTCGCGCAATCCGGCAGCTACCCGATTCGCGTCGTTAAGCAAAGTTCCGTAGCTGATTTCCTCGGCTTCACTGCCCTCGGTATACAGGTAGATGTGGGTGCGCGTTGGGTGCCTCTGGCAGTGCCACTCAAGCGCTTCGGGCAACGTACGTGCGTTGAGCGGCGCTGATTGTGTTTCTTCCAGAGGCGCAAGCCGTACTTCAGGTGCTGCGGCGGTCGCTGTTCCGCTCGGTGCGCGCTGCACCGCTCGCAGCAAGTCACGCGGTGTCTCTGCCGTGGCCAACACCTGTTCCGGCAGGCTGACACCGAAGGCGCGCTCAATACGCAAAATAAGTTCAACCCTCGATACGCTGTCAAATCGCAAATCACGATCCAGGGACGAATCGAGCGTCACCGTGATTGAGCGATGGCGTTGCGTCTGCAACTCAACAGCAAGCTGGCGCACCAAATCGAGCAAAAGGGTGACGGTTTGTTGCTCGCCTTCGTCTGCCTGCTTCTTACTTGGCTGGGTCGGCATACACAATGACTCCGAAGCTTTTTTCTCCAACAGAGTTTAGTCTAAGCTGTCATATTTCGGTTTGTGGCTCTCCAATGGAATTTAATCAAAAACGGCTCTCAACATTCTTGAGCGACATGCGGGACCTACGCCCCCGGATAGCACAGCGTCAGATTGTGTGCGTGTCGAATTACCTATCTTCCGCGCGTCGGCGTAGATCCACTCGCGGTGAGTGTCGGTCTGGCCTTTCAGAAAGGGTAGCTGGCTTTTGCCGTCGAAGGCGACGTCTGTCGGTTGTTTGAACGGCTGCTTCGCCTTTGCCTTGCGCTGCATGAAATCCATCAGGAAATCGCAGCGCTGATCGGGGCCAAAATCGTTCTCGGTGACTTCGACATACTTGCCGTTCTGGATCATCGAGGAATACTAGCAACGGACATCCGGAGGTCTGAGAAACGGGGTCGGGTCTCGTTTTGAAAATGAGACCCGACCCCGTTTCTCAGACCCCAAACTTGGCCGGTCTAATTCGCCGTTGGCAATTCCATTACCGACTGAGCGTCAAAAATCATCTATTCAACCAAAAAATGGAGTACACGCCATGATCCTCACCTTGAACATCAGTGACGGCAAGAAGTTCAAAACCGAAGCTAAATTGCGACTGTATTCGCATCCCGCGCCTGGGAAAATGCGATGGAAGATTATTTCGGGACCGTGGCGACTGATCGCGGAAGGGCAGTCTGGCGAAGCACTCTACGAATTTGGCAAGGACAAGTTTCTTTATTGCTACTCGTCGTCAAATGAAGCCATTCGTGACAAGCCCAAGACGGTCAAGATGGGCAACCGCTACTATCAAATGGGCGCCTTTGGTGTGCCCGTTGGTCGGCCGGCGTTCACGATCGACGACCCGCCGTTGTGGGACGGCGCGTCGTTTCCCAAGTTAGGCGATCTGACGATCCTTAATCCGATGAACCAGCAGCAACAATGGAAATGGAATTCCACTTGGGAGCAATGACAACAGCCGATCGCCGTTTGCGTTACCTTCAGCACCAGAACGTCCCACACCAGTTCCG
Source organism: uncultured Pirellulaceae bacterium (assembly GCA_964343305.1). Classification (GTDB taxonomy): domain Bacteria; phylum Planctomycetota; class Planctomycetia; order Pirellulales; family Pirellulaceae; genus CAYFJO01. The sequence goes on along the minus strand of CAYFJO010000324.1, from coordinate 2,951 downwards.
TACCCTCGAGTCTTTCTGCGTACTCAAAAACTTGTCGAGCGGCCTCGTTGTACAAATGGACGTTGTCAAAGTAGTCGCGCACTTTGCCTGTGCCGATGCTGAGCGATTTGAGATGTTCGACGGTGATTTGTTTTGGCTTGTCAGCTGTGGCCAGACTCGTAATGGACAAGAACAAAATGGTGGGGACAAAAAAAGAGTTTCTCATGATTTCCTTTTGAAATGCAGCGTCTTGTCGGGGATAACGTTTTCGACATCGAGTGGAAACACAAGTCAATTATGATTGCGTTTCAATAGATCTTCAAAGTTTCATCGTGGATGGAATGGATCTTATTGCCGAAAATCCGTCGCTCCTTCTTTTACGGTGACCCGCACACCTTGCCAAATCGTTACGACGAGTACGACCGCGACGATGCCCGTGACCCGCTCTTCTGGCACAAGCGTCACAACCCTTGCGACGCGACGAACTGCTCCAGCCGTTACGACGCGATATTTCCTTACGACTGTGACCCACCCACTCGTGGCGTGACGATAGTTCCGTTTGTAGTGATCGAGATATGCATACAAGGAAGGTTTGGGGAATATCGAACAAGGAATTTTCAAGGCAGAAGGCCAGCATCCCAGCTTCGGATGGGGACATTCCTTGTTCGATATTCGTGATTCATGTCCCGAAAACACGTGTGCCACCCAGCGGGCACACCAATCGTAGGGCATGCTTTGCATGCCGAAATCGAGTTATAATCACCAGCGACAAAACAAATAGAATTCAAAACGGGTTTCGTCACGCACAGCGTGACCTACGCTCGCTACCTCACAATTAACCCAATGGGAATATCGCCGTGAGAGAACATAAAAAGACCCCCGTCCCCTTTTCTTTACCCCTGTCCCGTATTCTACAACCCGCAAAGGTTCATTATGAATAAACACAGAAAAATGAAATGCCCCTTCTTTTTCCTCTTTCCATTGGTAGTGCTATTTATTTCGATTTTCGAGTCGAGCCTAAAGGCAGAAGAATACTCACTCAGTCACTCTAAAAAATGATGCGGCAGTGGTTCGTGGGAAGCAAATGCGGAAGCGATTTTTTTTAAGTACTACCGTGACGATGGAGTCCGAGTAGGCATTGACGCTGGTGAAAACGTGGATTTTGGTTACAAGATTTCACCTCGTGTGTCGATCGGATACACGGGCATAGCTCAAAACGGCTTTCGAATTCGCTGGTGGGACTTTAGCCACAGTCATCAGGCTGTTGGGGATCCAACGTCGTCGTTATCCGTATCAACATTCACGATAGATGGTGAGTGGCTCCAAAGAGTTTGCCTTCCTTGTGACAGAAGCCTAGAAGTAAGTGCGGGATTCAGGTTCAATAATTTTAAAGAAACGATGAACGACGCAGATGAAGCCGAAATCCGTCGTATTGGGTTTTCAGGATTCGGCGTCGTGTTAGGTCTTGAGGCAACTCAACCTGTATGGGGCGGGGAACTCTACGCGCGGACACGCGCGGACACGCGGGGGCATCTTGACGGGCAACAAACGGCTCGCGAACAACGCAGCGGCATCCAATGGACTATTGCGTGGTGTTGTTCCCACGATCGTTGAAATTGGTCTGGGGTATCAACGAGAACAAATCCTACCAAACGGCATGATCGGATCGTTTAGAGCGGGATGGGAAACACAAAAGTGGTTTGGATATTCGAGTGCATTTGAAGAAATTGCGGCGGTCGAGGGTCAGTGGAACGGCTCATCATCAATTGGGTTTGGCGGATTTACCGTGTCTTTTGGATTGGATTATTAAGTTATCGACTTGGCTACAAACCACTGTTTGCGAGCCAGCAGTGGCACACTCTAACAGATAGTCAAAACTATGCTTGGCGTGGCCTTGGCATCTTTGCGTGATACACCTTCGATTATGCTTGCAGTGCTGGCATCTTCAATGTCCATTTTTGCTACCACAGACAACCGATAACATTGACACAGTTGGCCATCTTCCGTACTTAACGACTGGAGTACTGCCGCATTTAGAGCCGAACGCGCTAGCGTCGGGCGTTGTGTAAAACACCCGTGGCTAGCGCCATCAGCTAACCACACGCGCAGGCTGGAAGCCCACGCCACGAAGGAAACCAAGGATGGTTAGTAACACCAAGACGACATCAAGAAAATTCATTGTCGAGATCATAAAGCCTTCGCGTTACGACGACGATGGTTATGTGATTCAGTGGCGGCGTGCGTTTATTCCGTCCAATTCTTTGGGATGTCTGTACGGGCTCGTCGAAGATGTCAATCAACGCAATGCGCTGGGTGAGGATGTCGAGATTGTCACCAACGCTTACGACGAAATTCACACTGTTATCCCTGTCAAAAAAATCATCCAGCGAATCAAGCAAAACGACGGTCAAGGACTCGTGTTGATGGCGGGCGTCCAGTCGAACCAGTTTCCTCGCGCGATCGATTTGGCAAGACCGTTTCGCGAAGCAGGCATCGAAGTAGCGATCGGTGGGTTTCACGTCAGCGGTTGCATCGCCATGTTGCCCGAGTTGCCGCCCGATATCAAAGCCGCTCAAGAAATGGGCATCACATTGTTTGTCGGCGAAGCGGAAGGACGCATGGAAACGTTGCTGGCCGACGCGATGAATGGCGAACTCAGCCAAGTCTACAACTTCATGATGGACTTGCCAGACTTGCAAGGTCAGATCACGCCGCACCTGCCGCAAGAAGTTTCGAAGCGTTACATGCATTTCACGCCGTTCGACGTAGGGCGCGGCTGTCCGTTTCAATGCAGCTTTTGCACGATCATCAACGTCCAAGGCCGTAAGTCACGCTTTCGCGACGCGGACGGTGTCGAGCAAATGGTACGTAGCCACTACGCCAAGGGCATCAAGCGGTTCTTCATCACCGACGACAATATGGCGCGGAATGATGATCGCGATACCCGACGAGCACTGGGCCAACACCTTCAG
>CAYFJO010000323.1:0-12474 GCA_964343305.1 uncultured Pirellulaceae bacterium | reverse complement strand
GATTCTGGTAAGTGAAGCGCCGACCCCACAGGCGGTCGTCCCCTTGCGTGTTCTCGCGGCCGCGCAACGGTTGCGTGAAGAGCCCGCCGTTGAATTTGGTCTGAATTCGCCCGCGACTCTGGCAGGCCATGAGAAAACGAAAGACGTTGTAGCTCTGCGCCGCCAGGGCACCGCCGTCCTCTTCCTCGCGCCTGCCGGAAGGCGCTTCGCCGCTGAGTCTTCCCCTCTCCTCGGGCGGTAGCATGTTGTCGGAGACAATGATCCAGCTTCGATTCCAAAACTCCGACCACCAGCGACAATGCGCTGCCCAGTCCGTCTCGACGTCGATCGGCCGTGCCGCCTGCCGCTCGATCGTCTCGATCCACGTGGATGTCTCGGGCGTCTGGCGAGTCAGGGCGTGGATGCGGATGTCGAAACGCTTTCCTTTTCCGGTAAGCAAGCCGTTCTTTGATGACAGATCCAGGCTGTCAAGAAGGTTGCCGAACGTGTTGAAGCGGTAAGGGTCGGCGAACTTCGACGTCATGTGTTCAACGTCGTAGTATTTCATTTCTGCCGGATAGACGCTCCGGTCGCCCACCGGGAAGTACCATAGAATTCGGCCGTTGCGTTCCAGTCGCACATCCTGAGTGACGCTGTCGATGGGAGCCCGCGAGGTGTTATGCTTGCAAGAGTCAATTCGTTCCCAGAATTCCGGAGCGGCGGTGACGGAGATCTCATCGGGCGAGTTGATTTGCACGTGATAGACCGGCCGGTTGGCATCCGCCCAGATACGCAGGCTCATGCCGTCCGCTTCGATGCGGATTGAACCGGTCGGCAGGTCGAGGGTCTGCCGGAATGGTCTGCCCTTGGCGAACGGATTGGGTCTGAACGAGATGCGAACTCGCCCGGTCTTGTAGATGTCGCCGTTGTAGTTGAAGGCGTCGTTCTTTGCCAGCAGCAGGTACAGATCGTCGTCCTCGATCGCACAAACACCCGCAGTGATGTCTCCGTTGCCCAGCGGCATCTGACCCGTAGCGTCCTTGGACGGGCTTTCCCAAACCACGTTGTATGGCCGCATGCTTTCCGCCCCGGCCTTATCCGTTGCGTCATTCCCCGCCGTCTCGTCGACAGACGTTGCGGCGGTGACAAGCAAAGCCAGGACGAGAGAGCACTTCGCGCCAATCGGTGAGGTCTTCATTCCTGGATTCCCTTGCGTGGCGGATTGTAGAATTCAACTTCCCAAATGCGCGAAATGTCGTCTTTTGTTTTGGTGACCAACAGGCGAAGCCGCTGAGTTCGCACGCCAGAAAAACGGGCGGACCACGCGGGCTTGGTATTTGCTTCGACGCTTGCAAGCAGGTCTTTCCACTCCTTACCATCATGCCACTGTAAAGTGAAATCACTGAGCGGGGCAACGACGCTGCCGCTGGAATAGTAACCCGAGATGATTCGTGCGGCTCCGAGATCCACCGGTTCATCCCAGGTGAACTCAATGGTGTGTGGCAACGTTGCTCTGTTGACCCAGCGAGCGCTGTTATCCTGAACGTTGCCGTTGCCATCGTTGAGCAACAGTGAAGTGCGAACGCCCATTTCGGGGGTGCCGGGAGTACGGACGCGTGCCGTGCGAGCAAGATTGCTACCTGCTTCTTTGAGCCAGGAAGGGCCGGCGAGATTCACTGGTCGGCGCCCCCGGCGTTTTTCGCCTTGGTTTGTGTACGGTTGCAGTGCCCCATTCTTCTTGCCAAGACCACGCCGCATCAGATCCTGCAACTCATGAAGATGTTCTTGGTAAATCGCGCGCGGGTTCGTATCGTGCTTCTTGCAGAGGCTGGCCGCCATGCCGATGATCTCGCCTTCGGTGCCACAGGTACGCATCACGCGCACGGCTCCCAACGCATCGTGGGTAACACTGATGTCTCGCCCAGCCATCAACAGGTTGGTGACATTGCGTGAGTAAAGGCAACGATAAGGAATCCAAAACGGACGGTCTTCCCGATGTGCAGGGAATTCGCCAAATGTGGCGCGCGAGATAAACTCGTCCCCCTCAAAACCCTTGCTGTACTTAGGATCGCCAAGGTGAAGATCATTCGACCAGCCGGTGGGAGCACAGCCATCGGGAAACTGACGATCGCGTCTTAAGTCGTCCAGCGTGAGGATGACATCGCCAAGCAACCGACGCGACTCACGTTTACCAAGAATGAACGCCGCCCAATTCAACTCGTAATTAGGCAGCACCTTGTCGACGTTCTTCAGTGCATCCCAAGCGCCATACATCGCGCGGAAGTTCCAATCTCGCACATATTCCATCTCTGCAATCGGATCGCGATCAAATCCGCTCTCCCAATACCAGCCGCCAAGCTTCAGCGGGTCTGGCTTTGTCTTGCTGCGACCGGGGAACGGCTTGTCTGAAAGGTCGAGTGCCCAGGGACAACGTGGGAAAGGGATGGGCTTGGCCGCCGGCGCTGAATTCGTGTTTAGAGCGTTGGTGTCTTTGCACTCGCACACATTCCAGAGATTGCACGGCCCCATGCGGCCCTTCGGTTGCATCTGAAAATCGGCCCCGGCCAACACACCGACACATCCATCGCCCGTGCAATCAGCAAACCAGCGTCCGCCGATGCGAATACGGCGACCGGAGCGAACGTCCTGGGCGATGACAGCATGTATCTTCCCGTCACTCGCATCTACGCCATTAACGCGATGCTCAAGAAACAATCGGATGTTACGCTCCGAGCGGACCAGTGCCAGTTTTTTCTCGTCCTCATAAAGTTCCGCTGTGTTTGCAGGACCGTAATGTGCGCGATTGGCCTGCTCCAATTCGGCCACCACGTCGCCGATGCGCGGCCAGGGCGCCTTGCTGCGAGCACCTTGCAGCCACACGCGAACTTCCGAACTATTGTTGCCGCCAAGCACGGGACGATCCTGCACAAGCGCCACCTTCAAGCCGAGCCGCGCTGCCGACACCGCTGCGCACGTGCCAGCAATTCCACCGCCAGTCACAACAAAGTCATAGTCACCAGCATCTGTTGGCTTTTCGGGATAGCCTTGGCAGGCACGGCGGAAGGCGGCCATCTCGGGATCGACATTGGGCGGATTAAAATCAAGGTCCAAAGACAGCAAGATCCCATCGCACCTGCCTTCGAATCCCGTCAGGTCATGCAACACCAAATGCGTGCTGCCCTGGGGGAGCTTCACCGTGCCGCCATCTTGCCAGTGCCACTGAGCCCCGACAGTGCCAAAGGTGGTGGCCAATGTTTGGTCATTGATGACCAACTGAAATCGCCCCGGCGTGCCGGGTGCTTTCCAACGCGCCACCCAATCTTTGGTCCGCACCCACACACGATAAGTACCCGCAGCGCGAAGGGTGACCGTCGTTTTCGCATCAGCCACCGGCGTACCGAGCCCATGAGCCAGCAAATAGGGCGATCCCATGGTGTCCATGAATTGCGGGTCAACGACCCAGCCGCCGAGATTGCTAAAACTCTCAGCCTCAACAAGCACGGCAGTCTGTTCGCCCCGCACTGGACTGCAAGGGATACAACAAAGCGCAGAAAACAAAAGGATGTGTTTCATCATACAGACTCGATTGCTGACTGACAGGAGTTCCAATCCGCGCACACGACCTGAATCGGCCCGCGAAGGTGCTATTTTGGCCCGGACAGTAATGCCTGTCAAAGTATCTGGTCCGAGATCGTCGGATTCAAAACGGTAGAAAAGGAGGTTTTCCGCACTCCCATCTGATGCTTTAATGTTGGTGGCTAATGTCCTTTGAACGATCACTCTGCCCCGCGTTGAGAGAGACGTGTCGGTGGTGAAGAAGAGGGGCGTACCAAGGCCCAATGATGCCGACACCGAAAGACATGATAATATGAAAACGCTCAATCCGACTCACTTGCTCTTGTTCGGCTCAATGCTGGTTGTCGCGGGGGCAGCGGTTACTGCCGCGAAAGCGACGCCCCGGCCCAACATCATCGTCATGATGGTGGACGACATGGGGTTTGCCGGGCCGTCGATCGCGCCGTATGGCAACCCGCATTACAAGACGCCCGGGATGGACCGACTGGCCGCCGAGGGGATGCTGTTCACCGACTTCCATGCGAGCGGCGCGATTTGCTCGGCCACGCGCGCCGGGCTGGTCACGGGGCGCTATCAGCAACGCGCTGGGATCGAGGCGGTCATCCATCCGCACGACACACACCCGGAGCATCGCAAGGGGCTACACAAAGACGAGGTCACCTTCGCAGAGTTGTTCAAGGCCGCTGGCTACTCCACGGGGTTGGTCGGCAAATGGCACCTCGGCTATGCGGCGGAGACGCCGGAGTATCACCCGATGAACCACGGGTTCGATTACTTCATGGGCTACGTGAGCGGCAACATCGACTACATCAACCACTGGGGCGACCATCAAGAGCACGACTGGTGGCATGGCCGCAAGGAGACGAAGGAAGAGGGCTACACCACGCACCTGATCAACAGGTATGCGCTGGAGTTTATCGAGCAAAACAAGGACAAGCCATTCTGCCTTTACGTCGCGCACGAGTCACCTCATGCTCCGGTGCAGGGGCCAAACGATCCGGTTCAGCGTGGCCCTGGTGCGAAGAAACGAACGACGCCTCACGCCGAGGCCATGAAGCAGATGATTCTGGAGATGGACAAGGGCGTGGAACAAGTCCGCGCCAAGCTTGTGGAATTGGGCTTGGAGAAGAAGACTCTGTTTCTCTTCTTCTCCGACAACGGCGATGCGCCGGGCACGGCCACCGGCAGCCCGCGCTTCCGTGGACACAAAGGCTCTGTTTATGAAGGCGGCACGCGTGTGCCGGCGGTCGCGTGGTGGCCGGGAAGAATCAAATCCGGGGCAGTCGCAAACGATCTGAGCATCACGCTGGACGTGATGCCGACCATCTTGTCCATCGCCGGCATCGCTCCACCAAAAGACCGCGCGCTCGATGGCGTTGACCTCTCGCCGGTGCTGTTTGAGCAAAAACCTCTAGCGCACCGCCCGCTCTTTTGGGCTGACTTGTCCAACAACGGCTCCCGAAGCGAGGCCCTGCGCGACGGCCCGTGGAAACTCGTGGTCCAACATCCGAAAGCCAAGCCTGGCACGTTCGAGAACGAAACGGTCGAGCTGTTCAACTTGGCCAAGGACGAAAGCGAAAAAGTCAACCTGGCCGCCGAAGAGCCCGAGCGCGCCGCCGCCATGCTCAATCGCATCAAGACCTGGTACGCCGACACCCAAGAGACCGCTTCGTTGCAGCCGGGAGGATGGAATCCCAAGCCTCGAAGCGAAGAGTCTTTCTTCAATGGCAAAGACCTGACCGGTTGGAAGGGCAACGGAGGTTATTGGTCAGTGGTGGACGGTGCCATCGTCGGGCATTCGGATGAGAATATCCCGAAGAACGAGTTCATCTGGTCCGACGTCGAGGTCAGGAATTTCTATCTGGCAGTGGACGTGAAGCTGACGCCGGATGGCCGCAATGCCGGCATCCAGTTTCGGTCGAAACCGGTCAACGAACACGGTCAGGCGCTGGGTTATCAGGCCGACATGGGCGCGGCTGTGTGGGGCAAGCTGTACCACGAACACGGTCGCGGGAAACTTGATTGGAATGACAAGGCCGTCGGCGCTGTGAAGCCCGGCAAATGGAACAGATATGAGATCCTCGCCATCGGCCATCGCATCTGGACGGCGATCAATGGCAAGCTGTGCGTCGCGTTTGAGGATCCCGCTGGCGAACTGTCCGGCAAAATTGCGTTTCAGATCCACGGCGGTCCGCCACAGACGGTTCACTATCGAAACCCGATGCTCACACACAATCCAGTGACCGAACTGGCTGGACTCAACGAGCAGGAGTTGATTGCCAGACTGCCAAAGAAGGAGCAGCCGAAAACGGGCTCTCAACCGCCAACGTCCGCCGCCGGCATTCTTTGGTCTCGGCTGATTGCGGCGGTCGATCTTGGATCGCAGGGCGAAGCCTGGGCCAAGTCTGAGTTTGATCACGGCAAGTGGAAGACAATGAAAGTGCCTGGCCATTTTGATGCCGCACATTTGCCGGGATACGACGGTGTAGTTTGGTATCGCAAAACGGTCGAGCTCACTGCCGAACAGGCAAGAGCAAACGCGACATTGCATCTCGGCCAGATCGACGACATGGATGTGACGTGGGTTAACGGCCGGCGCGTTGGCGGTTATGAAGATCCGGGCCACCACTACACCGTGCGAAAGTACTCGCTTCCAGAGGGCCTGCTGAAGCCGGGTGAGAACATCATTGCCGTTCGTGTGATGGACCACGGTGCTCCGGGTGGCATCGCCGGCAAACCGGAACAGCTCTTCTTGCAACTGGGCCGGGCCAACATTTCGCTTGCGAATCTCTGGCACTTCGCGCCCGGCGCTGATCTGGCCACGCTCAACAAACACGCCACCGTTGAATTCCCCCCGCTGTTGCGTCCCCTGTCTCGACCAACGAGTCCCGTGCCGGCATTCGCGGATGGCTTGATCATCGATGCCGACCAGACGATCGTCATGCTGGGCGGAACCAATGCCTTGGAATGCGGTCGGCACGGTTATCTGGAGACCCTGCTGACGGCGGCGTACCCGCAACATCGCCTGCGGTTTCGCAGTCTCGCTTGGCAGGCGGACACCGTTTACCAGCAGCAGCGCCCACGCAATTTCTACGCGGCGAACAAGCCAACCTACGGTGCCCGTGACGGCCGCGCGAAGATCAAAGCAGATATCATCTTCTTCTGGATGGGACAGACTGAATCGCTCGACGGCCCGGATCGCATCGACGAATTCACCGCGGCGTACAAACAACACCTCGATCAGATCGCCGAGTACACCGGGCGGATCGTGCTCGTCACACCCGTCCCCTTCAGCAACCCGCTGCGGCTGGAAATCGACATCAACAAACGAAGAAAGTCGCTGGCCGTCTACACGGATACCATCCGAAACATCGCTCGCGATAGAAAGCTGCCTGTTGTGGACCTCGGCAAGGCGTTTGGATCGGGAGATACTCCGTATCCCACTTCAAGGAACGGACTCCATCTCTTGCCGGCCGGCCATTGGGACGCCGCCCGCGCGTTCGCATCGCAACTTGGCTTTGCCGATCGGGTCGCTTCGATCAAGTGGTACGATTCCGATGCCGCCCTGGAACCGGCCTCCGCCGAGTCACTGCGGCAAGCGATCGGTGAGAAGAATGATCTCTGGTTCCGTTACTGGCGTCCGACCAACTGGGCGTTTCTATACGGCAACCGCCAAACGCAACCAAGCAGCCGCGACCATACAAATCCGTCGCGCCGCTGGTTCCCGGAAGAACTTGAGCAAGCACTGTCCCAAATCGAAAAGGCCGAGCAGGCCATCCACAAAAAAGCGAACGCTGAATGATGACAAACAACCGGAACAATCTCTCTCGTACGATGGCCTCCCAATTCCGTCCCCCATTCCGTCGCATGACGATCACGATCGCGTTCGTCGCACTCCTGAATTCCGTGACCGTCGCGCAGAACCCGTTGTCTGTCTCAAAGCCGGAAGCGGATAACTCAGTCGCGGCCGAAATGAAATCTTTCACTCTGGCCGATGGCTATGAAGTGAATCTGTTCGCGGACGAAACAGACGGCGTGGCCAATCCGATTTGCATGTCCTGGGACCCTACGGGTCGCCTGTGGGTGCTCTGCACGTGGACGTATCCACAATTGAAGCCTGTCGATAAGCCCGATGACAAGTTGTTGATCCTCACCGACACCAACGGCGATGGCCGAGCAGACAAGACGACCGTTTTTGCGGACGGCCTCGACATGCCGACCGGCTTCGCGCTGGGACACGGTGGAGCGTATATCGGCGAAGGCAACGATCTGCTCCATCTGGAAGATTCTGATGGCGACGACAAGGCCGACACGCGTCGCGTGCTGTTAACCGGATTCGGTACGGGCGACACGCATCAGAATATCAACTCGTTCACCTGGAGTCCCGGGGGTGAGCTGTTGCTCTGTCAAGGACTGCATGCGTTTTCGCGTGTCGAAACGCCCTGGGGCATCAGCCGATTGGATGAACACGGTTCATGGCGACTGCGACCAAAACGTCTCCAGCTTCATGGGTACCGCCGGACCAGTGGTGGAGGCAACCCGTGGGGTATCGCGTTCGGCAACTGGGGCGAGCCGTTTGTCAAAAGTAACGGCACGGGGATTTCTGAATTGCTGCCGGGGATGGTCAGTGTCGAGCGCACGACCAGCTACTGGGGCGGCGAGATGAAGATCGGTCAGACTCAGATCAAGTCCATGATCATCGAGTTCGCCGAGTCGCCACATTTGCCGGACGATATCCAGGGCGAGATGCTGATCGCCGGCTACTTCGCGCGCGACGTCAATCGTTTTCAATGGGAACCAGACGGCGCTGGGCACCGTCTCAAGCCACAACCCAATTTGATGTCGTCGTCGCACAATGCATTTCGCCCGGTTGATATCCGCATCGGCCCCGACGGTACAATCTACGTTGCCGACTGGTTCAATCCGATTATCGGCCACTATCAGGCATCGTTCCGGCACCCCGATCGCGACAAAACACATGGTCGCATTTGGCGCATCACTGCGAAAGACCGGCCGCTTGCCAAGGCACCGGATCTATCACAGATGAGCGCGATAGAAGTGTGCGGGCAACTCAAGTCCGATTGGCGATACGTCCGTTATCAAGCCAAGCGCCGACTCGCGGACCTGCCGAAGGACGAAGTCATCCCGGCGGTTACGAATTGGGTGGATGAGCTCGACGCGACCGATGCGAATCTGGAACACCATCTGTACGAAGCAATTGGCGTTTTTGAATCGCACGAAAGCGTCAACCGACCGCTGCTGGAACGACTGCTCAAAGCACAGGACTATCGCGCCCGAGCGTACGCAACACGCGTCGCAGGTCGCTGGCATGATCGCCTCGAATCGCCGCTCGATCTTCTCAAGCGTAGCGCCACTGATGAGAGCGCGCGAGTTCGACTGGAAGCAATCGTCGCCGGCAGCGACATCCACTCGGCGGAATCAATGACAGTCGCCGCGAAAGCCGCCAGCCACCCCATGGACCGATTCACCAACTTTGCGCTTACCCAAACTGTCCATGCGTTGGCTCCGAAATGGCAACCCGCGCTGAATCAAGGGCAGCTCACATTCGACAATCCGGCCGGCTTGATCTACCTTTTGCGGGCGTACGGCGGCAAGGATGTCGCTGGTCAAGTCCGCAGCTTGATCCAATCCGAGACAATCTCCGCAGAGGGCCGCCGCCAGCTCTTGCAACTGCTCGCCCGAGTCGGCACGGCTAATGATCTACATGACGTCTTCAGGCACGCCCAGCGAGATCCACAACTGCTTCAGTCGCTTCCGACAATCGCAGCCGGCCGCCGCCTCGCGCCCTCGGGCATCATTCACAAAGAGTTGGCAACACTGTTGGAGAGTGAGAACCTCGGCACCCGCGCGTCAGCGGCCCGTCTGGCCGGCATTTGGAAACAACGTGAATTCGTTGCGCTGCTGGAGCCGATTGTTGACAGCAAGCAAGACGACGAGATTCGAGCTGCCGCAATCCGCTCGCTCGCCGAGTTGCAGCCCGATTTGGCGGTGAGGAGATTTCAGCCGCTGATCGTTGCCTCACAAGGCTCTTCGATTTATCTCGCCGCACTGGAATCCGTCGCCCGCCATGACATGAATTTGGCTGCGGTCGCCGGATTGAAACTCCTTGCGAACCTTGACGATTCCGAATCGTACGGGCCGGTGCTCAGCACGATCATGATTCGTCGCGGTGCCGCCAAAGCAATGGCTGCCGCTTTGAAGCCGGCAGGTATCTCGCCCGACCACGCCAAGCTGATCAGCCGCTGGCTTAGCGCGGCCGGACACGACGATACAACGCTTGTCAACGCACTGAAAGCACACATGGGAATCAACGCCGGCCAGACCGTTCCGTACGACGTATCACTCGTTCGATCACTGGTTGAGGAAGTGCGCACCTCAGGTGACGTAACCGCTGGCAAACAGATCTTTCTGTCGTCACTTGCCAACTGCACGGCCTGCCACCGAGTCCAGAACGTCACGACTACTGTTGACGCCTTCCCCAAGGGGCCTGACCTGACCGCCGTCGCTGCGGGCCTGCAACCGGAGTTAATTGTCGAGTCGGTCATCTGGCCAAAACGTCAGATCAAGGAAGGCTACGAGATGACAACCATCCTCACGGACGACGGCCGAGCCCTCTCCGGATATTTGACATCAGAAGACAGCAGAACCGTCGGTCTTAGAGACCTCGCCACCGGCAAAGTCCGTGAGATTGCCGTCGACACGATTGAAGACCGCGTCAACAAGGGCACGGCCATGCCATCCGGCTTCACCAACTCGCTGACCCGCCAGGAACTCCGCGACCTCATCGCGTGGCTCGCCAGCCTCAGAGGAAGCAACACGCAGCGTTAGTCTAGTTAGGCCGGGATTTGTAAAGCTGGCGTTATAAAAGGAAAGCGAGTGATGCATTATCCCGCCATAATTGATCAGATAGACGCAACGATCAAGTTCATCGTCATCAACTCCGACAAAATGCACGCCCGTTACGCGAGTTCCACCGAATGGATGTGAAACATCTGTTTCGACGAATCCACATAGGAGTCTGCGATTCGGCAATGGTCCATGCCTTTCGAAATCGGTATCCAACGACTGCAAATACTACCGAAACGGTGAGCAAAACAACGAAGATCCGCCCCAAACGAAATTGCAGGGATCTCAATCGCGTTTCACTCATCAGCAACGTGTCGATTTGGGACGGAACTCAAAGAAGACCATAAACAAATGGAGCTGGCGGGTCTGTTCAGCCTAGCCGCGCGCGTTGTTACCGTCGCATGGATTCACGGTAACTAAAGACACAAGCTTCATTCTCGATTGTCACAGCATCTCGATATGACTATTGGAATTATGACCGCCAAACTCAAATTCGACGAGTCTTACGTCAAGCGAATCGAAGTTGCATGGGGTGGTGTTGTGGAGTTGCATGTGGCTGTGTAGCAAGCGCCAGCATCGTAGTCAACGTCCGAGATTCCGAGAAGTGCTATTTCGCCAAGTCCTTCCTCCGCTTCAGGAGCTCCTTGACTCCAGGCTGATCGCGAAGGACGACACCCTCGGTGAGCGCCTTGATGATCCGTTTGTAGTCCACGTCGTTCGCGTCCTCGAAGACCCCCTTGCCATCGGTGCCTAGGCAGAGCTGTAGGCCCTTGGCACTCTTGGCCAGCGGTGCCAGTACGGCCAAGCTGTGCTGCGGATGTGTGAGGTTGAGGTGCCGAACGCGCATACCGCTTTCAGTGATCCCCCATTGCCCAGGCGACGGTCCGGCGTGGACCCAGATGCTGTGGGGGCTGAGCCACGTAATCGCATCCTTCCTCGGGCGCAGGTTGTGGCAGGCGGCGCAGCGGTGGTTGTAGACATCGGCGAGTTCCCTGCGGGCTTCCTCTTTGAGAACGCTCGGCGACATCTGTTGGTAGTGGCCGTAGAACGGAATGTTCGCATCGATCCAGCAGTAGACGCGGTAGCGTTCTTGCCAGGAGATTTCGGCCTCCGAATGCTGCGGGTCCTCTAGATATGGGGTGATCTTGCTGAGCAACGCCCCACGGCTCAGTGGCGATTGCTCGTCGTAGTCGACGGTTGGCTGAGCATGCGTGTGGCCGGCGCCCGGTACAAAGTTGACCAGTCCCCTGTCGACCAACTGCATGTAAGACATATTGAAGACCGTCGTCCGACTGTCCGAGAGATCGAGCTGTGCTTTGGGTTCGAGCCCGCTGTGACACTTCACACAGTACTTGTCGAGCACCGGTTGGACGACGGCCTCATACTCTACGATGCCGTTGGTCCCCCAGTCTGGCATCTTTGGCCGCAGGGGCGCCGTTCGTGCTGCAATTGTAGTACCTTGTCCCACCCGCGGAGCCACCACATTCCTCCGCTGCTCATGACAGCCCACGCAGCCGCGGTGCTCGCCCGGCATGACGTGCATGTCCGAGCCCATGGTCATGAGCATCTTGCCGTCCTTGTCGAGGGCGTGCAGGTATAGGCTGCGCAGCGCCGGAACTTCGAAGTGAGCCGAGCCGTCATCTTGCACGGGGACAAGCCCGATCAGGCGGTTCACGTAGAAGGGCGTGCCGAGCCCGATGCCGCCGCCGCGCGGGGTCGTGTGCACTACCTGCTCCATAACGGCCAAATACTTCACTCGACCACGCTCCACCTCGGGCTCGATGCCCCGATAGACATCTTGCAGCGTCAGCGTCCCCTTCTGCGACCAGTCGGGAGCCGCAAGAAGCTGCTCCCGCAGATCGGCCGGGCGCCAGTCGGGCGTGTCGGCGCGGCGGGGGATAACCGGCGGGCGCGGGCGAGCGGCCAGCGGCTGGGGACAGTACGCCCCGAGCCGACCGGTCGGCTCGTAGATGCACTTCTTGTTGCCGAAACGGTCGCGCAAGTAGATCGCTACGTTGCGGTTGTCCTGGCCGCCGTAGGATACGAGGAACA
>CAYFJO010000322.1:0-12479 GCA_964343305.1 uncultured Pirellulaceae bacterium | reverse complement strand
TCCCCGCGGTCACTCGCCAAAGCGCGTCTTTCGCCGAGCATCGTCGCGCTGCGCGTCAGGCGAAAAAAACACAAATCGCCCCCAACATCAAGCCCCAACACAGCCTCCTTGAACACAGAATTTGAGCTTCGGCTGCCCGTCTTCGCTTCCAACCGGCGATCAACGAAACAACCTCAACCAGATTCAAACCCAAACCACGCTCAACGCGAAGTCAAATTCTCATTTGTTATGCGGATTCATGTTGTGTGTGCAGGCTTAAACGTAATTCCTTCCACGGCGTTGCCTTCGCAGACATCCCTAATTGTTTCCGACACAATCAGAGTTTTCAATGTGGACCCGTCGTCCCTTGCGGCGGAACCCTTAGCTTGGCGCATTCGGAACAAGTGACGCGGACCATCGAATTCTCTTGGATCGAGGGTAAACGAGTATTTGTGGACAACGGTTATGTTCTTGCTGACGGCGTTGCAATGGACCTCCGCCTGATCATCAAAGTCTACTGGCCATAATGGGTGGATCACGTATGCCGTATCCTTTTCAGGAATGTTTAACGGAAGGAATTCGGCCTCATCTTTGACAATTGGTGCAATCAGGTTTCGCGTCCGCTCATTTACGGCGTAATGCAGTTCGAACGAATACACGTCTGGTGTATTGTCTCTCGATTCAAGTGTGATTTCTGGAGACTTCCAGATGGCCTTCAATGGCAGGGAACCGTCGAGGCAACCGAGGGCGTCGTATTCACCTTCGTGCCAAAGTGCGTCCCATGGCGAGTTGAGACTTTCGTCCCAGTCGGTGTCGATGGCAAAGTACTGCACGCGAATTCCCATCCGCATAACTATGATTATGCCGGTCTATCTGTAATTAATTTCGCTAATTCCCGGCTAGGAGTTACTTATCGGATAATAGCCGTTTAGTAGGACTGCATCAAGCTTGGCGTAATACAAGAGTTGATTTCGATTCCACGTCAACGCCGTCCCTGGCTCCTTGTGGTTAGCGCGCTGGGCAGTCTTTGTTATTGGCGGCGCGGTCTTGTTTGTCCCGTTTTTTTGGGAACACAAGCGTTGAGAGACTTGGGCGGTTGCGGGACTTTGGCCAGCGAAACTGTCGCGTTGCTTTGGTTCGTACCATCAGCGCTTCAGGCGGCCGCGTTGCAGTTGTTCAAACTCCTGTTGAAGTTGTTGTGTGCCGCTGGGCGTTGCGAGGGCAAAGTTGCGGTCGTATTCGATCGTGTAGGTGTACTCAATCAACCGAGCTTCTTCGCCCGTTGCGCCCGCTTCGGCGTCGATGTCCCAGCGGAGGATGCCGGTGGGACGTTCGTGTCGCGAGTAGACTTTGTCTTCGCTGAGATCATCAGTCATTTCGCCGACGGTAACTCGGATGTCAGCCGAACGGTCGGAAATGGGCATGCGGTCGACGACTCGCAGTGGTGCGGCGTCGGCCTTGTAGTTTTCGATAATCAAGCGATACGTGAATTGTAGTTCGCGATTGCCGCCCTGTACGTTGTCGGCCTTGTCGGCCAGTTCTCGGCGGGTGCGAAGTTGAGGGTCGGCGCCGAAACCGACGACAAACGTCTGGCCGCGAGCGACCGTGGGGATTTCCGTGCGGCCGACAAATCGATTGTCGAGATAAACGGCGACCGGGCCGGCAAGCAGGTCTTCTTGGCTGTTGTTAGTCAGCTCGCCTTCACGATAGACGTAGCTGGTCAGCACGGGTGTTGCGACATGGAAGAACTTGCTGGGGAGGCCTTCTTGCAGAATGCGAACCATTTGTTGGTCCGTGCGGCTGGGCAGGCTGACGGAGCTTGCCAGTTGATAACTCAAGCTGGGGCCTTCGCCGTTTTCATTGGCACCATTGTTCAATGTCGAGATGAAGCCCGTTTCGCAGAGCAGTTCGAGCTGCTGAAGTTCGTTGGCAAATCCGTTGATGTTCCACGCCGTGGCGTTGTTGTCACGAAAATTGTCCGCGTTGCGATTCATGATGACGGCGCTGTACTGACGGCCTTTAATCGACTGGACTTGGGCGAGTAGCTGCTTTGCGTCGTTGGTCGCTGGTGGTTGATTGGCAGCGCCGCTATGAAGGGCCACGCGAAACGGTGCCAGGCCCGGTCGTGCAGCACTGAGTCCGGGGGACGCTGTGGAGAGCGAGAGCTTCACGTCGCTCCAATCCTCGCCACTCAGTTGATGGATCAATGCGTTGTATTCGACACGGACATCGTCTTGTTCTGTCGAAGCGCGCAAAGTGTAAGTCGGCGACCAGCCGCAGTCGTTGACCAGGTAATTCAGCCGCACGGTTTGTTTGCCATCGTCATCTTTTTGCAGGAACAAGACGGCTTCGCGGACCGTTCGCGAAGATCCGCTGGTCAGCTCCGATCGCTTTCGTTGCAACAGTTCCAACTCTTTGTTCAACTCGCGGGCTTCCTGGGTCAATTTGATTTGCTCGTCCGTGACGGTGGCTCGTTGCTCGAAGGACAAGCTGGTTAGTTTTTCCAACGCGGTGGCATCGAGCGCACCCTTTTCCAGGTCACTCTTGGCCGTTCCAGCGACGAACGCTTCGAGTTTGTCCAAGTACTCCAAACGCTTGGCCATGATCTGCTGGCTCTTGTTGTTGATCTCGATCTTGTGATTCTGCGCTTCGATTTGTTCATCCAGTTTGCGGACTTCTTCACGCGGTTCTTCGCCCACCGCGCGGTTTCGATATTGGACGGCGCGGACTTCGACACTTTCGTCGCTTTCGGCAAACATGCTGCCGGTGATGATTTGTTCGGGCAGGTCGGAAACGATGATCTCCAGGCTGCCTTTGGTACCTTCGATCGGGACTTCGCGCGTGATCATCGCTTGGCCACGATACAGCGTTACGTGGGTGACTTTGCCAGTGGCGGTTTGAGGTGCGGCGATGGCCGGCTGGCTGAGCAAAATGATTGCGGACTTCAACAAGACACACAGAACGATTCGGTGGCGAGACATAACAATTCTCCTTTCGAGGTTGGTAAAAGACGCTGCGACATGCATATATCGCACGCCGTAGCGGATTGGTTCAAGAGTGGATGGGTAACGAATTTGTAACGTATTGTGCGAATCGCTCAATCGGATTCCATTTCTGTCGCCGGAGGATTCACAAGTGCGATGACCGTTTGTCCCGCGCTTGGTGCCGTGGTGTCTTCGTCCGTGCGAACGATCAAGTTCTTGGCTTCATCGATCAGAAACAGCACGACCGCCGAATCGCCGTACATTTCGCAAAACTGGTCGTACGTGAATTCATCGCTGAGCCGGGTCTTTTTTACTTCGTGGCCGTGCGTCATCAGGTTGGCAAGCTTGTCGTGGTGCAGGCCATCGCCGAACAACAACCGCCCGCGCAGATGTTCGGAGACCGAGTCGCGATGTCCGATGCCGGCGTCCCACGGTGGAAGTTGATAGACGTTGGCCCGGCCGAATTGGTGGACAAATTCGCTGGCGGCCAACGAATTGACTTCATCGTTCGGCGTCGCGGCCAGTAAGCGGCCGATGCCGCCGAAGTCTAATTCTTCATGGGCTCGTTCGGAGAGGATGCTGTAACACGCAGCCGGCAAGCCGGCCATCTTGGCGGCGGCGATGTTGCGGTAGTTCGTGTCGACCAACACGACTTGAAAACCTTCTTCTTGGACGGACAAGGCAATGTTTCGTATCCACGGTTCCGCTCCAGCGAACAGGATTCCCTGCGGCTTGGCATCGGCAAGTTTCAGCCAGCGAGCCAGCGGTCCGGCCAGCAAGCCGTAGAAGGCCACCGTACCGACGATGACCATAAACGTCAGCGCTTCCAGTTTCGACGCCGGCTGCGCAAGATGCGCGAGCGACTCGTTTTCATGGATCAAATGCTGGATCTCCAGCGCGAAGACCGCCGTCACCGCGGCGGCGACAATTCCGCGCGGAGCGAGGAAGGCCAGAAACGCGCGCTCGGCAAGATTCACGTCGCTACGAATCGTTGACAGAAAGACCGAGGCGGGTCGAACGACACCGATCAGTATGGCGACAAACGCGATGCCACCGAGTCCGACGTCGACGAGCGCTTTTGGATCGAGGCGTGATCCCAGAACGATGAACAAACATGAGATCAGCAGCACGGTCAGATGTTCTTTGAACTCAATAATGTGCCGAAGCGATACTTCTTTTTGGTTTGCCAGATAAACGCCCAGCAGCGTGACCGTGACAAGACCGGATTCGGATTGAATTCCATTCGAAATCGCGAACGCACTCAGCGTTACGGCGAGAAACGTAACGCCGTGCAGGTAGTCGGGCACCCAAAATCGTTTAAGCAGTTGCACGAGAATCATGCCGCCGCCGAGTCCCAGAATGCATCCAGCAGCCGTGGTGCGAAACAAAACGAACGCAAACTGTGCGGCTTCTCCGGTGATGAATTGAAACACCAGCACGGCCAGAATTGCACCGATTGGGTCGACGACGATTCCTTCCCATTTGGCGATCGAACCAACGCGGCGAGTGGGTTTGATGTGGCGCAACAACGGTGCAATGACGGTTGGCCCGGTGACCACCAGAATCGCGCCGATTAGTGCTCCGATCGATGGTGGCAAACCGACGACGTAACACGCCGCGATGCCACCCAACACCCAACTAATGACTACGCCAAGCGTACACAGCCGAAGTACCGCGACGCCGGCGGTCTTGAGTTCGTTCAACCGCAGCGTCAGCCCACCTTCGAACAAAACAACGGCGACCGATAGCGAAACGAACGGAAAAATGACTTTGGGGCCAAGCGGGTTTTTTGCATCCACGTCCTTGGGAATGTTGGCCAAATCGCGAATCAAACTATCCGGATCGACGACAAACCGCAGCGCGACGCCAAACGCCAACAACAGCAAAATTGACGGCAGCCTCAACCGCCACGCAAGCCACTGGGCCGCGATACCCAGCGCCGGAACACCCGCCAAGTAAAAAAACAGACGTTCGTCCAAGTCGGACCCCTTTTTTTGACAGCCGTCCGATGATACGGAATTTACCCCAGACCGGCAATCAGCCACGAATTCGGCAATGTCATGCTGACTCGTCACACCGCCTAGCCAGATTCGAGAAAACACCACAGAGCCCGCTTCCGCGTCTTTGCCTGGCCGGCCTTCTGAGCAAGAGACCTCGACAGTTGCCCATCCAAGTCATATTTGGCACAGAACGTTTGACCGCACACGCCGGCTCAAGCAAACTTGGGAATTAGACAGCTCGGCGTGCACGCGACTCTGACTCATGAGGTTGTTTACCAATGAAAAACTCTGCAACGTTTATTGCAATCGCCTTCCTTTCAACTATTCCAATTCTCGCACAGGACGACGCACCAAATGAGAGTCAAAACAAAATAAACTCGGGAACCTTCAGCGGCTTCAAATTACGCGCGGTTGGTCCCGCGTTGATGTCAGGTCGAATCTCAGACATTGCCATCGATCCGGTCAAGCCAAATACGTGGTATGTCGCGGCTGGATCGGGCAACCTCTGGAAAACGACGAACTCAGGTACAACTTGGACGCCCATCTTTGATCATTACGGCTCGTACTCGATCGGTTGCGTGACGATCGATCCTTCGAATCGGCACACGATCTGGGTCGGATCAGGAGAAGACGTTGGTGGCCGTCATGTTGGCTATGGCGATGGAATTTACAAGAGTCTGGACGGCGGCAAGTCCTTCAAGAACGTGGGGCTCAAGCAGACCGAGCACATCGCGCGGGTACTGATTGATCCGCGTGACTCGGACACGGTGTATGTCGCGGCGCAAGGTCCGCTGTGGTCGAAAGGCGGCGAGCGAGGACTGTACAAGACGACTGATGGCGGCACGACGTGGAACCAGATTCTGGCCAAGGGACCCTACACAGGGGTGACGGACGTTCTGTTCGACCCGCGCAATCCCGACATACTCTTCGCGGCAACGCATCAACGGTATCGCAGCGTTTGGTCGTTGGTTAACGGCGGACCCGAAACTGGCATTCACAAATCAACCAACGGCGGCAAGACGTGGCGCGAAATGAAGAGCGGTTTGCCGGGTCAAGACAAAGGCAAAATTGGACTTGCCATTTCACCGATTAAGCCGGATGTCATGTACGCCGCGATCGAGTTGGCCGGACGAACTGGCGGAACGTGGCGAAGCGCCGACGGTGGTGAGACGTGGCAGAAGATGAGCGACTATGTCGCTGGCGGAACGGGGCCTCATTACTACCAGGAACTCTGGGCTGATCCCCACCGATTCGACGTTCTCTACCATGCGAACGTGCGGCTGGGTCGCAGTGAAGACGGCGGCAAAACATGGGAGACTGTCGAGAGTCGTTGGAAGCATGTGGATAACCACGCGGTCGTGTTTCATCCGACCGATCCTGACTTCTTGTTGGTCGGTTGCGACGGCGGCGTCTATCCTTCGTACGACTACGGCAAGACGTTTGCATATTGTGCCAATTTGCCGCTCACGCAGTTTTACAAGCTTGCGCTCGATAACGACTGGCCGTTTTACAACATCGTCGGCGGCACACAGGATAACAATACGCAATATGGCCCGAGCCGGACGGGCAACGCGTCTGGCATCCGCAACAGCGACTGGATCACAACGATCGGCGGAGACGGACACGACTGTGCCATCGACCCCGAGGACCCCAACATCATTTACTGCGAAGCACAGCGAGGTTATCTGCGCCGCTATGATCGCCGCACGGGAACATCGATCGACATTCGTCCACAACCAGAAAAGGGCGAAGAGGCACTTCGCTTCAATTGGGACTCGCCGATCCACATCAGCCCGCACTCGCACACGCGACTTTATTTCGGCTCGAAAAAACTGCATCGAAGTGACGACCGAGGCGATTCGTGGAAGACGATTAGCCCCGATCTTTCTCGAAACCTTGATCGTTTCAAGTTGAAGATGATGGACCGCGTCTGGAGTATTGATGCCGTTTACGACTTGTACGCCATGTCACAGTACGGCAACATCACGTCGATTTCCGAATCGCCACTCCAGGAAGGTTTGATATACGTTGGCACCGACGACGGGCTGATCCAAGTGACCGAGGATGGCGGAAAGACGTGGCGAAAGATCGAGCGGATCGTCGACATCCCGGAGTTTTCGTTCGTCAACGACGTCAAAGCCGATTTGCACGACATCGACACGGTCTACGCAGCGCTGGACAATCACAAGACGGGTGACTTCCGACCGTACTTGGTCAAGAGTACCGACCGCGGTCGCACCTGGAAATCGATTACGGGCAATTTGCCGGATCGCCATCTCGTGTGGCGATTTGAACAAGATCACATCAAAAAGGAGCTTTGTTTCGCGGGCACTGAATTCGGACTCTTCTTCACACTCGATGGCGGCCAACACTGGATCAAACTCAACACACCCGTGATCCCGTTTCGCGATATCGAAATCCAGCGCCGTGAGAACGACGTTGTCGGTGCAACCTTCGGACGAAGCTTTTATGTCTTTGATGACTACTCGCCGCTGCGGGTGATCGACAACAAACTGTTATCATCCAACGAATTCACAATGTTCCCGATCAAAAAGTCGCTTCTGTACATCCCGGCGCGTGTATACGGCGGCGAAAAAGGGAGTCAAGGTGACGCCTTCTTCACAGCACCGAACCCGCCGTTTGGGGCTGTGTTCACCTATTACCTGCGCGACTCGCTAAAGACGCGCAAGCAGATTCGACACGAGAAAGAAGCCAAGACGAAATCCTCTGGTGTCGACACCGAGATTCCTGAATGGGATGCGCTGACGAAGGAAGAGCGTGAAGAGAATCCGGCAATCATTTTCACAATCACCGACAACAAAGGTAACGTCGTCAATCGCGTCACCGGTCCCTCGTCGTCCGGCATTCACCGCATCGTTTGGAATCTGCGGCACGCCCCGTTCACGACCGGAGCGGGGACGGGACCATTGGTTACACCTGGAATCTATAGCGTCTCGGCCGCGAAACGCGTTGACGACACAGTGACATCGCTTGGCAAGCTTCAGCCGTTCGAAGTGATCTCGATTGGCACGCCAACGCTGCCGATCCAAGACCCTGACAAGGTCCTCACGTTTCAACAAATGGTCGGCCGACTGCAACGAACCGTCACGGGCGCCAACGGCAAAATCCAAGAATTGCTTGGCCAACTTGGTCAAATCAAAAATGCTATCAAGCAAACACCACAAGCCGGCAACGCGTTATTCGACGAAGCTCGGCAGATAGAACTTAAACTCGTGGACCTGCAAGTCTTGCTGACCGGTGACAAGACAAAAGATAAACGCAGCCAAAGCGCACAAATCTCGATCACCACCAGAGTGCAGACGGCCCTTTCGGGATCTCTCAACACAACTCACGGCCCCACCCAGACGCATCGACGTCAATTCGATATTGCGAAGGAAGAGTATGCCGACATCCGCAAAGCGCTGAGAAATTTGATCGAAGAGGATTTCGCCAAACTTCAACAGAAGCTGGACAAAGCCGGTGTGCCCTGGACGCCGGGTCGAAAGATACCCGAGCCGTAGCGGTTCTTTCTGATCGGAGCTGTTAGGCAGTTGATTCAGCGAACAAAATGACCGCATGAGGGGAAACAACCGCTTGTACGAAATCCGGCGGTACGCTCAAACAAGCCTGTCGATTCGCAACCGCGACTGATTGGGACAATAATCCAAGGGTCGTGTTCAACTGCGTCGTTTGGTCATGGTAGCCGGGAGTAACTTCCAATGAATCAATCGTTCGCCCTGATGATTGCGCTGTTGCTTGGACAGCCCGAGAAAGGCGATTACTTTAAGATTCACGTGGTTGACTCGGAAACAAGGCGCGGCGTCCCGCTCGTTGAATTAGAAACCGTTAACAATGTGCGTTACTATACGGACAGCAATGGTATTGTTGCGTTTCACGAACCGGGATTAATGGGACGGGACGTCTTTTTTCACGTCCGCAGTCACGGTTACGAGTTTCCGAAGGACGGTTTTGGATATCGTGGAAAGCGGCTCAAAGTGGTGGCCGGAGGGGCGGCCACACTGCACATCAAGCGGCTCAATATCGCTGAACGACTTTATCGCATCACGGGAGCCGGTGTTTATCGCGATACGGTATTGGTGGGCGAAGATCCTCCACTTGCGCACGCGCTGCTGAACGGACGCGTGTTTGGATCCGACAGTGTCGTGTGTGCGGTCTTCCAGGGAAAACTCTATTGGTTCTGGGGTGACACCAATCGGCCGTCGTATCCTCTAGGCAATTTTCACGTGCCCGGTGCCACTTCACTTTTGCCCTGCCAAGGGGGAATGGACCCTGATATTGGCATCGACCTTGCGTATTTCACGGATGACCGCGGGTTTGCCAAAGCGACGTGCCAGATGCCGGGCAAGGGGCCTACTTGGATCAACGGACTCGTCACCGTCAAGGACGAATCCGGTCGAGAGAGGCTGTTCGCAAAGTACGTAAAAGTAAAACCACCGCTGACGATTTACGAACGTGGATTGGTTGAATTCAACGACAAGACAAAACAGTTCGAACAACGCCGGCGATTTGATATGAGCGCGCCGGTGTTTCCAGCCGGGCACCCGTTCATTCACCGCGACCGCGAGGTGGACTACGTCTACTTTGGTCATCAATGTCCAATAATCCGAGTGCGTGCAACTGCTGAATCTCTTTCGGATTTGACGTGTTATGAAGCGTACACGTATTTCAAACCCGGCAGTCGTGCGGATAAACTTATGGTGGATCGCGACGCACAAGGAAGACTGCGATTGCAGTGGCGAGCGGATGCGATCGTGCCATCCGAGGAAATCGAAGACCGCTTGGTCAAGGAAGGACGTATCACTGGAGAAGAACGGTTCTTTCAACTGCGTGATGCCGAAACGGGCAAAAGAGTAAGGGTCCACAGCAGCAGTGTGGCGTGGAGCGAATACCGCAAGCGCTACGTGATGATTGCCCTTGAGTCGTTTGGCACATCGCCGCTCGGCGAGATATGGCTGTCCGAATCGGAGCAACCGAATGGCCCTTGGAAGTATGCCCGAAAGCTTGTCACGCACGATAAATACAGTTTCTACAATCCAAAGCAGCACTCATTCTTTGCAAAAGAAAAAGGGAGGATCATCTACTTCGAGGCAACCTACACGAACATGTTTTCGGGAAACCCGACTCCAACTCCTCGATATAACTACAACCAGATCATGTACAAAGTGGACCTCGCGGACCGCCGGCTGAAGCGCGACGACGGCTGACAAGAAACGTTCAAGAAATCGTCAAGGTTGAGTCACACTAAGAAACGACCGTATTTCCGTTTTCAAAACCGGCTTGCCTGCGAGCTCGAGATGCGGTCGACCTTCTTCCAGGCGGCCGTGATTGATTTGTACGAAGCCGAGATTTTGGTGCGCGGGGGCGAACGTTTCATCGACGGCAATGGCTTGACGGTAACTCAACAATGCGGCGTCTTGGTCGCCAGCATCTTGTAATGCATTACCCAAATCGTTGTGCAACTTCGCTGATTCGAACCCCAAGGTGATCGCCTGGCGAAACAACTTGATCGCCTCGTTGGCTTGGCGTTGCGCATGCAGAGCCAATGCTCGATCAGCAAGCGATTCAGGCCTTTCGACACAGGCTGGTCGCATGGACTTGCTCATCGTCATTCTTCACGAACTGGGTCACATGCGAGGCTTAGACCACGACGTAGCGAGGTCAAGTTTGATGAACGGACTGCTCGACGTCGGCACACGTCGATCGTCGCTGTAACACTTCGGGGCCGATTAGCCAAACCACTCGCAAGAATTGTTGCCAAATCGCGTCACGGACATCCCCCGATACTTGCGCGCAAACCTCTAGCTAGGTGTTTCGCGTTCTCTTAGCCAGAGTTGGAACACTCCACGCCACATTTCTTATTTGTTTACTTGTTTACAACTCGCTTGCAATGACGTTGCGGGAGAAGTAGCATGAAATTGGCTAAGAGAACATACCGAATCGAAGAACAGGTCCCATTGGGAACGTTTTCCCCAATGGCGACTTTTTTGTGCGCGGCACTTTCGTATCGATGCGCCCGCGGTAAATAATATTCTTTCGGCGTTAGCCCAACACGCGAGCAAGATCCCTTGCCATGAAATCGAAATATAGTCTCTTCACGCGTTGGAACGGAAAACCCTGCAAGTTGCGACGGCGACGCCGTTTGATGGTGGAGATTCTCGAAACAAAGTGCATGCTCGCTGGAACCCCGCAGCTCTTGGCAGACATCAATCCGGGAGTATTCAGTTCTGCTCCGCACGAGTTTGCAACGCTCGGTACAACGACCCTGTTTTCCGCAAACGACGGATCGTCAGGTTCCGAACTATGGAAAACCGATGGGACAAACGGTGGCACGGAAATGGTCAAGGACATCAACCCCGGCGCTGACGATTCACTTCCAGGGCACCTTTCACACTATTTTACCAACGTCAACGGCACATTGTTTTTCACAGCCGACGATGGTTCCTCAGGCTTTGAGTTGTGGAAGACGGACGGAACGACCGCAGGTACGATGCTTGTCATGGATATCAATGCAGGCAGCGACAACTCGTATCCACGTAATTTGGTTAATGTCAATGGAACGCTGTATTTTCAAGCCGACAACGGTAGCGCAGGAAACGAATTGTGGCGGGGTCCCGGTATTGTTGGACAACTGGACCCGTAGATATTAGGATCTTGACATCCATAATAGGTGGTTTAAGCTAACCATCCCCCCAGAAGAATCTAGCTCGGATGCATCAGAAAGACCTTGGTTTTCACCGATACCGAGTGAGTCATGTTAAAGCAACTCTTCCGACGCCTGTTTAGACAAGAATCAAGTCCCGCCAACAAACATGAGCGGCGGCTGAAGGTTGAACCGCTTGAAGAGCGGAAGATGCTGGCCGCCATGCCTGAGTTGCTGGGCAATCTGAATAGCGCGGGTGATTCCAGCCCGACTGAGTTCGTTGACGTGGGTGGGACGGCATTTTTTCGCGCCAACGACGGCACCAATGGCTCTGAGCTGTGGAAGAGCGACGGGACTGCCAGCGGAACCGTGCTGGTCAAGGACATCCGCCCCGGCATCGACGACTCCTCCGGCATCCCTAAAAGTTCGTTACCCAACCGCCTCACGAACGTGAACGGGACGCTGTTTTTCAGCGCCAACGACGACACCAACGGCGAAGAGCTGTGGAAGAGCGACGGGACCGCCAGCGGAACCGTGATGGTCAAGGACATCAACCCCGGCGGCCATTCTTTACCCGCCCGCCTCACGAACGTAAACGGGACGCTGTTTTTCAGCGCCAACGACGGCACCAACGACCACGAGTTGTGGAAGAGCGACGGGACGGCCGGCGGAACCGTGCTGGTCAAGGACATCAACTCCGGTACGCACAGCTTCCTCAGCTACCTCACGAACGTGAACGGGACGCTGTTTTTCAGCGCCAACGACGGCACCAGCGGCTATGAGCTCTGGAAGAGCGACGGAACGGCCAGCGGAACTGTGCTGGTCAAGGATATCAACTCCGGCGGCAACGCTTCG
>CAYFJO010000321.1:9213-12510 GCA_964343305.1 uncultured Pirellulaceae bacterium | reverse complement strand
TTCGGATGACACAGATTCGGATGACACAGATTCGGATGACACAGATTCGGATGACACAGATTCGGATGACTCGGAGTCCAAAGAAGACAGTGAGGAGGAAAAAGAAAAGGACCCACAGACCCTCTACGAGGAAGCATTGAAGCAATACGAGGACGACCTCAAATCGTATGAGTCGGATATGGAGGCGTACGAAGAGGACTTAAAGGAATATGAAGGAAACATTGCCAACGGCAAGGAGAAGGTCGAGGAACTAAATGAGCGCTTTGGCGATTGGTACTATGTCATTTCCGCGGAAAGTCTCGAGAACTTGCAACTTAGCCGAGCCGATCTAGTCAAAGAGAAGGAAAAAGAAGAAGACGAAGACAAAGACGAAGCGGGCGCGGCCAATCAGAAAGCAGCCGACGAATTCCTCGCCGAGAACAAATCGAAAGAAGGCGTCAAAACGACCGACAGTGGTCTGCAGTACAAAGTCATCAAAGCGGGAAAGGGCGAATCGCCCAAAGCAACCAGCCGGGTAAAAGTGAACTACAAGGGCTCTTTGCTCGACGGCACCGTCTTTGATGAATCTCCAGAAGGGGGCACGGAATTCGGCGTTGACCAAGTCATCAAAGGGTGGACGGAAGCTCTTCAATTGATGAAGCCCGGTGGCAAGTGGGAATTGTACATCCCGCCAGACCTTGCCTACGGCGAGTCGGGTTCGGGCGATAAGATCGGTCCCAACTCACTGCTGAAGTTTGAGGTCGAGTTGCTGTCGATCGAAAACTAACGATCGTATCGCGCGAGCTTCTTGTTTGGACGTCAACTTGGCTTCGCGGCCATCGGCCAGGATGTCGTTCTGCTCGTCGGCGTATTTCTGCATTCTCGCGCGCATTTCTGATAGGACGGATCTTTCAATCCGTCCGGACGGAATGGAATTCCGTCCTATATTTTGGTTGCGACTCTGCCGCGGCGCTGAACGAGTGATCTAACAAATAAATTTCTAGCGGCTACAATCGAAGAATGACCAAGCGACTCGCGGAGTGAATTCTTTCCGATGGAACTCGTACATACCTATACCACGAAAAATGGGTTAGAGATTCGTCGCCTTGACAAGGCGATTGATGGCCCGCCCGCGGTCGAAGGAATCGTTGCCGCGTTGGACGAGCAAAAGGGCGTTTTGCTGACGTCGAACTACGAGTATCCCGGCCGCTATTCCCGCTGGGACATCGGCTTTGTGAACCCGCCACTGGAACTGCGGACCAAGGACGACGAGTTTGCGATCCGCGCACTTAACGACCGCGGCCAGGTGTTGTTGTCGTTCATCTCGGAAAACTTCGTCCAGGATTCGTTCTACAAAGATCTGCGGTTTTCCAGCGACCAGATCACGGGGGGCATTATTCGGTCGGACGCGTTTTTTTCCGAAGAAGAACGGAGTAAACAGCCGTCGATTTTTTCGCTGTTGCGAATGATCATCGAGCTGTTTTCCAGCGACGAAGATCGGTTCCTGGGTTTGTACGGCGCGTATGGCTACGACCTGGTGTTTCAGTTTGAGAGCATCAAGCTTTCGCTGTCGCGCGACGAGAAGCAAGCCGATTTGGTGTTGTACCTGCCGGACGAGGTTGTCGTCATCGATCACGCGGAAAATTTGTCGCAGCGATTTCAATACGACTTTTCGTTCAACGGCCAATCGACCCAAGACATGGCGCGTTCCGGTTCGCGGCAGCCGTTCGCCTCGCACGATGGCGCGGTTGAACAACGCGAGTTGGAAAAGAATCAGTACGCGGAAGTTGTCAAAAAAGCAAAGGACTACTTCATTCGTGGCAACCTGTTTGAAGTCGTGCCGAGCCACACGTTTTTTCGTCAGTGCAAGTTGCGCCCATCCGATATCTCGCGAAAGTTGCGTACCCAGAATCCTGCTCCTTACGGCATCTTTATGAATTTGGGCAGCGAGGAGTATTTGATCGGTGCTTCGCCCGAAATGTATGTCCGCGTCGAAGGCAGCCGCGTCGAGACTTGTCCGATTTCCGGCACGATCGCCCGCGGGCAAGATCCGATCGAAGATTCCCACCAGATTCGCGAACTTCTGAATTCGTCGAAGGATCTGGCCGAGCTGACGATGTGCACAGACGTCGATCGCAACGACAAATCGCGGGTGTGCAAGCCCGGCACGGTAAAAGTTCTCGGCCGGCGACAGATTGAACTGTATTCGCGCGTCATCCACACGGTCGATCATGTCGAAGGCGCGTTGAAGGACGAGTTCGACGGGCTGGACGCCTTTTTGTCGCACATGTGGGCCGTGACGGTGACTGGCGCCCCAAAAATGAAAGCGATCAAGTTTATCGAACAACACGAACAAAGCTCGCGATTCTGGTATGGCGGGGCCATCGGCTCGGTCCACTTCAATGGCAACGTCAACACCGGTTTAACACTACGGACCATTCACGTCTGCCAAGGCATCGCCAACGTTCGCGCCGGCGCGACGGTTTTGTTCGACTCTGATCCCGTCAGCGAAGAGGAAGAAACCGAAGTCAAAGCGTCGGCGTTCTTGAAGATTTTGGACGAGGAAGCAACGTCGCCCCGACCAGCGAGTGCCACGTCGAGACCACGGCCGGGTGAGGGCAAGCGGATCTTGTTAGTCGATTTCGACGACTCGTTCGTTCACACCTTGTCGAACTACTTCGGGCAAACAGGTGCCGAAGTGGTGACGCTGCGTCACAGTTTCGTCAAGGAGAACCTCGTTGAGTACGTTGAGAAATATGCGTCAGACCTGCTGGTGCTGTCACCTGGCCCGGGCCATCCTTCCGAGTATCCTATCCAGATGCTGGTCGAGGTGGCGATCGAGAAGCGTGTCCCCGTGTTTGGCGTCTGCCTGGGATTGCAGGGCATCGTGCAGTGTTTTGGCGGCGAACTTGGCACACTGTCCGAGCCGATGCATGGAAAGTCATCCGACGTTCGCATCCTCGAACGTGGTCGAATTTTCCCAGAAGGTGCGACCGATTTTGCCGTCGGTCGGTATCATTCTTTGTTCGCGACGCAGGACAGCATGCCGAAAGAGTTGATGGTGACGGCCATGAGCGATGATGATGTGGTGATGGGGATCGAGCACAAGCAGTTGCCCATCGCGGCGGTGCAGTTTCACCCTGAGTCGATCATGACGATGCAAGAGGATTTGGGTTACCAGATCATCGAAAATGTAGTTTGCAAATTAAGATATTGAAGTAGAATGACGCTGCTCGTGGCTGCAACTTACTTCATTTTTCTGTCCCCTTATCTTTCTGTCCGATCAAAATTGGCGGGATGGATTTCTGACAGAAAAAT
>CAYFJO010000321.1:0-9113 GCA_964343305.1 uncultured Pirellulaceae bacterium | reverse complement strand
GCATATTTAGATCCTATTAGTTCTTCCGCAATGACATCTGGCCGGATTGTCAATCCGGCCCACTGCTCAGCTAGTCCTATGACTGAACAAATCGCACGAATCATTGTGATCGTCGTGGCCAGCCTTGGTGCGATCACTTGGTACATCGGCTTCCGTTGCTATTTGCACCTTAACACCTTGTCGCAGTCCATCAGTAAAGAGCACATCATCAAAGGCGTGTCGATCGATCAGGCGATTAAGTCGATTCTCAAAACGATCGCCGACAATCCCGCCGTACACGTCACCAACCGGCTGGACAACGCGGTGAGTTTCCGATTTAGGAAAATGGACATTGCCGCGCGGCTGAGCGGCGCTTCCGGCGGCGTACGATTGGAGACGCTAGTCGACCCAGGGCCGACGCTGAGAGGATTTCGCATCGCCATGAGTATTCTGGTGCTGATCGTCGTCCCATTGGCCATCCTACTCGTGTCAGGTCTGATCTGGACGTTGGTCATCCCCGCCCAAAATCCCGCTATCCGCTGGCAAGTCTTTCAAGTCGTGCAGATGGTTCATTTCTTGTGGCCGCCATTTTTGGTTTACGGTTTGGCGCGGGGACAACGCACGATGGGCGTACGTTTTGCCGATCACCTTCCGTTGCAAGTGGAGTTGAGTGACGCGTGAGCCAGAATGTTGCACAGCGAATCGATCATCTGCGCGACGAAATTCGTCACCACGATCGAAAATACTACGTCGAAGCCGCGCCGGAAGTCAGCGATACGGCGTACGACAAGTTGATGACCGAGTTGAAAAAGCTCGAAGCGGAGAATCCAGATCTTGTCACGCCGGACAGCCCCACGCAACGAGTTGGCGAACAACCGGTCGATCATCTACCCGAGGTCGCTCATCGCTTACCGATGCTGTCGATCGACAATACGTACAGCATCGAAGAAATTCGCAAATGGGACGAGCGAACGTTGAAACTTCTGGACGGCGCGCCGGTCGAATACGTGGTCGAATTGAAGATCGACGGAGCCGCCGCCTCACTGACCTACGAAGACGGTGTTTTGGTCCAGGCATTGACGCGCGGCAACGGCAAAACCGGCAGCGACATCACTCACAATGCCCGCACGATCGGCGATATTCCATTGAAGCTAATTGGCAATGATGTCCCGCCCGTTTTGGAAGTGCGCGGTGAAATCTACATGACCAATTCCACGTTGGTCGAACTCAACGAGCGCCAGACGAAGAAGGGCGAGCCGCTGTTCGCCAATCCTCGCAACGTCACGTCGGGAGCGATCACAATGCTCGATCCGCGCATCTGTGCCGAACGAAACCTGCGGATGTTCTGCCACGGCGTGGGATACTGCGAGGGATTGAAATCGACCAACCATATCGAGTTCCTGGACTCGATCGGCAGCTATGGTTTGCCTCCGACCCCGCGAGTCGAGTCGTTCCCCAACATCGACGCAACGATCGAACACTGCGAGAAACTAAACAAGGAGTTGCACGACCTCGATTTCGAAGTTGACGGTTTGGTAATTAAAGCCAACCGTTTCGACCAGCGCGAACAGCTCGGCAACACGTCCAAAAGTCCACGCTGGCTGATCGCCTACAAGTGGGAAAAGTGGGAAGCGACGACCCGTTTGAACGAGATTCGAGTCCAGGTTGGCAAGACCGGCGCGATCACCCCCGTGGCCGAACTCGAACCCGTCGAATTGGACCGCACGATCGTCAGCCGGGCCAGCCTTCACAATGCCGACGAAATCCAGCGCAAGGACGTCCGCGTTGGCGATATCGTCGTGGTCGAAAAAGCAGGCCGCATCATTCCGCACATTGTTCGCGTGGAAAAACACGAGCGAAAATCGCCGCTGCGCAAATTCAAGTTTCCAAAGAAGTGCCCGGAGTGCAAAACCGATTTGGTCAAAGACGAAGGCGGCGTTTACATCCGCTGCACCAATCTCGATTGCCCGGCCCAGGTCAAGGAACGCATCCGCTATTTCGCCAGCCGCAACGCAATGGACATCGAAGGTCTGGGCGACAAACTCGTCGATCAACTGGTCACAGCCGATTTGGTGAAGTCCTACGGTGATCTCTATCAATTGAAGGACCACCGCGACGAGTTGCTTGGCTTGGAACGCATGGGTGAGAAGTCTGCCGACAATCTTCTTGCCGGCGTCTTGGCCAGCCGCCAGCGAGGTCTGGCCCGACTCTTGAACGCCCTGTCGATCCGCCACGTCGGCACGAACGTGGCCGGCGTCTTAGCCAGCCATTTCGGCTCGGTCGAAAACCTCATGGCCGCCACGGTCGACCAACTCAGCGAAATCAACGAAATTGGCGACATCATCGCCGAAAGCGTGCACGGTTTTCTTCACAGCGAGTACGGCCAGGCCACGATCGAAGATCTGCAATTACAAGGCGTCGAAATGACCGCCGAACAACAAACTGTTGCAGGCGACTCGCTCACTGGAAAGACGTTTGTAGTCACGGGAACGCTGAGTAAATACACGCGCGACGAAATCCACGACCTGATCAAACAACACGGTGGCAAACCGACTTCGAGCGTTACTAAGAAAACCGACTATCTCGTCGCCGGTGAAAAGGCAGGAAGCAAACTCGACAAGGCGAATCAGTTAGGTGTCACCGTGATTAGCGAAGGCGACTTTGAAGAGTTAATCAACAGCAACCACTAATGCATCACCATGCCAAGCCTTAGTGCACTCATCTACTTACTAGGATGGGCAATCACCGCGATTGGTTTATTAGCTGAAGCCTTTGGCATGGTGGCGATGGCGTTCTATCGTGTGCGATCAAGAGTTGCCTGGTCGCCGGGTTCAATCATCAGCCTTGGTGGTGCACTCTTCTTCATTGGCCTGATCATGATCGGTGTTGGAGCAGCGCCCAAATAGCCGTTCGTCACCTGAATCAGCCGTATTGTCACGCGTGAAGTTTGCTACAATAGAATTACATCTTTCACTTCCCCCGTGTTGGAGAGTTCACCATGCCTAATCCTTTTCCCGGCATGGACCCGTATCTCGAAATGCAGCCGTTTTGGAGTGATTTTGCGCCGACACTTCTCGCCGAGATTCGTAACGCGTTGCTTCCCAAATTGTTGCCGAATTACGATGTTCGGATCGAAGAATACCTTGTTGTCATGCATGAAGACATCAAGCTTCACCGCATCAAGCCAGATGTCACCGTTGTGGCTTCTCCAGAATGGCGTCCCACGGAGCCTATTTCATCCGCTGATTCCGAAACAACGACAATTGAGCTGGATTATCCCGATATTGAACCGCAGACACAGAGGCGTTTGCAGATTATCCATCAACCTGACGAACGACCTGTGACCGTGATGGAGTTGCTATCGCCGAGCAACAAAGTGGGCGGAGAAGACGGGATCGAGTCTTACCTGGAAAAGGGGACGGAGTTAGTCGCGAGCCACGTCAATCTTGTTGAGATTGATTTGTTGCGTGGTGGCGAGCGACTGCCGATGCGTGAGCCCCTTCCCACCGCGGATTATTTCGTATACATCGGTCGACCCAATCTACGTCCTCGATGCCTGCTAGTTTACTGGAACATGAGAAAACCGATTCCCAAAGTCCCTATTCCTTTATTGCCAGAAGACGGCGAAGTCGAATTGGACCTTGGTGCGGTGTTTCTTGCCGCGTACGAACCAGCGCTTTACGACCGAAGGTTACCTTACGACCAACGCCTGATACCCGCGCCTAGCGAACAAGATCAGCAGTGGATTAGCGACTGTTTAAGGGCGCGGGAGGCTTGAGCGACACTGCAATAGATAAAAAAACGGCCCGATGAATCAACTCACATCGGGTCGTTCAGATTTGAAATAGCCTGCTGAACGAACGATTACTTTTCCGCCACGCCCAGCTTTTTCAACAGCGCCGCAACATCCTTGCCGTGGGATGATGTGTTGACCTTCTTGATGATCTCCAGAATCTTGCCGTCCGCGCCGGTGATGAACGTCACTCGGTTTGAAAATCGGCCGTTGTGAATGCCGTAGGCTTTGGCAACGCTGCCGTCGGTGTCGCTGAGAATCGGGTAATCCAGGTCCAAAGATCTGGCAAACTCGGTGTTTTTCTCGACCGGGGCGCAACTGGCTGCGAAGTAGGCTACGTCGAAATTGCGAAGGGCGTCGCCGCTCTCACGGAGCGAAATGCATTCCTTCGTTCAGCCACCGGTGAACGCTTTGGGAAACCAAGCCACGACCGACGCTTGGCCGAGTTCCGACAACTTGTATGTCTTGCCATCGCTGCCGGTTAACTCGAAATCCGGGGCGATGTCGCCGACCTTTAATTCGGCGAACTCATCGAGTTCATTCAATTTCAGCCGCACGCTGACGATGTACGGCGCTTCACCTGGTTTCCAGTGGCCGTACGTTGTCGTGACGATCGTTCCGTCCGGCAAGCGTTCAACGCCGGGATAGGCGCAGTCGCCGCCTTTGTAGTTGTCCATCAGGCGAACTCGATATTGGCCTTCATTGCCGCTGGCGATGTCCTCAAACTTGCCGACCCAGGCGACCCAATCGCCGCGTGTTGGGCTTTCGAGCGTCGTGTCGCGAAATGAAATGAACAGCCGGCCGTCGGGAGCGTACCGTCCCGTGTGGCGGTCGCCGGTCAGTGATGCTGGCAACTCGCGGGCCTCGGTCCAGGTTTGGCCTTCGTCGTCGGAGAAGATGACGTGTGAATTGCGGCGACGGCTGTTTTCACGCAGCAGAACTGCAAGTTGCTTTCCGTCGGGCGAACGAATGATGCCTGGTTCACAAAGGTGGACGTCGCTGCGCGAAAAAATGGTTTCGGGGAATGACCACGTTAGACCGCCGTCCTTGGAAAATGTTTTGAACAACTTGAAGACAACAGGCTTTTGGCGTTTGCCTCCCGCGGTGAAGAACCGGCCGTCGTCGTGAAACATGGCCATATAGTGGCCCTGGCCGGTTGTGAGTTGTTCAACGCAACCCATTTGGACGATGCCGCCCCAGTCGCCGACCGGTTTTAACTCGGACCAAGACTTGCCGTCGTCCTCCGTGACGGCCATCCGGCAGGGATACAGGCCCGAGAACATAATGATTCGTTTTTTTCCCTCGGGGTCGACGACGCGGTGCAAGGTGGGCACTTCTTTGGAAGTAGCCCATGACTTGGGGGTCGGCAGCCGCTCACTCCAGGTCTTGCCGCCGTCAGCGGATCGTTTGTAAACGATGGCCCCTCGACCGTGACCTTTTGGATAGACGCACAACATTGTTTTGCCATCTTCCAACAACAACGTGGTTGGATGACCGAGGTACTGGCCTTTCTCTTGGTCCACGATCACTTGGCGGTGTTTTTGATCGGCGAGGTCGAGCGTTGGAATCGAGTATCCTCGCGGCAGCGGCTCGGCGGCATTGAGAAGCAGACAAGACAAGAGCGTTGCTGCACCCGCCAGAGTGGGGACACATGTTGGAAAAGTCGCGTTTCGGCGAACGCAGCTACGGTGCATGGTGAGTTTGAACATTGCTAGTTTTGTCCGTTTGTCGGTTCTGTGGATTGTTAGGGTCATTCTAATCTCTGGCGCGGCCGCTTGCATGCCTTGACGTTTGCGCCAGGTGCAAAATTGCGGGCGGCCAGACAACCATGACCTATGTTTGCCTGAACTGTTGTTGCGCAGCGGTGCGCAATCACGGGCGAACGAAGGGATTACGATGATCAAGCTAACCCGATTGGACGGCGAGCGGTTTGTTTTGAACGCCGATTTGATCCGCTACGTCGAGAAGCGGCCAGATACGTTCCTCACGCTGACTTCGGGCGAACGATTGGTGGTCAAGGAAACGATGGACGAAGTGCTTGATCGAGCGGTGCGGTATCAACAAACGAAACACTTGGTGCCGCCACTACGAATGACCAGTGACGAATGACCAATGACTAACAATCACGGGCAGTTTCAATGGATCTCGCAACACTAGTCGGCCTCCTGGCGGCCGTGGGCCTCATCGTCAGCTCCATCATTGTCGGTGGCGGCTCGTTCTCGGCGTTTGTTGACATCCCGTCGGGCCTGGTTGTCATTGGCGGTGCGTTCGCGGCTGCGTTGATCTCGTTTCCGCTGAAGAAGATGATCTCGTCGCCGGTCGTGGTGATGAAGGTTTTTTTGAACAAGGCGATCGACGTAAAAGGATTGATCGAACAAATCGTGAGTCTGGCCGAAGTCGCACGGCGGGACGGCTTGCTGGCACTGGAAAGCAAGCTGGACGAGGTGGACAACGACTTCATTAAGCTGGGGATTCAAATGGCCGTGGACGGCACGCGGCCCGAAGTGATCGAAGACATTATGCGGACCGAAATCGCATCGATAGCGCGGCGACACAAAGAAGGCAAATCGTTAATGGACCAACTTGGGCGTTTCGCGCCGGCCTATGGCATGATCGGGACGCTGATGGGATTGATCATGATGCTCAGTAACATGGAAGACCCGTCCAGCATCGGTGCCGGGATGGCCGTGGCGTTGATTACGACGCTGTACGGAGCGATTGTTTCGAACGTGTTCTTTCTGCCGTTTGCTGAGAAGCTTGGCTATCTCGACAAGCAGGAAATGATGAGTCTGGAGATTGTGATTCGGGGCATTATGGCGATCCAATCGGGCGAAAACCCGCGTGTCGTCGAGCAAAAGCTTAGTACGTTCCTGCCGCCGAAATTGCGTGAAAGTGCGAACGAGGCAGCTTAGGTGAAAATGACAAATCACAAACTACAAATCACAGACAATTATCAAATTCTAAATTCGAAAGATCTAACTGGCTCTTCCGTGCGCGGTTGGTTATTTGAGTTTTGGAATTTGTTTGGAGTTTGTGATTTGTCATTTGAGATTTCCACAAGGCAGAGATCATGAGCGACATTGAAGAAGAAGGTGGTGGTGGAGACATCCCGGAATGGGTGGTCACGTTCGGCGACATGATGTCGCTGCTGCTGACGTTTTTCATCATGTTGGTTTCGCTGAGCGAGATCAAAGAGAAAGAAAAATACCAGGCGTTGGTCGAGTCGGTGCAGCGGCAGTTTGGCTATGAAAATTCAACGGCTAGCGTGATGCCCGGTCCGTCGAAGCCGCGCAATTCGCCGAAGCAAAAACTGGCGACCGAAGTTCGGGCAAAAAAGAAAAACACTGAACAAGGCGGCGACAAAGTTGAATCGGCGACGGGTGACCACAGCCGGGTGGTGATCATCCGAGAAGGCATGCGAACGGCGGACGGCACCGTGATTCATTTTTCGTTCGGTTCCGACCAACTGAGCGACGCACATCGTCAGGCGTTGCGGACCATCGGACAGAAATTTCTCGGCAAACCACAAAAAATTGAAATTCGTGGTCACACGTGGAAGCACCCCCGCGAAGGGCTCGGACCGGACGGCGACGATTTCTTGTCGCTGGCCCATCAACGTGCGATCACGACGATGAGCTTTCTGGTCAACGAAATGAAAATTGCACCCGAACGAATTCGAATTTCAAATGCCGGACCTTACGAGCCGGTACACATCGGGACAGACCCCGTAAAAATGAACAGGAATCCGCGCGTGGAGATTTTTATGCTCGACGAAGTTGCGGGAGATCGAATTGGAACGGAGCAAGAGAGGCAGCAACAAGTACGAAAGTTTGAATCATGAGCGAGACAGAAACAACCAATGGCGACGAGACACGAGCGGGCGGCTCGTTCTTGGCCCGAATAATGATCGGCATGTTTGTGGTGCTGGTGATCCTGGGTGAATGCTTGCTGGCATACATGATCATTCCATCGGCCGAAGACGTCGCGGACAAGGCCAAGGAAATAATCGCCGAGGATCAACCTCAGGATTCCGAGGCGGATGTAGTAGAAGAGGACGACGAAGCGATGGAAGTTGAGTTGGGCGATTTTAGCCTGACACTTCACCAGCCGACTGCCAGCAGCACGATGCACATTCAGTTTCTTTTGGTAGGCACGGTAAGCAGCGACAACAAGGCGGAGTTCGACGGCCTGCTGGAGAATAACAAGCATCGGTTCCGCGACAAAGTGCTATCAGAAATCCGCGAATCGGAAGTCACGGACCTGACGGAGCCAGGGTTGGGGTTGATCAAAAGGCGAATATTAGCGAAAAGTAACGCCCTATTCGGAAAGCCCCTTCTCACATCGATCATTTTCAGCAAGTTCACGTTCCACGAACAATAGTGCGCTCTTGTTGTTTGGCTCACTGAGTCGAGCAACCAAGAACGAGTGCTCGACTCAGAGTATCGAGCAACACAAACAAGGGAATGGACTCCCATGGCAGACGATCCCAATCAAATTGCAAACGAGGAAATCGAACAACTCCTCGAACAGGCCAAGGAAGCCGGAGGTGTGGCTTCGCCAACCCCTGCGCCGCCGCCCGAGCCGGAACCAGGCGCGACAGGCGACTCACCGCCGATCAATGCTGGCGAGATGGAGCGATTGCTCGCGGCCAGTGCCGCAAGTGCGCCGCCTCAAGCCACCGCCACGGCACCTCCGCCAAGACCCGACGGTGTGAGTAACACCGCCGATGATGTGCAAGTCCTGTTGAATCACGCCGAAGAGGCGCTTGCCTCGGTCGACGATCCCACGCAGACTTCGATTCCGGAGATCTCGGCCTTCGAACTTCAAGATTTCTCCGGCGCTCCGGCAACAAGCGAAAAGGCGACGTTGGAGTTGCTGCGCGATGTCGAGCTGGACCTCAAGATCGAACTGGGACGCACTTATATGTATTTGGAAGACGTGCTGAAGTTGCGCAAAGGTTCCGTCGTCGCCTTGGATAAACTGGCCGGCGACCCGGTTGACGTCTATGCCAACGGCCGGCTGATCGCTCGCGGCGAGATTCTGGTGTTAAACGAAAACTTCTGCGTCCGGGTCGCTGAGTTGATTTCGGGCGATCACGCCTAACCGTTCAAACGGAAACGCAAGGATGCGCTGGCGAAGTTTCAATACGGTCTTCATCTTCAACATGGTCGCATTGTCGGCGATGCTTGGTCACGGGCAGGAACCGTTTCTACCGAGCTTTCCGAGCAACTCCTTGCCGGCATTTGAAACCGATGGATCGGCTCAATCGCATTCGTACTTTGACACGGGCCGGACGCTGAATGACTCGGAAACACAAGTTCGCGGTCAAAACACCAGCGAG
>CAYFJO010000320.1:0-12602 GCA_964343305.1 uncultured Pirellulaceae bacterium | reverse complement strand
CCGTTCATCACGGCAAGGGCGAATTCGATTTCAACTCGTTCCTGCACGTCGGCGTTGAATGCGAAATCGCCGTAACCCTACAGCACCCAATTCAAGCCGCTGCCGCACCACACAACATCGACAGTGTTCGCGAGGCAGTGCAGGCGTTCTACCCAGCCATCGAAATCGTCGACGACCGCTACGTGGACTTTGTCGCCCGCGAGCCAGATTGGCGCACGTGGCTGGCCGACGATTTCTTCGGCGCGGGAATCGTCCTGGGCAATCCGGTCACCGAGTGGCGCGATCTCGACCTGGCAGCCGTCCACGGCTCGATGCGAATCAACGACGTGGTTGTGGGCACAGGTCACGGACGCGACATCATCAACGGCCATCCACTCGAAGCCCTCGCGTGGCTAGCAAACGCCAAAGCCGCAACCGGCCGCGACATCCCCGCAGGTTGGATCGTCATGCTAGGCAGCGTCGTGCAAACCAAATGGGTCGCGAAGGGAGATTGTATCCAGGTCGAAATCGAAGGCCTGGGAACGGCGGACGCGCATTTCATTTGAAGCGAGGCGTGAGCTAATCGTCAGTCGGAATGAGTCCTTCTAAAACCTGAGCTACTGCAATGCAATATTCCGAGAACAAACTGTATTCATCGCGGACAAGTATCCGCTGTGCAAGAGTCCGTAACTCTTCCGTCGACAATACGTCGAGGTCATCGAGAATTGCTCCGATTGCCTCACGTCGCGACGCGTTGAGATTTGGAAGATCAAGACCGAGTCTGAGAATTGTCTCACCGGCAGCGATGTCATCATCGCTTGCGGGACGAATGGTACCATCCGCGGTGAAGCGGAATCGTGCTTCGCAGTCGCAATCTAAAGGTGAAACCATTCTCGGTGGATCGAACCAGTCTCCCTTTTTCATTCCACACCGGAGTGGTTCCCCAGGATCGAGTTCCCGCTGGCATGAAGCAAGCATATTGCCGTATTCAAGCGCGAGCTGTTCGGGCGGCAATGTTTGCGGATGCCAATGTTCGATGTGACTTGAATCGCGGCGAATACGACGATTGCAATAACAGCAAATATGTCCTTGCTCTACTAGAAGTGTGTCGTGAATTGCGCGTTTCCTGTCGCCGGGAAGTGCTTCATACTCGGGCGTCCATTCATCATTTTCAGCTACCTTGAATTCCACCAATTCGACTGGATCATGCTCTTTGACAATATGCTTCACTTGCCAACGATCTCCTTACGACGGAGGAGAGTGCCAGCCCTTGTCAGTTGCGGATCAGACCCTATCAGGCCATTGAGGTCTTCGAGTGTTATTCTTGCAATCTCGTATTCGCCGTCGTCGATTTGACGAAACAACTTGGCGATTGCTTCCTTAATTGACCGCGGACGGTCAGCAACTCCCATCAAGTCTTCAAGAATTCGGTTCGCATCCAACCCATACGCCCCTTCTGGATGTAGCGCGGCTACATCACCGTTGGAACGAGTAAGAATGAAAATGGATTCGTTTTTTACTTCACTAACAATTTGCGGCGAGTGGGTCGAAACAATGAACTGACATTTCGGAAAAGTTCTCGTGAGCACAGAAATGACATTTCGCTGCCATGCCGGATGCAAATGCAGATCGATTTCATCAATCAGAACGATCCCTTTACCCTTAAGTGGATTACTCAATGATGGGTTGGCGACCGCCAATCGGCGCGCCAAATCCCCTGCAAGTGCGAGTTGACATTTTTCGCCATCCGAGAGTTGATCGACAATGATTTCAGTTCCCAATTTTTCAACGACCATTCGCAGAGGTTTTCGTCTGATGCGTAAATCAGACGATCCGGGGAAGAGTTTGGTTATCGCACCACGAACGGCTTCAAGTTCTTTATCCCGATAATCGGCGTCGTCAACGCGCAATTCGTTTTCAAGATCTTCGCGATTTCGATACCACTCGAAAAAGAGCCGAAAGTCGTTCCGTGCCCCAGTCAATGCCTGATCATACGCAGAAAGTTGATCGAACTCGTGCCGTTGCCGTATTCGCAGAGGAATGTCAAGCACTGCTCGATTGACGGGGTAAAAGACAGCCAGCGGAAAATCAAGCTCTTTATCCGACTCGAAATCTGAGTGGATCTTGTCAACGACACTTGAAAGCTGTTCGAAGTTTGAAATCCTCTGTTTCTTTGCACCTTTCCTGGAACGTGTAACCATCCATGAAATGTTTTGACGATCGATTTCAACATCAATTCTATTTCTGGTTTCGTTTTTTCCGTTGGTGATGTCGTAGTCTGAAAAAAAACGCCCCGTCTTTTTTGTCGAGCGAATTCGCCCAACAAGTCGCGAAAGCATGATCGCCAAACAATCGAGAATCGCGGACTTTCCCGCGCCATTTGCGCCAATCAGAACATTTACGCTGTCTTGGAATTGCAGTTCCATGCTGGCAATTCCACGGAAATCGTGAAGTATTAACTTCTTCACTTTCATTTATCAGAACTCCAAGTCCCTTTACCGGGAAGCACCTGTCCACCATCTAAGTTTAGTTGGTTTTTCTTCGGGGTCACAAGAGGACAGCTGTATGTCCCTGAATCCCTTCCAATGCGAACACCGATTCCTTGTCTTAAACGGCTTCGTTGGCGCAACCCGCAGAGTCACTTGGCAAAAGATACAGAAAACGCCAAACAAATGTTTATCCACCCGTGTGAACCTAATAAATTGTGGTGAAACGAAAAAGTATCTGCCGAGCGGTTTGGGCTAAAGAAACAGGCTGAGTAGATGCGCACCGATCAAATCATTTCATGAGTCGAACAATCTGAATGGCGTTGAACATTGAATAAGAACTGCCCGCTCGCTTGCTTGTTACCTTGACAGGTTCTGATTCTTTAACAGTGAACTCAAAGCTCACAAACTGAACGCCTTCTTTAAACGTCTTGGACCGGAAATCCCACGAACCGTCGTTCAGCGTTGATTTGCTTCCAATGACTTCTGTTCCAATGGCGAGTTCGATCTTCGCGTTTTGATCGGGTGCGTCGCCGTGAGCGTATACGTAGATCCTGTATTGGCCGGACGACAAACCGGTGAAGGTGGCCTGCAAATCGACGTCGCGGCTGTTGTGGTAGATGTAAGCGTGGAAGACGCCGGTGTGATCTTTGATTCCCCATTCGCCGTCGTTCTCGGAGACTTTTAAATCGACCGGCGTTTTTGATCCCGTGTGACTTCGAAGTGACTTGATCGAGGTTTGGCGAACGTCCAGCAAGTTCCAAGTATCATTTGGCTCGCCAATCACGCCGTCGTATTTTCCTTTGCCCGGGTCCATCCCAAACACGACGCTCAGCGCAACCGGATCCTTTTCGAATTCGACGCGCGCAGGTGCTTCGTCCGCGCAACAGACGGCTGCGCATGTACCGAAAACTACGAGCAACACGGGAAACATGATGTCTGTTGAGTTCTGCATGGCAATCCCGTTGGGAATTGAGAATGAGTCACTGGACTCTGCTGGTAAGCCTCAAAACAAAGTGAGTGAATCTCACTTCGCATTCTGGTGTGCCGGATTTGGCCATTTCAAGTGTTCGTGCAAGAAATCAAATGTTCCTTGCCCATGGATTTCGTGGGCACCGTCGAAGAATTCGATGGCCGTGCGTTCCGCAATGCCCAGATCGGCGTACAGCCGGCGGACCTTGGCGTACTCGTAGGCCACCCATTCGTCCGGGGCGACCCCATCTCGGTGACCTCGCTCGACCATGAATGGCCTGGGAGCGATCAGCGCGGCCATCTCAGCGTGGTTGAACGTGCTGCCGAGATTGAATGAAAACTGCTCATACTCACGCGTGAACATGTACGACGAACGGAAGTCGAGCGACATAATCTTGCGCGTCCAGTCGTTGAAACAAGCCGAGCAGATCGACAAGCAATAACCGTCCAACACCGATGGGATTCGCATCGCCGAAGTGCCGCCGTACGACAGACCATAAAAGGCAATTCGCTCGGCATCGACAAATGGGAGTTCGCCCAGCCATTGCAATGTCCGCTGGTGTTGACCCACGATAAAGGAGAACAGCGTTAGCTTCAACGGATTCGCTTTGCGCTGTAATTGCCGAAAGGCTGTTTCGCCGCGGTAGGGATTGTGAGGCGCGTAAACCACGAAACCACGATCGGCCAGTCGGGCGGCATAGGCCTGGTAGGCGCGAAACGCTCGCTGCTTTTCGTCACG
Source organism: uncultured Pirellulaceae bacterium (assembly GCA_964343305.1). Classification (GTDB taxonomy): domain Bacteria; phylum Planctomycetota; class Planctomycetia; order Pirellulales; family Pirellulaceae; genus CAYFJO01. Next base: position 8,426 of record CAYFJO010000320.1, on the reverse strand, counting down.
AGTTACGACCGATTCGGGCAGTCCTTCTAGTCCGTGTTGGCAAACCACCACCGGACGTCGTTGATTCGACTTAATTGATTTTGGGACCAAAAGATAACCCCAAGCAAAAACGTCGGGCCAGACATCCAGCACAACCTCGTACATCTTCCACTTCGCGGTTTCCTCGATCATTCGTGTGCGAGGGTTCGCAGGAACCGATGGGTTGGGCAACCGCCCCCATAGTTCCGTCCATAAATGTTGCCGGTATTCAGCCGTCACGTCAGCCCATTGGTCAAGCGACTTTGTTGGTTTAGCTTTGTTCCAAAACTCGGCGCGAATTCGCTCGGAGTTGCGAAGCAACCTCTGGGAATGTTCCATCAACTGCCGGATCTGGCGTTGTTGTCTGTCGTCGTGATTCACGTCGTCCAGCGGCTCAAGGTTGTTTTCTTCGAGTTTGACTTCGGCAAGTGATAGTGACTTCAGGAAATGACGGACCGCTTCGTCTGAACCAACTGGCGCTGTAGACTCGCGCGGTCCCGCTACAAAATGGATCTTCCCAATTTGGCCTTTCGGTCCGCTGATCAATCGAATCGCGCGGCCGACTTCGCCCCGAACAGAGGAATACGACGGTGTGATAAGTCGGCCCGGCGCAGCGCATGCTCGGCGATCCGGTGTCGAGGCTGGTGGACCTTCAATCTCTGGTCCTCGGCTGTGCTCGACAACGAGTGTCCGCGGTGCGATCAAACTGGCGATCTCCGCGTCTCCGAATTCGCGGAGTAATCCAAAAACGTTTCGGTAAATCGGTTCCTTCCAAAGTTGGTTGCGAGAACCGAAGTGTCCACTTATGAAGGTGCCTTTCACACGTGAATCGATCGCGGCACTGTACAGCGCGATCAACCCGCCCTCGCCGTACCCGGTAACACCGATCGGCATCTGGCTGTCGCCTTGTCGTTGCGAGGCAAACCAATCGACAGCAGCCATTACTTTTTGCACTTCATAGCCAATGATGTGCCGTCCCATTTCAAATGCCTGCCGGTAAACCCACTCGCGATGCGTTTGATTGGTCAAGAGAATCGCCGAGTTGCCCGACCAATCGCAGCGGCGGTCGATCAGCACCGGCACAATCACTCGACAACCCGCTTCGGCGAAGCGACGAGCAAACTGAGAATTCGCATCAATGCCCGGCTCCAGCCCCACGAGCATTTCCGGCGTTTGATTCGCGTCCGGCAAAGCAACGATTTGTGCTTGCGGCCGGCGCCTCGGTTCCAGCAGCAATCCTTCGCCATCGACTCCTTCGAACACGGTCCAACGAATGGCGAACACGCGATAGGTGTCGGTCTCAGCGAGAATCGCCGATGCATCAGGCCCGGAAACGTATTCCAGTCGCACTGGCGCGATCCGACGATCTACCGCTCCGATCATCGACTGCAAACGCCGGCGATTCGGATCAACGGACTTCGTGTAACTGCTTGGTGAAGAGAAATCCCGGTTCCAAAACTCGATGCGACTGTTCGTTGCATGTTCAGTAGCTTTCGTGAGATAAGTATCAATTCCGCGTACCATGCGTTCAGAAAAATCGCCATGCTCGGTTAAATGTTTGGTGCCTGGCAAAACATCCGGCTCGTCCCCAATCGCTGTGCCAAACGCAATTGCAAAGTTCAATAACCAAGCTGAAACCGTTATCTGGATAGCGTGTGCGATGCTGGCTGGCGAATTCGATTTTGTGTACATCAAGACTTTGGATTGAAGAACGACTGTTGGTTTCGCATTTCAGAGTCATATTAAACTGTCGTGGTCCGTACTACAAATGACTCGAATGCAGTTTCAAAACGTAACTTGACTGTCTGAGTCAAGCTACGACGGGAAACGGACAGTCTGGCTGTCATGTACGACTTGCTGCTGAAGAACGGAACGCTATGCCGCGGCCAGTAGAAAACGTCCTCGTTTAACGCCGAGCCGGCAGGCGACGGCACATGAATAGCCGTCGCCTGCCGGCTCGGCGTTAAACGACGTATGCGGACATTACCAACTGGCCGTGGCTCGATCAGAGCTATAAGGCGGTGAAAGAAAAAGACTATGGCAATGTCGGGCCAATTATTTCCGCCCCCAAGCATCCGTTGTTCTGGAGCGTGAACGATGCAAAGTGGCAGGGAAAGTTCGTCGAAGGACCTGGATCGGCCAGCAGATTTGAGGGAGTTGTTGAATACGTTCCTGCGCTGAAGAAAACAATCTACACCTATCGCGGATCTGATTGCAAACGAGGAACCTATTCTATAAACTAACCCTAGTTTCCGGATTATTGTGTGCCCGCTCGAGCTGCGGGGGACAACTGCTGTTTCATAGGTTGACAGCGCCAATTGTGGGCGTGCGGTTGGTGCAGTGTTGGTTTTGGAAGACGACAGATAACTGTTGGAGGATCGAATCGATGTTTGGTTTCGCAATTCGCAAAACTTCGGCGCGGTTGCTTGTGGTGGCTGTTGCACTGTTGACCGTCTCCTTCACGGCTGCGTCGGCAGAGGCTCAAAGCACACGCCAGCTCAGAAGCTTCGAAGTGGGGAGCCACGTGTTGAACCGGCTGGCTTTCGGGCCCACCACCAACGAAGTTCCGTACGTGGCACGAATGGGCTGGAAAGAGTGGGTCGAGGGACAACTAAATCCGACATCCATTGACGACAAGGAGGTGCAAGAGCTTCTGGGAAAGAAATGCCCCTCGCTGAAGATGACCGTCACCAAGTTACAGGCCTTTCAACAACTGAAAGGTCAGGAGAGACAGCGTGAGAAACGCAGGATCAAGAAAGAGCTAGCCGATTCCGTGCTGCTGCGCGCAGTTTACAGCAAAAGACAGTTCAACGAAGTGATTGTCGAGTTCTGGCGAAATCACTTCAGTGTGGACGTCAACAAAGTGCCTTTCCTGGCTACGTCTTATGAGGAGAACGTCCTGCGCCAACACGCTTTTGGCAAGTTCGAGGACCTGCTTTTGGCCACGGCAGAACATCCGGCCATGCTCTTCTATCTCGACAATTATGTTTCAAAGAAAGGCAACCTCAACGAGAACTATGCTCGAGAGCTGATGGAATTGCACACTCTCGGCGTGGACAACGGCTACACGCAAGCTGACGTCATCGAGTTGGCGCGCGTGCTGACGGGCTGGACCTGCGGCTGGCGTGGACGTGGCGCTCAAAGAGAGTACCGCCACTTTTTCAACGCTGCCGTCCATGACAGCGAACCGGCCACCGTCGTCGGCCTAAACCTGGCCGGTACCGGCGGCGAGGCGGACGGTGAAAAGGCCATTCGACACTTGGCCCGCCATCAGAACACCGCCCGTTTTATCTCCGCGAAGCTGTGCCGCTATCTGGTCCACGACCAGCCGCCTGTGAATTTAGTGGATCGCGTATCAGCGGTCTTTCAGAAGACCGGCGGGGATTTACGGGAAGTCTACCGCGCCATCATCTTCAGCCCGGAATTCATGGATGGCAGAAACTACCGGGCCAAGTTCAAGACGCCCTTTGAGTTTCTTGTCAGCACGCTGAGGACTACGGATGCTCAGATCCAAACCACCGACCGCTTGATCCAATCGTTAAAGCTGATGGGCCAACCGATCTACGAATGCCTGGAGCCAACTGGCTACTACGACCAAGCCGAGGCTTGGCTTGACCCGGGTGTCATGATCTATCGCTGGAATTTCGCCCTGGATCTCGTTCGACAAAAAGTCAAGGGTGTGAAGATTGGAAAGGAGTTCGCCGAAAAAGTACTCCTTCGTCCCTCGTCAAGATCTCAGGCAGGGATGGTCATCCGCATGGTCATGCCCGGTAACAACGACGTTTCCACCGAAAGACTGGTCGCTCGCGCCACAGATATTCGTGTGATGGTGGCTGCGGCTTTAGGGTCTCCCGGCTTTCAGCAGCAATGAATCGGATCAGTTTCGTTAAAAAGGCATTTTGAAGGAGGTTACCATAATGGTCACGACACGCAGAGAGTTGCTCAAGCAGAGCGGGGCCGGCGTTCTTGGTGCGGCGGGCGCAGCGACCGTGGTATCACCGGAAGTTTTTGGGGCACAGCAAAGCGCCCGCTCCCGTCAGAAACCGACGCTGATCGTAGTGTATCTGCGCGGCGGTGCAGATCCGTTAGGCACGATTGTTCCCCACGCCGACCAACAGTTGTCCAAAGTGCGTCCGAACCTGACCATCCCCGGTCCAAATACAAAGAGCCCAGATCGTCTGCTTCCGTTGGATAGCATTTTTGGCTTCAATCCGAGGATGAAGGCGCTGCACAAGTTGTACGAAGAAAAGCGATGCGCTGCGTTGGTGTGTGTCGGTTCGCCGCACCCCACTCGCAGCCACTTCGATGCCCAAGACTTCATGGAGCGGGCCGCTCCCGGCATGCGCAACGTGAGCAAAGGCTGGCTCAACCAGTATCTGGAGGAAACTCAAACTTCTGGAGAAGCGAACTTGCGTGCTTTCTCGTTGCAGTCCCTCTTACCTCGCTCGATGCGAGGCGACTATCCAGTGCTGGCTCGCCCGGACCAAAAGGCCGAACTGGCCATGGCGTTGTACTCCAATCTCTACCCCGAGCAAAAAATGTCTCGTCCAACAAGTACCAAGGGATTGGGATTGGACACCCAACGTACGATCCGGTCGTTCGGCTCGCGCACCATCAAGCAGTTACAGGAGCTGAACCAGGTCCTCAACCAGTCGTCGGAGACCAAGGTCCCGTACCCTAACAGCCGTTTCGGACGACAGCTCCGCGACATCGCTAAGGTAGTCAATGCCGATCGAGGCCTGGAGGTCGCTGCGCTGGATTACGGTGGCTGGGACCATCACATCAACGAGGGGCCGCTCGATGGCCAGCTCGGCCAGAAATTGGCTGACGTCAGCGACAGCATCGGTGCCTTCGTGGCCAATGTCAAACCGGCAAAGATGAAGAACGTGCTGATTCTGGTCATGAGTGAATTCGGCCGCACCGTGAAAGAAAACGGAAATCGGGGCACTGACCACGGTCATGGCGGTTTCATGCTTGCCGTCGGCGGCCCGGTTCAAGGCGGGAAGGTCTACGGGAAATGGACAGGCGTGGAGAAAGATAAGCTGTATCAGCAGCGCGACCTGCCGGTTCATACCGACTTCCGTCTCGTCTTTGCGGAGACACTACTGGATTTGTTCGGCTTCGATGGGATGAAGCTGGGAATGTTTCCACAGTATACCGCCGCTTCGGGGCCGCTGGACTTCTTGCGAACAGTGTAATAGCGCGGTTTCGGTGTCCGTGAGCGTTCAAAGTCTCGCAGGTTCGTCGGTCGTGTAAACGGAAGAATGGCCCATGTCCAATATTTCTCGTAGAGCGTTCTTGTACGCGGGCGCAGGCGGCGTCTCTGCTGCCACGATGAATTTGTCGTCGGCCGCGGCAGCACGCGACGATCATTACAAAGTGGAGGACCAAGAGGCTTTCGGTGGCCAAACTCGGCGGCTGAAACTGACGAACAGCGATCGATGCATCGCTTCGCTGATCTTTGCCACCGATTATCCGACACACTTCCGACTCAAGCCAGAACTTTATCCCGTTTGTACTCCTCAAGGCATCCCCGTAACGGACTCACACCAGTACTGTTTCATCCACCATCAATCGATCATGACGGGGCACGGCAAGGTGCGTCTGGATGGAACTGATCGCGACGTGGATTTCTATCGCCAGCTTCCGTATCCCGATGATCAACGCGAAGACAAGTTCCACAAGGGACACAATCTGTTCCGCATGGGACCGTCCGGTATCCAAAAGATCACGGGTGTTGGATGGGACGTTACGGACCGGATCACTCTGAAACTGACGCTCCAGTGGCGGTCGCGCCATGAGAGAAGCGAAGGTGGGCAGCCGCTGGTTATTGAACAAAGGAGGTATGACGTCTTTCAAAAGGGGGCGCTCACCATCATCGACCAGTTTTCACAGCTTGCTCCCGCCGAGCGACCATTTACTCTGAAAGCGGACCGGCATTCGTTCGTGGGTGTGCGGGTCCATGATTTGATCGATCCGGACGAAGGCGGCGTCATGCGAGACTCTGAAGGCCGCGTCAATCCGGACGGCAACTTTTGGGACGAACGAGGCGAGCGCAAAGCGCCGACATGGATCGACTGTTCTGGCAAGATCGGCACCCATGTCGTTGGCGTCGCCTTGTTCGGTCATCCGGGCAACGTGCGCAACGAATTCTACTGCCGAGGCTGGGGACTGATGATTTGCTCTGCGACTTTGGGACACGACGTCAGAGTGACCCATGATCAACCTTTCCACTTCGCTGCCCGCTATGTCGCGCACGATGGCGAGTTGACCCCCGCGTCAGCAGACGAACTGCATCGGCAGTTTGCGGCGCGAACTTATCCGTGAGCGATAGCTCGTCAGGCACGTTGGCGAAGGCCGCAGGTTCAACGTTGAAGGCTGGCGTTGGTGTCATCGGGAATGCCCGTCGGCTCGCCGAAAACGAAACGAGAAAAGATCGGCGTCACGCAACGCGATGCGCAGACGTATCGGCTCACCCGCCAGCTTTTGTAGATCCGATTTGCCATCCCACTGCACGACACGATTCAGCTCGTCGCCGTAAATCTCATCGCACCTTTCCAACTCGTAACGCACAAGCGGCTTGCCGGCCGGGTCTTGGATCTCGACACGGATGCTGCCGGCGGCTGAAGTGGAGTAGTTAATGACAAGTTGATCGCCGGCAAAGACCAGCGGCCGTGTGACCAGCTCGCCGCCCTTGTATTTGGCATGGACGGAAACCAGTCCATCCTCGCGCAGCACGCCGCGGCGGATGCGTACCGAGTCGGTGCGGTAATGCTCCATGAAATACAGAGACATCTCGCCGTCGCCGGTCGGCACCAGACCGGGACCTACCTCGATCGCCCGTTCGTGCCAGTTGAGCCGGTCGCGGCCGGGCCGCAGGAAGGCCTCACGAAACCGCCGGTCCCAGTGGACGCCGTCGCGGCTTGACATGAACACAATGTCCGACAGGCCGCGATGTTTCCAGTTGGGATCTGGCGACTTCCGCTTCTCCAGAAAACGTTTGGGGAACATCAGCAGAATGTCGGGCCGCCGGTAGTACGGCGTGGCCGCATTCTTGTAGAGATGGTCTCGATCCGAATCCGCCCACAGTTCCAATGTCTCCAGCGATGACCAGCGGCGAAAGTCGGACGACACCGCGCGCCGGATTCCACGAGTCCCACCCGGCCAGCCATCGGGCCAGCCGCGGGCATAGATGACGTACTGGCGGCGCGCCGCATCCCAGAACGCGACGTTGTGCGAATCAAACATCGAGTCACCGCGCGGCCCGCGGATGATCGGCTCCTTCTGCGACAGCCGCCAACGCAGGCCGTCGGCCGAGACCAATCCGAAGAGATCGTCGGTCGGCGGGTCGCTGCCGCGCCGCCGGCGAACGCCGATCGCCTTGTACCGCTCGCTCGCCTGCGTCTTGGAGTTGTTGTCCTTGAACACACACAGAACGTACGGCGACGATTTGTCAGGTCCGCTCGACCAGACCAGATTGTTGGTCTTCTCGCCGCCAAACTCAACCAAGCCCAGCGACGGTTTCGTCCACTGCACACCGTTGTTGCTTTCGGCATAGCCGGTGTAGAAGGGCGGCGAATTGAAATTGGTGCGGTACCACATGCGATAACGCGATCCGTCTTTGATGACGACCGGATCGAACATCGTCGAGTCTTCCCACGGCTTGTCTTTGCGCAGCACCACTTCCGCACGCCGTGGCGTGTGCAGCTTCAACTGCAACCCGGTCATCGAATCGATCAGCCAGTCATCCAAAAAAAGCTGGAGTTGATCGCCGATGGATACCGTGCTCTTGCCGTCGTCCGCTCTGATCGGCAACGCGGCGAACAGCAACAGAACACAGCCTGCACTCGCTTTTCGTAGTTTCGTCATCATGGCATTCCCGGTTCGTGCTGGTCAGCGTGGTTGAAACCAAAACGCGTAAAGTTTGGGCGAGTTCTCTTGGGTTTGTAATTCCAGGTGCAAGCGCACGAGGTTCGTCGTACGCGGCAGAGTCGCGTTTACCGTCCACGTGATGGTTGCGTCGAATTGATCGCCGGTGATCACTTTGCACTCGGCCAACGAATAACCCAATAGAGGTTCGCCCGTTTTCGCGTCGAGCAATTCCGCCCGAAGTCTCGATTTGCCGGGACAATCCACGTTCACGTGCAGGCGAGCGCGCGGCTGTGGGAGCCGGAACGGAATCGTCACCAGCGATCCCGACTGCTTGTCACTGACGAGTCCGATGGAAGTGAAACCGTCGCGGCGCAGGGTTGCCAGACCCGGTAGCGCGACCCATTTCGGGCGGCCATCCAATGGCGGTTTCCGCTCGGTCCCGCCGCCGTAGTAAAGACGGATTTCGCGGTCGAGGATCACCGGCGTTGACGGCAGGACCGTCTGAGCGTCCCAGTCGTCAGGGTCTCCGACCGGGA
>CAYFJO010000319.1:0-12610 GCA_964343305.1 uncultured Pirellulaceae bacterium | reverse complement strand
AAATCATTTCGCCAACGAAAGAGGCCATTCAACCGTTCAACGGCAAAGACTTGGCGGGGTTTTACACTTTTCAACGCGAGACTGGGCGAAAAGACCCGAAGGGAGTTTACTCGGTCGAGAAGGGCATGATTCACATTTCTGGTGAAGGGCGCGGTTATCTGGCGACCGAGCAACTGTATCGCGACTATCATCTCGTCGTGGAATACAAGTGGGGAGATCGGACGGACGGATCGGGCTATGTGCGGAACTCTGGCATTCTGCTGCACAAAATCAATCCCGACAATGTTTGGCCGACCAGCGTTGAGATCCAACTGGCGCAAGGTTGTGAAGGCGACTTCATCGTGATCCGTGGAAAGGATGCGGATGGCAAGCCTGAACCCGCCACGATCTCAAGCGAGACTCGCATCGCACAAGACAAACGCACGCGGTGGCACAAAGGCGGTAAAGTGGTCAAATACTCCGGACGCCAATTCTGGTGGTCGAACCATCAGCCATTCTTTAAAGAGAAGTTGGACACGCGCGGCAAGGAGGACGTGGCCAGCCCACTTGGTCAATGGACCAAGGTCGAGTGCATTTGTCGGGGCAGCCGCATCACGGTCAAGATCAACGACACGAAGGTGAACGAGTGTTTTGCCGTCCATCCAGCGGCAGGCCGGATCTTGCTGCAGAACGAGGGTAACGAGATCTTTTTTCGCAACTTCGAACTGCGTCCGCTACAGGACGAATGAGCGGTTAGTTGCGGCCACTGGACTCCATCGGCAGAGAGCGGCTTTGTCCCGCCCGCTGCCGAGCGTCTCGCAACGGCGCGAAGGGCCGAATCCGCACACTGTCAATCGATCGCTCAAAGACGCCATGACCGGGAATCACGACCTTGACGTGGAGCAATCCGCCGGGACCGACATTTGTGTCGAACTCGGGGTGAATCGACTGAAAGGGCAGTTCAAGACGAATCCCTTCGGCATCGAAATCGTTGGACGAGATCGACTTTGTCCAGCGTCCAAGGTTTCCTGGAATGATGGCCCGGCTATGTACGGAGTGTCGCGGCTGTTCGAATCGCGGAGCGGTCAAACTCGCATGAACGGTCCCGTTGACCTTTGCTAATGCGCCGTCCGCAGTGCTGGGACAGATGTGGACCACTAAACCATCGGTTTCGACGTCCCCGTCCCAATTCCCCAGATGGGCGTCAACCCTGATAGACTTGACTCGCGGTGTCGATACGAGTTCGTTCTTGGCACGCGCGGCCATCGATGATCCAGCATCACTGGTTGATTGCCCGCCGTTCTGAAAATAGACCTTGGGTGGTTCGGCCGATTGAATAGATTCGGCGACTTGTTGAACGTTCGCGGCTGGAACCTCTGCGCCGTTGTGACGAGCCTGAACAATCCGATCCCAGTTGATCGGACGAAGAATTGTTGTACTGCCTCTCCCATAACGCAGCCACAAGCGACTGTCATCCGTGCGTGCATCGACTTCACCCGAAAAGGTACGACCACTCTTCAGAGCAACAGAGAGAGTGTCCTGGGCTGACGCCGACATGTTCGATCCAATCATTAGAATGGCGCTGAACAGAATCATGCCGATCGTGTGAGCAATTGTCGCCTTGCGATTCATGAGGTCGTATCTCCCGTTCGGTTGACGAAGGTCCTTGGGCGAGACGAAGTATTGGCAATCGCTATGCCGACGCTTCGCGCAACGGCGGAATTTGCGTTGAAGCATTGCCTTGGCGGGAAAAAACCGGCCGAATGGATGTTCCAGCGGCTTGTTGAAAAAAAGGAACATGATGAAGAGTCACAACACGACGTTGCGAAAAACCAACGCTGTACGAAACAACCGTCGTACCGAGCTTCCAACGTGCTCATTGTGTTCTATTCTTTTAGAAGTCACATAGCGCGATTGCGAGGAGTACTATGAATTGCAAAATCCTGATCGCCGTCCTTGCCACGATTAGTTGCGGCATCGTCGATGTGGCCAACGGCCAAGCTGCTGGTACCGGCCAAACGCCTGGCCGAACTTCGTCGCAAGAGTCAAAGCAATCGGAAGCCGCAACCAAGGAGTCAAGTCGTAACTCGAAGAGATCGCGGTTGCGCGAAGGCACGAAATTAGAAGGTGCCTTGGGACGTTTTGAAATCACCGGCAGCCGAATCATGTTCTATTCGGCCAACGGTCTGGATCCGATTCGTGTCCTCGAGAACTTGGCGTTGGAGCGCATTACCCGTGAATTGACGGGAATTGCCCGGCAGCGTCAATGGAAAATCACGGGCTTGGTCACCGAGTTTCAAAGCGGAAACTACCTACTGGTCCAACGCGCGACCCTGACCACGGACACGGCGCAATGAAAGCGAACGCCCGGTCGAATGGTCCGCTAGTTGACACGAAAACTCAGTCGCATATCATGGCCCTTGTTCTTTTGTCTAGTAAAGAAAACTGTTTGGGAGCTTGATCGATGGCCGCACACCGTCGAGTCGAAATTAACGAGTCTGGCGAGATCACAATCGCCCAATTCCAGGATAAGAAGATCCTCGATGCCGCGCTCATCCAAGAGCTGGGAGAAGAGCTTTTTGGCCTAGTTGAAAACGAAGGGCGCAAGAAGTTGCTGCTGAATTTCAACAACGTCGAGTTTCTATCCAGTGCGGCATTGAACAAGCTGATCATTCTGGACAAAAAGGTCAAAGCGAGCGGTGGTCAGATCAAATTCTGTGAGTTGCGGCCCGAGATTCGAGAGGTGTTTGTCATCACTCGACTGACTCAGTTGTTCGATATTAAAGACAGCGAGTCTGACGCACTTGGTTCCTTTTGAACCGCGTTACATTCCTCTTGAGTTGTGCTAGTTCTTTTCGATTTGGGCTGGGGATCGATTCCAAAATCACCCTCCCATTGCCGAACTCCCCCCACTAAGAATTATTATCACCCTAATCAGGGTGGGTGTGAATTCTGTTGGTGTGGATTATTCTAGAACATGTTTCGAAGTTGTTGCCGTGGTGGCCTCCATAGCACGCTTTTCATATTGTCTTGTCCGCTGGGCGCTACTAAAAAAAAGATAAATTGGATTGGAAGTTTTTCCAGTCATTACCTCTTGGAATACTTCATGACCATAACATTGCAGGGTTCCATGACAGAACAAAGCGGGAATTGGTCGCAAGAACGTCGTATCCCCAGCGAAGCGACTGCTGGCAAGGAAGTGATTGACGAGTTGCTGGTTCATCTCACGGAACAAAGTTGGGACGAGAACGATGTGTTTGGCGTTCACCTGGCTGTCGAAGAGGCCGTCGTCAACGCAATCAAGCATGGTAACCAAAACGACCGATCCAAGACGGTCCACGTTGCTTACAGCGCGTCGCCGAAGAGTCTACGCATTGAGATCACGGACGAGGGCGATGGCTTCAATCCAGGGGACGTTCCGGACCCCACAGACGATGACCACCTGGAAATGCCGTCAGGCCGCGGGTTGATGTTGATGCGGAGTTTCATGTCGTCTGTCATCTTCAATGACCGTGGCAACAGCGTCGTCATGGAAAAGCAACTCTAAGTTGCCAGCGCGTTAAGGATTGCCTGCTGCAAACATCTTCCCTTGCATCGCAATCGCTCGTTTAGCGCCAAGCACCTGTCCAAGAACATATATAGTTCAGCGATTCTTTGCAGCGCTCCTGAGGGGACCATTCGCCATCATCACCGAGATCGGGAAGACAAAGCGAAAGATCGAGTCTGCCAAAGTGCTGGGCGGCAATTGAAGCTCACGTTGACCGAGCATGCTGTGTTCATCAAAGAAATCGAGAATTCACGCCGCTAAGCCTTCCTATTCTCGTCGCGGAAGTAGTCTTCGAACAACTTCAATTCGTTTCGGAAGTACAAAAAAGCCACGACCATCAACATCGTGACAGTCAAGCCAAGATTTGCCAGTAGCTGATTTTCGACCTTCGCGAAGTACGAGAACGAGCGGCCGCCATTGTTGAACACAGCATGAACAAAAGAGGCCACCCAGATCGTTCCTGATTTCACATAGACGTATGCGAAGAAGACAAACGCACCTATCGATCCGATTGCCAAGATTACCGCATTGCACACATGTTGCCACGCTGTGAACCCTGAAGTGTCCGGAATGATGAAGAGTAAAGGGACGTGCCAGGCAAACCAGATCAGACCGCCCACAACAAAAGCAACCCACGGTCTGATCCGATAGAGCTGTGGAAACATGAACCCTCGCCAACCGAATTCCTCTCCAAAACCTGCAATCACCATGGGAATATTGAAAACCGTTAGTCCGCCGACAAAGAAGATGAGCAACATCATTTTCGGCGTCATTCCGTCCGGCAGGTCGTTGATGTCTTGACCGGATTGAGCCATCTGGTCTTTGAGTTGGGACAGAAACACCTCGCCACTGAAATCCCATGAGATGGAACCGAGAATCGTCAACATCACGTAAAAAACGATGATGATTCCAAGCGTCATCGCCCAGAATCGGAGATAGTCGGCGAACCTGCCAAAGCCAAGATGAGCATCTTTGAATTTGGCCTCGTAGAAGAACAGGCGCGTAACGATAGCAGCGATTGCTGGGCCAAGCATGTATGGCCCGGCAAGATAGTAGCCGTTCTTTCCCATCAGCTTCATTCCAACAATGAAGCCGCCACTTATCAGCGCGACCAGGAACAAGAAAGCGATCAGCGGTTTGTGTTTCATTTTCTTCAAGAGCTGTTCGGCAGAATCAGCCCCTATCTCAGCTCGCGCCAAAAAGGCCTGGTGCTTTGTCAACTTTCAGTTTTGGGATCGTGTGCACTGGCTCTGCCAGTGCAAATCCTGATGGTGTTCGTACTTGCGAAGCACTGGCACCCCACCCTCCTACTTTGACAAAGCACTAGGCTTTGTCCCAAAACTCGGAACCACCAATAGGGGCAGGAAAGACAGGTTGAGTATCCAGTCTCCCCTCCCTCTGAACCGTACGTGCAGTTCTCCCGCATACGGCTCTCCGGTCGGTGGTTTTACCTCTCCGAGGATTGACAGGCCGAAACATGGGTTGCCTCCATGTTAAATAACTTACGCTCGGCAAAGAAGGCGTTGGGCCTACGCTGATTGTCCGCGCCTCTCTCGCATTCCGGCAGCTTGTCCCGTGATTCTCAAACTCCTATCATGGCGGCTGCAACTCAACGGAATTTCCACCACACGGACTTTTAACCCAAAAGTACAGCCATGACGAGAAAAGGTTCCGCATTTGCCGGACTGTCTGTCGCGACGGTGACGCCGTTCAAGGACGGCCAAGTCGACGTCGAAACACTTCGTGACCATGTGGAGTTCCAAATTGATGCCGGAACCACCTGTCTGTGTCCGGTGGGCACGACTGGCGAGTCGCCGACGTTCTCACACGACGAGCATGAAAAGGTGATTTCGGAAGTAGTTCAAGCCGTCGCCGGCCGGATCAAGGTCATGGCGGGCACGGGTTCCAACAGCACGGCGGAAGCCATCCGGCTGACCAGTTGGGCGGCCAAAGAAGGAGCAGATGCCGCGCTACTGGTCGCTCCTTATTACAACAAGCCGACGCAACAAGGATTCTACGAGCACTACAAGAAGATTGCGGAGTTGGTCGACATTCCACTTTGTGTTTACAACATCCCTGGACGCACGGGCAAGAACATCGAACCGGAAACAATCGCGCGGCTGGGCGAATTAGAAAATATCACGATGGTCAAGGAAGCGACCGGTTCGCTCGATCAAGCGTCGGAGATTCTGGCGACTTCAAATCTCACGATCCTCAGCGGCGACGATAGTTTGACGCTGCCGCTGATGTCGATTGGTGGCGAAGGGGTGATCTCCGTGGTGGGCAACATAATTCCGAAAGATGTGATTGAACTCGTCCAGGCTTTCCGATCCGGGGACGTGGCGAAGGCTCAACAGTGGCACCACAAACTCTTCCCGCTTTGTCGTGACATGCTCGGTCTGGCAACGAATCCAATTCCGATCAAGGCGGCGATGGAGATGCTCGGTCGCGACACCGGCGAGTTGCGGTTGCCCATGACGCCGCTCGATGAAGCCGGTAGAAAAAGCCTGCGGCAGACGCTGACCAGCTACGGTTTGCTGTAGCACGTATCATGACCAAGGTGCTTGTCGTTTGTGAGTATCCGACGCTGAACGGCGGCGAGCGGTCGTTTCTTTCTGTTCTGCCTTTGCTGATTGACGACGGTTTTGAGATCTGCGTGGCTGCGCCGCCGGTTGGAGAGTTCGCGACGGAGCTTCAGAGAATCGGAGTACGACACCTTGCTTTCGAACGACACGATGCGGATGGCCGACGCCTGGACATCGGCGATGTGCGAAGCAGACTTGCCAGTTTAGTCCGGGAAGCAACTCCCGACTTTGTGCACGCAAACAGCTTGTCGATGAGCCGGATGTTGGGCCCGGTTGCGCCGGAGATGGGGATTCCAAGCATCGGGCATCTACGGGACATCATCAAAATCAGCCGCGCGGTGATTGACGATCTAAACTGGAACTCGCGCATCCTTGCCGTTTCGCGGGCGACACGCCAGTGGCATACCAACGCGGGCGTCGATCCCGACAAGACTTTCGTCGTGCATAACGGCGTGGACCTCGAACAATTCCAGCCCCGAGAAGCAACCTACTGGTTGCACGACTCTCTTGGCCTCAGCCATAACGTGCAGTTGATTGCCAGCATCGGACAAATTGGAATTCGCAAAGGATTGGACACGTTGCTGAAGGCGGCCCCAGGCTTTGTCTCGGACAACGACCATCTGGTGGTCGTGGGACAACGCTTTTCGGAAAAGCAGGAGTCGATCGAGTTTGAAGCAAATCTGCGGAGTGTCGCGTCGCGGGCGCCACTTTGCGGACGCGTTCATTTTCTGGGTTGGCAAACGGAGATTGCACGATTGATGAACGAAATCTCACTGGTCGTACACGCCGCTCGGCAGGAGCCGCTCGGACGCGTTCTGCTCGAAGCCGCCGCGTCCGGTGTACCGGTCGTGGCAACCGATGTCGGCGGGACTCGCGAGATTTTCCCAGTGGGTTGCGATGCCGCAAGTTTGGTTCCAGTCGATGATGCAAATGCGCTGGCTTGTAGCGTTCGTGACGTGTTGGCCGATTCCGCAATGCGCGTCGAGATGGGAATTGCCGGTCGAATTCGGTCGAACGAGGCGTTTGATGTAAGAATCTCCGCCAATCAAATCGCCCAGCAATATCGTGACGTCAAAATGTTGCGATAAAAATTTCCCTTTCTTGGTATTTGAGCTAAAGTTCAATTGAAGCTGATTCGACAACCGCGTTCGCGGAATTCACGTCTCATTTTCCAACACCGCTTTTCCAATGATTCGATTGTTCGTTCGTCAATCGTTGGCATTGACTTTTGCATTCGCAACTTTGATGACCTCCACAACCTCGCTTCTATGAATGAGGGCAATATGAATTGTCAGGAACTTGCCGGTCGCATCGAACAGCTACAACCCGAAGCCGACGCGCGTGACGTCGCACGTTTGTGCCTGCTGTTGTCGAATTCGGTCGACGACATCGAGCAACTTTGTGACGAAGAGACGCTGTCGAACGCCTGGCAGGAAACCGGTTTGCGTTTGCAAGCGGCCACGGATCAGCACGCCGCGATGACCGAAGAACTTGACGATCTGGCCCGCAGCGATCCACGGAAGTTTACGCCGGATCAAATCTGGATTTTGATTCGCGCGATCAAAGTGCAAAGTCAGGTCTTGCAACTCTACGTCGGCTCGCCTGAACTAGCTGTTTGAGCATGTGTGGTTGCGAAGGAAGCTAGTTCTTTGTGAGAAGCAGAATCGCGACGTTCATATAGATCACGATCCCCAGAATGTCGATGATTCCCGCGACAAACGGACTGCTCATCAACGCTGGGTCCCAGCCAATTCGCTTGAAAATGATGGGCAACACGGAACCCGTCAATGTCCCGGTAACGACCACCAAGAGCAACGTGATAGGAACGACCAGCGCGTTGTACCACGCCGGCGAATCGGCCATAAATATCGCGATGATGTAACCGATCGCTGCCAGGAATCCGCCCAACAGCAAGCCCTGGATGAGTTCTCGCCAAGCGACGCGAGTCCAATCGCCGATGGCCACGTCTCCACGATTCAATGCCGTAATGACCAGGGTTGCCGATTGGTTTCCGGTGTTGCCGCCCGTTGAAATGACGAGCGGTATGAATGGAATCAGCCACGCCCAAGTGTTCAATTGGCCCTCGTAGTTTTGCAGCGCAAAGGCTGTCAGCAGAGCCGCAAAGAACAGAATCGTAAGCCAGATGCCTCGTTTCCAACTCAATGTCATCACACCCGTGCGCATGTAACTGACGTCGAGCGGATCGACGGCGGCCATCTGATGAGCGTCTTCGATTGCTTCTTCATGCACAACGTCGATCACGTCGTCGTGCGTAATGATGCCGACCAATCGTTGTTCGTCGTCGATTACCGGAATCGCCAGCAAGTCCATGCGAGCCACCTTGTTCGCCACTTCTTCCTGGTCGTCCAATACATGGGCCGTGATGATTTCGGTTTCCATCAGTTCGGTGAGCGGTGTGCCGGGCCGCGTCATGGATGCGACCAGTTGCCGAGCTGAAACGATGCCGCGCAGATGTTCGCTGTCGTCGACGATGTACAGGTAGTAAATCGTCTCGACTTCCTCGGCCTGCCGTGCGATGGATTCCAACGCTTCTTTTGCCGTCAAAGATTCTCCCAGACGAGCCACGTCAGTCGTCATGACCGCGCCGGCGGTGTCTTCGGGATACTCGCGCAGTCTCAGAATGTCGAGGCGTTCGTCCTGCGGGATGCGGTCCAGCAGATCTTGAACGATGACCTCGTCGACGTCGTCCAGAATGTCGACACGATCGTCTGGTGGCAGATCGGCGACCAACGCCGCGACCTGCTCGCGGTCCTGTGTTTCCAGAATCTCGACTTGTTTTTCGTGCTTGAAAAACGTGAAGATTTCGACCTTCAGCACCGGATTGGCATATTGCAAAACGCGCCAAGCGTCGTCGGGCGAAAGCCCTTCCATGAATTCGGCCGTTCGACCTGGGTGCAACGCCGTACAGAACTCACGCAACTCGCTCTCATCGTCTTCCGCGAGCATTTCGCGTAATTCCGGGAGATAGAGTGTGTTAATCATGTTGGCGTCTTGTGGCTATATGGGCTAGAGTGAATCGCGACGCGTCGTTGGTGGGTTGACCACCTGAGTATTGGACGGCCTACAGGTTGTGTCAATGTGCCCACGGCTCAAGGTTGCTGGATTGAACCAAATCGATGCAACTTGGCACTCATCCTTGAAATCACCATGGACAAAGGAGCAAGATTGTGAAGCGGCTGGCAATTCTCTTCATCAGCATCGCCGGCTTGAGCGGTGCGTGCGAATCAGCGCGAGCGGGCGAGATCCATTTGGCCGCGGACAAAGGCAATTTGTCGCTCGTGAAGAAAATTCTTTCCGAGTTTCCCGATCGGTTGAACCAGAAAGAGGAAAATGGATACACGCCATTGTTCCTCGCGACGCGCGGCGGACACGAGCCAGTTGTCGAGTATTTGCTCGATCAAGAAGCGGACATCGCCATTGCGTGCGATGGCCAGAACGTGTTGCACATCGCGGCCTGGCGCGGGCGCACCAAGATCGTCCAAAGATTGCTCAAAGCGGGAGCGGTCGTAGACTCGCGTGACGATCAAAAGGCGACTCCGCTGCATTTGGCGTGTTGGGCTGGTCACACAGGTGTTGCTGCTGTGCTCTTGAAAGCGAAGGCGGAATTGCAGGCCACCGACAAAGAAAACGACACTCCGCTGCATTTCGCCGCGCTTCACGAGCGAACGAATGTGGTCGAGTTCCTGCTGACAAAAGAGCCGGACGTGAATTCCGCGAATTCGAGCGGCTATACGGCCCTGCACATGCCGGCCTACAAAGGCAACGTTCAAATCGCCACCATGTTGCTTGCCGCCGGATGCGATCCCAACGCCAAAGCAAAAACCGGATACACACCGCTGCATTTTGCGGCCGCGCAAGGTCACGATGAACTAGTCGTCCTGTTGTTGGCCAAAAAGGCCGACCCCAATGCAAAAACGAAAGATGGACTGACGCCGTTGTTCGTGGCTGCTTATTCGGGGCAGAAAGCGGTCGTCAAGACGCTGGTGTCGAGCAAGAAAGTCGACAAGAATCTTGCTGACATCGAAGGCTGGACACCTTTGCACATCGCGGCATACAGCGGTTACCAGGAAATCACCGAAATGTTAATTCAAGGTGGGGCCGATAAATCATTGAAAGACAAACAGGGCAGCACGGCGCTGGACATCGCCAAATCAGAGAGGCGCACGGCGATCGTTAAACTGCTTGAAGGCGAGTAGCCGCCAGATTTGGAACCGGCTCGAAGAAGTGCCGCAGCAATTCCGGGTTGGCGGCGAAGTTCACGTGCAGCCGACTGCCAACGACTTGATGGTGGCCAACGAATTGCATGGATTCTTGGTCCGTTCGCCCGCCCGCTCGCTCGATCGACCACTTCGAACTTACATAGCCACGCAGCCGTGAATGCTGGCTTCCCAACCAATTGTCGCGGACCAGCGTCAATTCCGCGGGCCGGACATTGCTTGCTTGACCATCCAACCGGGCAACAATTGGCAGCACGCCACACATCGGATATCCCTCACCGCGGTCCAGCACCATTTGTTGCGCCAGATAGGCTAGGCCACCGCCTTCCGCGTAGATGCGTCCACCCGTGGCAAGATGCTCGTGCATCGACTGTTTCATGCAGACGTTGTTCGCTAACTCGCCAGCATATTCATCGGCCGGGCCACAACCCAGATAAACCACATCCGCATCCGGCAAGCGATCGCTTCGCAACGGCGAAAAATCGTAAATCGTCGCGCCAAGCATTTCCAACAGATCAAGCGTGTCGGGAAAATAGCAATTCAACGCTTCGTCAAAAGCCACGGCAACCGTGAGATCGTCAAGCTGATCAACGTCTTGCAACAGACCGTGAGCCACTGTGTGGAATGATCGTTGCCTGGCAAGCTTCATCAGCCAATCCAGATCCAATCGCAAATGCTTGGGATCTGCCCAAGCGAGCGATGCACCAACAATCGGGACTTGCCAATAGGATTGAATCGTCGTCTGAACATCACGTGCATGTCGCTCATCCTGAACCTGATCCAACACAACCGCGCACACGGCCGGTGGTTTTGCCGGCAGACCCGTCTGGTCCAGCCGCGACGCATCCACCACTGCAATCGCGGGAAGGTCCAGCCACTCACAAAGCTGATCCAAGTTCGCCGCGGATTGCGTTTTTTGGGTACACGAAAAAGTCCCTTCGACGATCGCCAAATCGCACGACGACGATCCGTACCAGAAAATCTCGCGACAGATTTCCTCCGACATCAGCCAACTGTCTAGATGCCGAACAAACGGCCGGCCGATGGCTGCCACATCCAACTTGCGCCCGAAATGTGCCTGAGAGAGAAACGCCTGGACCTCGATCTCGTGCTGGCAGAGCTGATGAATGAGTGCGACTAGAAGCGAATGGTCATCGGCACATGGCTGCACCGTTCCAATCGCCAAACGTGGCAGAAAATACATCCGCGCTGGCCCGTTGTGCGAGGGATGATCAGTTACTGTGCCATCGTGCTGATGACATCAGCAGTCATTGTTCGCCGTCCCTCGGCGCGAGTCAAGTCTCGCGGATGGAATTCAGCGTCCGGCGATCGAACGCATCGATTACCATGCATTTACCGGTCTGCCGGGCGGCAAAACAAGTGTCTCGCCGCCGCTTAATCCCCCTTCCCCGTTTCGACCGATAACTTTAGAATGGCCGGTTTGCCCAACTGCCAACTGTCGCAATAGGTGATAGCAACGATGCCAAAACAAAAGACGCACAAGTCCACCAAGAAACGCTTCCGGCTGACGGCCAAGGGCAAGGCCAAGCATCGCCAATCCGGCACGAGCCATTTGAACACACGGATGTCGAAAAAGCGCAAACGAAATCTGCGTGGCACAACCACTGTGGCCAAGTGCATGGAACCAGCCATCCGCGAAGCGCTCCATGGGAACAGCTACTAAGTCATTGCAGAGTCAAACTTCCCAAGTTTTGTTCGACTTCGGAAGTTCTCTTTTTACACCGCAAGGAGATTCACAACGCGTACGGGCATTAACGCTTTCGCGATTGCGATTGGGCCTGGCTACGCCACATCAGGGACAAAACCATGAGAACACGCAAAGGCGCCGCCCGCACAAAGGCGAAACGTCGTCTGTTGAACAAAGCCAAGGGATACCGCGGCGGACGCGGCAAGTTGCTCCGCACAGTCAAGGAAACACTTCTTCGAGCAGGGGCGTATGCATTTCGCGATCGACGCGTCCGCAAACGCGAATTCCGCAAGCTCTGGATCATCCGCATCAACGCCGCCTGTCAAGAGCGCGGCATCCGCTATAGCGAGTTCATTCACGGTTTGAAGAAGGCGGGCATCGAGTTGGATCGCAAGTCCCTATCTGAATTGGCGATCCACGATCCGGCGGGCTTTGACTCGGTGGTCGAGCAGGCCAAAGAAGCACTCGCTGCTTGATGCCTAACGCCGCCACGATTTGAGGTAGTTCCCCATTCTATGCGCAGCGTGAGGCGTTTGTGGATATCTCGGAATGG
>CAYFJO010000318.1:0-12634 GCA_964343305.1 uncultured Pirellulaceae bacterium | reverse complement strand
CAAAAGCCTGATTCGCTATTCATCCATTTGAATGCCAGGTCGATATAACTAACGCGCCTTGCGTCGTCCTATTGCTCAACGGCTAAACTAAAGGAGATCGACTCTCGTCGCATGACAACGCAGAATAGGTTGAGGACCTCAAACTGCTGGTTATTTCCAACCAGCGAGCGTTTGCCAGCAGAGCAATTGCATGCGGGGCATGTGGAACGGGCCTTTCCAGAGATTGCCCTTCAAGGGTGAACTGATGCGGCCGTCGCGGTGGAGATAGCCGTACCATTCGCCATGTTCTGGATCGGGGAAATGCTGGTGAGTCCAGTCGTGGATTTCACGATGCCAATTCGCGTACTTCGCGTCGCCGGTCAGCGTGTATGCCAAAAGTGTGGCAATGATCGCTTCGTTTTGCGGCCACCAGAATTTCATATCGTGCCAGTACTCCTGAACCGGCAGTCCCTTCACGTCTATGAAGTACAGAATGCCACCATATTCCTTGTCCCAGCCTCGCTGCCACATCCAATCGAGCATCTGGCAGCCGGTGCGAATCAGGGTGTCATCGCCGCGCAACTTGCCTTCGAGCATGATGAACCAGGCGCCTTCGATCGCATGACCGGGGTTCAACGTGCGGCCGTCGAAGTGGTCGATGATGCTGCCGTCCGGGCTGACGGTTTCCATGACGCACTGGATGTCCTCTTTCAAATGGTGCTGGCGGATGTCTTCGATACTGCGATCGATCCACTCGTTGGCGTCGGGCAGGTCAATTGATTCGCGAAGCTCCTGCGCCGTGGCGATCGTGATCATCGGAAATCCAAGGCCCTTCATCGGCCTTGTATCGGTGAACTTTGGCTCGACGCCGTGCGGGGCGAGGTTGTGGTCAATGAAGCCTTGAAACGCCCTCCTTGCTTTGTCCGCATATCGTTCGTCGCCAGTCGCTTTGGCTAGTTCACCATAAGCGATCGCGGCGAAGCTCTCGGAGAACGCGTAGCGGCGTTTGCGGATTGGGTGACCTTCGCGAGTTACATGAAACCACATTCGCCCGTCAGAAGGATCGAAGCACTTTGCGTCGATGAACTGAGCACCGTGCTTTGCCAGTTCGAGCCACTCGTCGCGCGGCTCGACGTTGTTGTAAAGTTCGCCCAGCAGCCACGTGAATCGGCCCTGTTGCCAGACACCTTTGTCTGTGTCGACGACTGTGCCATCGCGATTGAGCGACATCATGAAGCCGCCGTGTTCGCGGTCGATGCAATGTTGAGTCCAGAACGGAAGTGTGTCATTAAGTAGCCCATCGCGATATGTCGCAATCAGCTCATCTCGGCGGGCGGCGTCCATCTTGTTCTGTTCCTTATTCCTTGCTTGGTTCGTTTGGCACCGCCGGATCATGCAGCGTGTAGATCGTAAGGCCGGTCAGGTCGCCAGTTGGTTGTGTTGATGCGAGGCTGGCCACGTAGCCCACAACGAGGCACGTGGAGATTCCACTGGCGGTGTAGAGGTAGCCATTGACCGCGGTGAATTTCCATAGACAGAACATCACGCTCGCTCCGACGATGGCACCAATCATGGCGCCGGTCGCATTTGCCCGCCGCGTCACGGCACCAAGAACGAACAAACCGCCGAGTACTCCCATAAACAGGCCGATGACTTTGATGAATGCATCGAACAGCGACTTGATATCGGGATTCACAAATACGAGACCGAATAGAGTCCCAATGACTCCGATGAGAA
Source organism: uncultured Pirellulaceae bacterium (assembly GCA_964343305.1). Lineage (GTDB taxonomy): Bacteria > Planctomycetota > Planctomycetia > Pirellulales > Pirellulaceae > CAYFJO01. The sequence goes on along the minus strand of CAYFJO010000318.1, from coordinate 10,918 downwards.
ACGTCCAGAAACGTGCGGCCTTCAAGTATCCCGCTTCCGACTTGCAGGCATGAAACGGTCGCATGAAATCCGTCACGATGGCGGTTGCCGTTGAATTCATACTGGTCGAAACGGTTGACTGCGCGGCAGCGAAGACGCCCGCCACGATCAATCCGGCAATGCCGATTGGCATCTCTCGCGCGATGAACAGTGGGAAGATTTGATCGGTGGTGATCGTCGGATCGAGTTTGTCTGGATGCGATCGGTAGTAGGCAAACAACGCAGTGCCAATGCCGAAGAACAACAGCGTCGCCGGAACTGTCAGGACTGCGTTCGTCCAAATCGAGCGTGCCGCCAGCTTCCGGTCCGCCGTAGTCATGTATCGCTGCACGACGGCTTGATCGGCTGTGTAGGAAGAAATGTTCTGAGCAATGGCTCCGACGATGATTACCCACAGAGCAATCTGAGTACTGGTCACGTCCCAGTGGAAATTCGCGATCGTAAATTTGTCGGCGTTGCTGGCGGATGACAGGAAGCCACCGACGCCGCCATCAACTCCCGCGATGAGCAGACCGATCGCCAGCAACGCACCGCCCATCAACACAAACGTCTGAATCGTGTCGGTCCAGATCACCGCCTCGATGCCGCCCATCGTGCAGTATGTGATGCTGAGCACGCCCATCAACATGACGGATTGCGCTGGCGTCAAAGGTGTGGCGACGGCGAGCGCCAATCCCGTTAATGACATCACCACGGCCATGCGAAAGATATGGAACAGCGTGAAACTCGCGCTGCCGAACAATCGCACCGGCATGCTGAATCGCTTTTCGAGGTACTCATAAGCGCTGGTGGCGTCGATACGGCGGAAGAACGGCATCGCCACAAAGACGGCAATCACTGCGACGACGGGGATCATGAAATTGCCCACCGCGTACACCCAGTCCTGAGCAAACGCCTTGGACGGAATGCCGGTAAACGTCAGCGAACTGAGCATCGTCGCAAAGATGCTGCATCCGGCCGCCCACCACGGTATCGTTTGGCCGCCGCGAAAGAAGTCTTCGGTATTTTTGTTCTTCCTCGTGAAGTACACTCCCACGCCGACCATCGCCAGCAGGTAGCCGAAAAGCACGATGTAGTTGATCGTCCCGAACCCGCGGTCCGGCTGCACGGGAGAAACTCGAAACACTTTCGGCGATCGCACTCGCGGATGAACCTCGCCGCTTGGGACGATGATGTCGCCGCGCCACTTCACGGCAATCGTCGTGACATGGTTGGCGGGCGTCGCGCCAGCTTCCGTCCACGTGTCTGTGATTGTGTGGTAAGCGAGAGACCGTTTAATGAACCCCGGATGTTCATTCTTCAGTTCATTACCCTTGAAGAACAGTTTCTCCGTGGCACCGCCAAGCACGAAGATGTGACTCTGCCCGAATCCGATTCCCGTCCCGGCCATCAGGCAGCGGGGCGCATCAACCCGCCGTCGCCAACTTTTCTTTGCCGGATTATATTCCCAGACATCTTTGAGGAACTCGAAGCTGGCTGGGTCGTCTCCATCGCCTTCCTGCCGTCGCCCGCTGATGACATGAACGCAATCGTTGTAGCCGTTGTGTTGACTGACCGTCAGATTGAGCGCCCGAGTGGGGCCTGGCCATGCCGGCAGTTCTTTCCATACGAACTCTTCTTTGACCATCTTCTTCGTCAGGTCAAGCGACCAGAAGTTGGACATCGCCGATTCAAGCGACTGACCGCTTTGCCCACCAGCTAGATAAATGACATCGCCTATGATCGTCGCTGCCGAAAACGCACACGGTTTCGGCAACAAGGGATATGTAGTCGTCGAGACCTGTTCGCTCCCTTGATCCCAACTCAAGAGGAAGACTTGGTCGAATGTTTCGTCAGAATCATTCCCGCCCATGCAGACGACACCGTCCTTTGTGGAGACGGCCGCCCCATACGCGATCGCACGAGGTAGTTTGCCACCGTTTTTCCAAACATAGTTACCGCCATCTTTCGTCAGCACGAAGATGCGGTCGTGCCAGACTTTGTCGTTCTCCCACACGGGTTCCGGAAAGTTCGCCCCGCCGGCAACGATCAAGACGTCGTTGTGAACGCCAGCAAAAGGACCGGCGATACCTAGTTCGCCCGGCACTGGTGGCAATTCGTCCCACGACAGTAATTGCGGCTCGGCGGCGAAACTCGGTGACGCGACGGTGCACACCATGCAGAGGAGTAATGGTGCGTATCTCATGCTCAGATCTTTCCCGCTGCCTTCATCTCTTCGGCCAACTTGCGTTGATAGGCAGCGTGAGCCTCGACGTCTTCGCGAGCCCGTTCGCTGTAGTAGATGAAACCCAGCGCGCGTCGCGTGCGCGTTGCGGAGCTGTTCCCATCCGCGCGATGAATCGTCAAAGCGTGGTGCACGAGCAAATCGCCGGGCTTCGCCGGAAAGGCCAGTTCACTTTCTCGATCCGCATCCGTCGGGTAATCGACGATTCCCTGACTGAAGCCCAGTGTCTGGGTTCGAGCGTGCTCGCGCATGCCCAGTTTGTGCGACCCTTTGACATAACGAACGCAGCCGTTCTCCTCATCGACGTCTTCGAGCGCGAACCACATCGTCACAGCTTCACACGGGTCGAGCATGAAGTAGTACCCGTCCTGATGCGGCGGAGTGGGCTGGCCGATTCCGGGCGGCTTGTTGAAGTACTGCATGTTCTTCGGTACGACCGGCCCATCGAGCAGCAGTTCGGCAACTTCGCGAAAGCGGCCGGCAGTGAACAACTCATGAAACCATGGATAGTGATCGCCCATCTGCTGAACCTGCTTGAGCGTCGCGGCGTCGTTTCTGACCTCGTAAAAAACGTGCTCAGCCGGCAGCCCGGGAACGACGTCTTTGACGAAACGATCCACGTTTGCAATCAGCTTCGCCATCTCGTGGCCACTAACAAACTGCGGCAATGCGACGAGTCCATCCCCGTGAAATCGCTGCCTCAGTCCTTGTTCAGACGTGCTCGCCGTCATTTCTCAGTCATCTCTGCTTCAAGTGGCCAATTCTGGCATTTCCGTCTGCGACCACTCAAGGAATCCGATCGCATCCAATTCGGCTCGTAATGTCGTGAAGTCATCGTCGGACAAACTCACCTGCGGCAGTCGGCAGCCGCCTACGTTGAATCCCTGCATCGCCAGCACGGCTTTCATGGCCGGATGGAACGGGAAGTGGTTCAACGTGCGAATCATGTTCACCGACAATGATTGCAATCGCCGCGCGTCGTTCAGGTTGCCGTCAGCAAAGGCGTTGATGATCCGCTGATACAATGGCGCGGCGATGTTATAAGTGCTGCCGATTGCTCCGCGGGCTCCGGTGGCAAGTGCCCCCAGAAGCATCTCGTCGCAGCCCCAGACGACATCGAAGCGGCCGTCGTCCAGTTCCAGACACTCCTGAAACTCATGCAGCTTCGTGTCGGTGTACTTCAGACCCGCGAGATTCGGGATGCAGTCGGCTCCTCGACGTAGAAACTCAGTCATGTCGATCGTCGAACCGGTCAGTGCAGGAATGTGGTAGTAGTAAAACGGTAGATCAGGCGCTCCCGCGGCGACCTCTGCCATGCACGCAACCAGCGTTTCGACGTCCGACACGTTGAAGTACGACGGACATGTCGCCGAAATCGCGTCCGCTCTGGCTTGCTCGGCAGCGTTGGCGAGTTGTCGTGCTTCGCTGACGCTGTTGTGCCCAACCTGAACGATCAACGGCGCGCGGCCGTCGACGGCGTCGACATAGGCCTCTACCACGACTCGGCGTTCGCTACCACTCAGTGACATCCCCTCGCCGGTGCTTCCGCAGACGTACAGGCCACTGCAACCACCTTGAAGCACGTGCTCGACCAACGGACGGACCAAAGTCGGATTCACGCTTCGGTCATCGTTGAGAGGGGTATAGGTTGCGGCAACAAGGCCATTTAGTTTTTTGAACATCGCTTCTCCCGACTTGGTTTTGTTGGTCGTTCAAAGAAGATCGTGGATTCAATTGCGCAAAACTACGTTGGAGCAGCTAAGTAAATACGGGCGACCACAACTGAATTGTGATCGCCCGTTGGTTCGGATATCAGCAGTCGACGGCTTAACCCGCGCCGGGCAGTTTCACCTGTTGACCGTCTTTGCGGCTACCAAATCGTTGCCAGACCGTGTAGTCCACGCTGTGGTAGAAGAAGTGAACCGAGCCATCGCCCAACAACATGTTGCAACCGTTGCCCGCGTGGACCGATTTGAATCCAACGGCATGGATATTGTCTGTACGAGTACAAGCATGGTTTAACACCGTTCCTGTCGGATCAATACTTGCGTGAGGTGCGACTGCATTACCACCATAGGGTTTTGTCGGAGAATTGCACGGCGATGCGGTACCAGCACCGGTAGCAATCCCGTGTATCCCCATCCAACCTCGTTCCCACGACCAGACTTGACGGTTAGGAACGATTTCACCAGCTAAAAACGTGTTTGCCAGACCATCGGTGATCTCTCCGAATGTTGAGCCGTAGTAACAGGAGCCAAATGGACCAGAGATATGGTCACTTCGTCCCGAGTGCTCTGCCCAATTAGAATGTCCTGGATTGGTATTGCCCGGCACATCAAAGAAGTCGCCATCGGCTACGATCAGCGGTCCATACTCCGCCGAAACACGGCAGCCACTTCCGTGAATATTCCTTTGTGCACCCATGTTGGTGGCATAACAACTAAGTGCATGCCGATTGTTTTCACCTGGATCGTTCCATTCCCACTTGGGGCTATCCGCTGATGGGCACCAAAACCCGGGAATGTGCACGTCGGTGAAATACTGCTCCTTGGGCAATTGTTGCGTGCCATTGTGATTGACATCGTTAAAACGGTTTCGGATTCCGTAGCGTTCGCGGAAGTTGTTTCGGTCGTCCTTCACCGCATCGAACAGTGCCTGTTGTTCCATAAACGGCAGCAACTTGAAAAACACTGAACCCCGACTGCCATTCTCGCCCTCTTGTTGCCCATTTCTTTTGCGCTGACTCTCGCCCCAGTTATGGCGACCGAACGAATTAAACGGCAGGGTTTTGTATGTGTCGTTGTAGTTGTGCATGGCGATACCAATCTGTTTGAGATTGTTCACGCATTGCGAACGACGAGCCGCTTCACGTGCGGCTTGCACCGCAGGCAAAAGAAGTGCGATTAAAATGCCGATGATGGCGATCACTACCAGCAACTCAACCAATGTGAAGGCTTGACGAGATCTTGATGACATGGGAATCTCCCTTGAGTAAAGTAAGACGCGATGCGAACATTGAATCATGGATTTCTTAAATAAAATCGTGCCGAACCAGGATCGAATCCTTGAATCTGACTTCTGCTTCTTGATAGTACCGCATTCTCAATTTGTGTAAATTGTCAATTTCACTATATTTATTGGCATTATCCACAAGCACATATTAACAAAGATCATTGGCTGTTGTTCCCATTGGTCGGGACTGAATTGTGAGACAAAATGACGTCACGAAAACGCAGCAATCGATATGTGCTTTTCGCGCTCAGTTGGTACTCGCCTGAACTTCATCGCGGAGTGACTGAGTTTGCTCGCGATCACTCGTGGCATTTGGTGGCTGATGCGGACGACATGGTGCCGAAGCACTGGGATGTTGACGGCGTGATTACGCATTTGGGGGCCAACCAGAATCTTTGGCGATCGTTGCGCAATTTGGATGTACCAATCGTCGATCTCAGCGAGAGTCGCCCGCAAATCAGGCTACCCCGCGTGACGATGGATAATACTGCGATTGGAAAACTGGCTGCTCAACACTTTTTGGATCGCGGCTATCACAACGTCGCCTTTGTACATCGATGGGAACTCGGCGTTAGTTACACGCGGCGGCAATCGTTCGCAAAAGCATTGAAAGCTGCCGGACGTGAATGTCACGTCCTTACCTGGCAAAAAGAACGTGGCCAGCGCGCTGACACCAGAACGGAGCGTCATCGTTGGTTGGTGCGGCGGATTGCACAGTTACCAAAACCACTTGCGGTTTTTGCCACGCGCGATTCCGAAGCGGTCGAAGTAATCGAGGCATGTTTGTCCAGCGAGCTTGACATCCCCGAGCAGGTTGCAGTGTTGGGAGTGGACAATACCGAAGCTATATGCGAGTGCCTCAGCGTAGCCCTATCAAGCATCGATAGCAATCTACAGCGAGTCGGATACGAGGGGGCGGCCCTGCTCGATCGCTTGATGTCCGGAAAACAGTCACCGAAGAAACCACGATATATTGCGCCTAAAGGTATTGTCGCACGCCGTAGTACGGATTCATTGGCAGTGGCTCATCCCGAAGTCAATGAAGCGCTAAGATTTATACAAGAGCACTACTCGCGAGCGATCGGTGTCGCCGAAATCGCGCGAGCCGTTTCGATATCTCGAAGCGGACTCGAACAGGCGTTTCGAGAGCATTTCGTGCGACCACCAGGAGCGCAGCTACGACGAGTTCGTTTGGACCAAGTAAAAAGGATGCTTACTGAAACTGACGAGACGATTGTCGCTATCGCTAATGCAACGGGCTTTCAGACCGCCCAAAACCTCTGCCGCGCATTCAAACGTGAAACCGGAATGAGCCCTCGCCGATTTCGCCACGATGACTTGGACGAGAACTCCGCCAAACGGGTTGTCTAGTTCCAGAACTCTTCTTCGCTGATAGCGCTGCCGTAATGAAGGAATCATATCATGACGACTTTTGCACTAGGTTGTGATTGGCTTTCGAACGTCACCCATTTCTGTCAGTCTCCAAATCGCGCATTGTGACGTGTCGTGCCTTCGTGCCCGTGCGTTTGAGATACGCTCGAATCGTGTCGACAACCTCGGCGTGGTTTATGCCAACGTCTTCTTGTTCGGAGATGCCGAAGTCGCCCTCATAGTCAAAGAGCATCGGCTTCCCTTCGACGGGAAAGACGCACTTCCAGCTTCCCCACCTCACAAATTGCTTCAGTCGCTTGTCCTGAGGAATGTGCGTCGCCAGCCGACGTTTGATGTCTTTGTGCTCCGGCCGACTCGCGATGTTGGTCCACTCTTCAGTGTCCTTGTGCAGGTCGTAGAGTTCTTCGCTGCCATCGAAGTAACGGATATAGCGCCAGCGATCAGTCGCCACACTGTGCGTTCCCCGGCCGATTGTTGAGACGACCGCTTCCGGCCATTCGGCGTTTGGTTTGGCAATTAGCGGGAGCAGACTCCGCCCTTCGAGTTCTTTGCGAGCCGGAAGGCCGCTGATGTCTGTCAGCGTCGGATAGAGATCAAGCAGGCTGACACGTGCTTCGCTTCGCGAACCGGGTTTGAAGCCAGACGGTTGTTTCCCACGTGGCGGGACGATGATGAGTGGCACACGGACGCACTCAGTCCACGGAACATGTTTGCCCCAATGCTGTTTCTCGCCGAGCGACCAACCGTGATCGCTCCAAAGTACGATCCACGTGTTGTCGGCATGTGGCCCGCTGTCGAGTCCCGCGACGACTTCGCCAACTAACGTATCAACGAACGATACGGTCGCGAGGTAAGCATGCACGGCGTCGCGCCACGCATCGTGTTTCGTCACGGTTGCATGAGTACCGCTGGTCCATGGTTTCGTCGCCAGATATTTGCCCGGTGGAGAAACATCCGACAGATCGTCTCGGATCGTCTTCGGCAGTCGCACCGTTTCGCGGTCATACATCTCGAAATACTTGCGAGGCGCAAAGAACGGCTGATGCGGCTTGTAGAAACCGATGGCCATCAAGAGTGGCTTGTCGTGTTTCTTGGAGAGCTGCTCGACACCCCAGTTTGCGATCTTGCCGTCGGGAAACTCGTCGTCGGAAATGTCGAGCGGCGCCCAATCGAACGAATTCCATGTGTTGTTCGGTCGGTCGATCCACGAAAGCCCGCCGTTTGCCGGCAACGTGATCTTCAACCGGCCCCGATTTACAGCCAGCTTCTGACCCGGCTTAAGCGTGTCCAGTTCGTTACCGATGAATGGTGTTCCCAGTACACCACAATCCGGCCCGTTCTCATCCCAGAGTTTCGGATCAGGCGCACCGAGATCGTGATTCACTTTCCCGGCGGCCAACGCGCGATAGCCGTTGGCTCGAAAGTGTTCCGGAAAAGTGACGGCATCCGGCACATAGTCAATGTACTTGCCACGGTTGTGATACACGCCGGTCGTTTCGGGACGCAGCTCAAAGTGAACGTTCTGCCAAGCCATCCTTTGAGTCACTAGATGAATTGATCTCGCAACTAGGGGACGATGACTACCACAAGCGTGTTGCGGCGGAAAAGCGGCTTATTGAGATTGCGGAAGCTGACCTAAAAACGGTTCATAAACAGTTACAATCGGCTTTGACAGATTCCACTGACCCCGAAATCAAATTTCGCCTGCGAAGTGTAATTCGAACAATCTCGGCGACCCTGCCAGTCCAGCAGATCGCCTTCACGGACGCCACCCTCAAAAACAAAACTTGGCAGAATTACTACGAGCCGAATGCGGCGAAGTTTTCCATCCGCGACGGCGTGGTTGAGATCGACAGCACGAAAAACATCAATGACGGATTGATGTTCTTGCACCATCTTGAAAAGGAGCGTCAAGTGCAGCGATTAGTCCTTGATGCCGAGATCAAGATGCTTGCTGAGAATCGCGACCGTAAAGGAACTGCGGGTTTGCATTTGAATATTGAAGACAGGCATTCCGGTCATGCGATGATGATTCAACAGGATGGCGTCTTCGCTTATGAAAGCGCTTTCGAACACAAAATGGATACCACCGATCGCTGGCACCACTACCGAATGGTCGTTGAAGGCCCGGTTCAACAATTGTTCGTCGATGACATGACGAAACCGATCAGCGTTTTGCGCCGCAGCGGCAGTGGACGCAATTGGGTATCCTTCGGTGACGGCGCGTCGACTGCGGGTGCACGTGCCCAGATTCGCAACGTCAAATTCTCGCGCTTCAAATCGCAACAAAAAAAGATTAATCGGTAAACAATGGCCCTAACGTCGATTCTAATCGGTTGGAGTGGAACGAGCTGCTGGTGAGTAGCGTCCATCATTGGGTGCGCAAAGAAAAGTTGGAAAGAAACCATGAAGCATGTCAGGATGTTTCCCGTCGGTCTGCTTCTCGTCACGACAATCACTTTCGCCGACGAGTCAAATCCGGCAACGAGGAATCTATCACAAGGTCTCGTCGGTCATTGGACATTTGACGGCGACTTATACGACGTCAGCGGTTACGGCCGTCATGGCAAGTTTTCGCAGCCCGTGTTTGCGCCGGATCGACACGGCAAAAAGAACGGTGCCTGGCAAGGCAACGGCCGTTCCGGTTCGGTCAACGTTGCGGACGCCAAAACCTTCGACATGTCCGATTCGCTGACGCTGTCGGCTTGGATCAACCTTGTTAATTATGTGGACGCGAAGGGCGACCACGGGATGATCATCTCCAAGTGGTTTGGTGCCAACAGCCCTCGGCAGCCAGTCGACAACGGACAGTATTTTTTGACTCTCGGTGAAGACGGACGCTTAATTTTCCTTTGGGCGAACTTTGATCTGGGACCAAAAACGGCGGCCGTGATTGACAGCGTATCCAGTGAAACCATGCTTCCGAAGAACGAATGGATTCATGTCGCGGTGACTTTTCGCAAGGGACAAGCGACGCTGTACGTTGGCGGCCGACGCGACATGAGCAAGCAGTCGAAGATTACATCGTTCACTCAAAGAGAATATCGTCATGACAACCTGCGGATCGGTGCGCATTTAAGTACAGCCGGGACGCCGCGCTACATATTGAAGGGCGCGATCGACGATGTGCGAATCTACAATCGAGCATTGTCCGACGACGAAATCACGGCACTTGCCAACACGGACCCCGTCGATGAGACGCTTCAGTATTTTCTAAATAAATCGTCCTTGGTTGTGGAAGGCAAGATCACTCGTATCCAGAAGCCAGTTGCCAACGATCTAAACACGACAGATTTCGAAGCCTCGTTTCAAGTTAGCGAAGTTCTTTCTGGCCCCAAGGCTTCTCAGCACGAATTGAATGTACGAATTGTGCGTCGCGGATCGAGTGACGGTGACTCACCAAAAATATCGGCAGGCTCAAAATGGATACTGTTTTTGAAACCAACCACGGATGCACGTCATGCCACAAAATGGCAGACCGTTGATCCGTGGTTCGGTGCGACTCTGCATTCGACGGCGCTCGTCGACTCGTTAAGACAACTGCGAGATGCTGAGGCGGAAAAGCTAATCGCAGTTCATTGGGCACCGCAACTTGACCGCGTTGGAATTGGATGGGATCAAGCGAGCGTTGTTCGTTACCTGAAGCGAATTCAAGTGCCTGCGGACGTTGAAAAGAGAGTCGCCGAACTTGTTGAGCAATTGGATGCGGATGAATATCGGCTTCGTGATGAAGCGCAAAAACAACTGACCGAATTCGGAGCGTTGGCACGGCCCGCCGTGTCTCGAGTCGCGATCGAAGGTAGTTTCGAAGCAAAAGAGCGGGCGCGAGCAATCCTGGAGTCGCCTTCGATCGCACATAATGAATCGGCTCTCGTTGCCTTGATGCGAGTCATTGCGTTACGTCCGTCTAAAGATTGTGTCCCATTGCTTGTTGGCATCCTGCCACATTGCGTGAATCGGAGTTTGGAAACGACCGCGAAAGAGGCTCTCGCTGATGTTGCAACTGCCGCGGATTTGCCGTATCTCAAACGCGTCTTGGATGAGAGCGGGCCGCAAACTCAATGCATCGTCGTAGGCACTGTCGCTCGATTACTTGGCACGGCGCGAGCAAGTGAAATCTACGAAATGCTTCAAAGCAAGAATGCGGAAGTTCGATTCGCGACCGTTCGAGCTTTGCTCGACCTTGGAGATCGCAACTGTCTTTCCGTGCTGATCGACTTGCTCGATAACAACGATCTCTGTGGCCGCGCG
>CAYFJO010000317.1:0-12820 GCA_964343305.1 uncultured Pirellulaceae bacterium | reverse complement strand
ACCTGATGGGTGATTTCAATGGCAAGCCTGGCGTAACCGACCGCCAAGGCACCATCGGCACACTACCCAACCAGATTGCGCCTGAGAAACGGATGCTTTCGTCAATGTCACCCACCATCGCGGCGAAGGATGGCAGGGCCTTTCTCGTGACCGGCAGCCCGGGTGGAAGAACGATTATCAACACCGTGATCTGCGTCACGCTGAACGTGCTTGAGTTTGGCATGGGGATTCGCGAGGCCGTCGACGCTCCGCGCACAACTCATCAATGGTTCCCTGAACGCGTGAGATTCATGGGCGCCGACGACGAAAAACACAAGGCCATGGTGGAGAAGCTTCGATCCATGGGACATGAGATCAGCCCGTCCAATGGCCAAGGTGACGCCAACTCCATCCTCTTCACGGACGGGAAGTTCGTTGGTGCGGCTGACAATCGTTCCGGCTGCGCATCCGGGGGCTAGCACCGTGTCAGATCTCGATTGACGGGTGGCCGTAGGATGGAGACTCTTGTCCGTCACATGCGCGACGGACAAGAGTGCCCATCCTACTCGTCAATTCCGAAGGGACGCGGTGAGCGGCAAGCCGCAAGGGAATCTCAGAAGCGTGCGCGGAGGTCGACTTTGCCGACCGGTGCCTGGCTGCTGCTCGGGACGCGGAGGACCAACAGGCCGGCAAGCGCAGGGACAAACAGGTGCTCGCCCCGCTTGCGGCCGACCGACCATTGGTAGCCGACGTGCAACACGTCAACTAGGTGCGGCTTGGCCGGCTGCGAAATATCAAGACACTGGATCTCCCCGTACACACCGACAAAAAGAAAGTCGCCGTCTGCGATGATATCCTGATAGAAATCGGACCACATCGCGCACGGCGAGTCGGGCAACTCGGGGCGGGGATCGTAGCTGGTCACCCAGCGAGGCTGGCGGGGATTGCGCACGTCGACAACGTGCAGAAAGTTTGCGCCCTGACCCTGCGGACCGCGGCCCGTCAGATAGGCGTGCCCCTTGGCCACCGTCAAGCCGGAGATCACCTGAGCCATTTCCACCGGACAGTAAGGTTTCAAATCGAGCGTGACCAGGACTGGTGGGATTGCCAATGCGGACGCCAAGCGCGGGCTTGCTGCTTGGGCGACGTCGTAAAGCAAGAGCTTCTCTTTGAGCAGCACATAGGTTCTAAGCTAGAACTCCCTGCCTCATCGAGGGAAGTGGAGTCACCGTCCGGGCTTGTCCCGGCGGGGCCATGATTGATAACGCACTCAATCGCTCGCGTGAATCATCGCTCCGCCGGGGCAAGCCCGACGGAGACCTCTTCGAAAAAACCAAATCGTCAATTCTCATTCCGTACGCGAAATACGGCAGATCCCGTTTGTTGCTAATTGTCTTTCGCCAGCGCACGTAATTCGGGGATGTCGAACCATTCGAGCAAGCCAAAACAGTAGGCTTCCGGTGTCTTGCCGTAGCTGGCCGAAGGTTGTAGAAACACTTTCAGGCTTTCCACCGCCGCTTCCGTTTTCACCTCGCCGATGGTCTCTCCGCCGTCGATGGCCGCCGCCGACAAAGCAACCAGTCCGGTTCGCGGTCCGACCGAGTGAAGCTGGACCCCAGATAGGGAAAACGACTCGGCAGCCCACTTCGACGCAGCCAGGAGTTGTGACGTCTGGACGCCGAGCGGCCGCTGTCCAACCGTCGAGATGAGCATGGCATTCTGTCCCAATCCGCCCGCCGGATTGGCCTGACCGATGAGCACGGGATCGAGAGCGACAACGCGCGCTGCGCCGGCGGTCAACGCCTCGATTCGTTCCGCCGCCGATGCGAGTCCCGAGTCCGCGATCAGCAAGACGGTTCTCTCCACTTTTTTCCCCTCGACGACAACGACCGGAACGGTCCACTCGTCTCCGACCTTCAATCGGTATCGGACCAGATTGCGGCCGTCGTTTTCTTCCGCCGCTCCGACCGCCTCGGCTGAGCCGGCGAGCGGAGAGAGCCGCAAGATCTCCTTCAGCCGCTGGCGCCGCCGGGCGGTCGAGCCGCTTTGCCGCTTGGGAAGATCGGCCGCAGCCTGGGCGGCAAGCGAATGAAAAGTCGCATTGCGCTCGGGAATCGCGACGTTGAGCGCCTGGTGAGAGAGAATTTCGCCGCGCGATGGGATCTCCTCGCTGCTGAGCTGTTGACCGGGAAAGAAACGCTCGTTGACGAACCGGTAAAATTGCTCGCGGTTATCGCGCTCGTAATTGTGCGTGCCGGGATCGGAGTTCTCGTAGTATTGCCAAGCATCCCCAACGCCCGCCTGTTCGTAAAAGGGAATCACCGGAGCGTAAGTGTTCGGCTTGACCGTGCTGGCCACGAAGCAGCAGTTGTCCTTGGTGTTGTAGATCAGCAAAGTGGGCCGGGGCGTCATCAGCGCGTTGAGGTGGACGTAGTCGGCGATGGAGACCAGGTCGGTGGGATTCTGTTCGAGGTCCCCGATGCTGCTTCGATTCGCGATGCGCTGAACGAGCGCGCTGTGGCCCGCGACGGGGGTGGCGAGCGTGACGCGCGTGTCAAGCGAGCTGAGGACAATGGTTTGCCAGCCGCCGCCGGAAAGGCCGGTGACGGCCACGCGGCCGGCGTCGGTGTGGGGATGATCCAGCAACACATCCAGCCCGCGCGACATGACCAGATAAAAAACGCTCAGCCCGCTCCGCCCACAGAGGTCCAAAAGCGCCAGATGGTTGTGCGAATATCCGGAACTTCGCAATTGGCCCATGCCGATCCATTCCATGTTCAGCGCCAGCATGCCGCGCTTTGCCTCGTTGATGCAGCGGAGTTGCTTGTAATCGGTTGATTTGCCGGTCGCGGCGTGCCCGTTGACGTTGAGGATGGCCGGAGTTTTGCCGGTCAAGTTTGTCGGTTCGTACAGCAGGGCCGGGACCCACAATCCCGGCAGCGCTTCGACTCGCAGTTTGCGAATCTTGTAGCCATGGTCTGTTTTGATTTCGTCACCCCAAACAACTGCCGGCTTCGGCCGCCGCCACGATTGCGGCACGCCGCGAAACACGACCTCGTCCAATACGCGCTGGCGGATCCGCGCAGCCTCGGCCTGCCACGCCTGGGCGCTGGGGGCCAGTTTGAGCTGAGCGATCCGCGCGCGAACGAACGCATTGGTTTGTGCCGACGCTTCGCCGGAACGCAGGATCGGCTGTTTAAGGGCGCCGGCCAGCGAATCGGCCGCAAAAACCGCGCCCGAGGCCAAGTGAGAAGCGGCGACGATCAGCAGAGGCAGCAAACTCAAACGAACCATCATTGGAGTCCTCGGTGCGTAAGGTGATTTGATAGCGTTCAATTCAGCCCGGGCGGCCGTCCAGCGTTCGCACGTCGAAGTCGCGCGCCGTGTGGTAGCAGGCCAGGACGTTTTCAATGGGCGTGTCGGGTTGGATGTTGTTCGACGGCAGCAGGACCAAGCCGCCATTATAGCCGCATTGGCGGATCAATGTTTCAACTTCCCGTCGCACGTCGTCCACGGAGCCGAACGGCAAGGTGCGCTGAATACTGATGCACCCGTGCAAGGTGATCCTCTCGCCCCAGCGCCGTTTGATTTCTATCGGGTCCATGCATTCGGGCTGGATCGGGTTGATCACGTCGAAGCCGATTTCGACCAGGATCAGCGCGGAGGCCGCCGCGCCGCTCGCACGTCCACACTGCGGATCTTCCAGCCAGTGCGATTGGCCCAGCAAGCCTTTATCAGACTCTTGTTCCACCGCTGGCTGTCCGTTCTAATTGGGGGAGCTTCGGGCTAGATTTGCATGCGCACCGAGACGTTGTTCATCAAGCCAAAGGAATCGATAGTCATGTGACGGTTACCTGCTGTCGAATTCGTGCGTCCGGTCAAGCATCAAGATCGTGACGCGTGGGTCAAACCTTCTCGTGAAGGCGCCGCGGATCCCGGAATCTCTTGAAAGATCACGCAGAGGTGAGCCAATGAACGCCGCAACGCGTCCTGTCCCGAGTCGTTTGTGTGAAGGTCATCGCATCCTGAGCTTGGGAGCGGCTGCCTTTCTGACGGTGGTTCTCCATCTGCCGGCCGTTGCCGGCGACGAAACCGCCGGGAGCAAACGGCTGCCGGCGTTTCCTGGGGCCGAGGGGTTCGGCATGTTCAGCCGCGGCGGACGCGGCGGAAAAGTGTACGTCGTCAGCAATCTGAACGGTCGCGGGCCAGGGAGTCTGCGCGAGGCGGTCGAGGCGAAAGGCCCGCGAATTGTGGTCTTCGCCGTCGGCGGAACGATTGATCTGGGTGGGTCGCTTTCGATCCGCAATCCCTATTGCACGATCGTCGGCCAGACGACGCCGGGCGGCGGAATCACGCTGAAGAATGGATCGTTGATACCTCAAGCCAACCACCTCATCGTGCGGTACATCCGCTGCCGCCTCGGCGAGCAGGCAGGCGCCCCAGGCCAAGTGGATGCGGTGAGCATCTACTGCCCTCCGGACAAGAAAAATCCGGATCGGCCGGTCGCCAGCGACATCATTCTGGACCACGTCTCGGCTTCGTGGGGCACCGACGAAGTGCTCTCGGTCACCGGGTCCGTCGACAACGTGACGGTTCAATGGTCGATCGTCAGCGAGGGCGTCACGACACACAACTGCGGCTCTTTGCTGCGGCCGAGCGTCGAGTGCCATATGAGCTTCCATCACAACCTGTACGCTCACAACCGCAGCCGCAACCCGTTCGCCGGGAGCTACCGCGACCGGGCCAACCACTGCGACTGGCGCAACAACGTCGTCTACAACGGCGGTGATGGTCACGGGGGCACCAACTGGCACAAGCTGTATCCCGACCGTTGGGGTCCGGAGAACGTCGGGCGTCTGCGGTTGAACTGCATCAACAACTACTGGATTCGCGGCCCCCAGGGAGCCGGCACGATTTACCGCGGAGGCGATCAGGCCACGATCTACCAGTCCGGCAACCTGTTCGATGCGACCAACAACGGCGTCCTCGACGGCGTCGATAAGGGCTGGGCCGTGTTCGCCAACTACCATGAGAAGGCCAAGTTCACCAGGGCAGCCAAGGAGTTCGCGTTCCGCAAAGTGACCACGGACCCGGCCGAAGTAGCTCTTGGGCGCGTCCTGGACGAAGCCGGAGCCAGCAAGCCGCAACGGGATGCCGTCGACCGTCGCTTGATCCAGGACGTCCGCGCGGGGACGGGCAAGATCATCCGTGCGGCTGCTGAAGTCGGCGGCTGGCCCAAGCTGGCACCGGGCACCGCTGCCGTCGATCGTGACCGTGACGGCATGCCGGACACCTGGGAGAAGACTCACGGCCTGAAGCCGAACGACGCGGGTGACAGTCGTCTCGACCCGGACAACGACGGCTACACGAACATCGAGGAATACCTAAACCAGACCGATCCGGCCGAGTACTTCGACTATCGGGTCAGCGTGACAAAGTAGAACGCCGCCAACTCGTCAACGCTGTGCGGATTTGCTTTTGGTCTATTTGGGGACGTAAGGGCGGTTTTTCCGACGTAGGCATTTGGGAGCTGCTCAGCGCGCCGCTCGAGATCGTCACCTTGAAATTCTTTGACGGGGTCACACGAGATGCCACACTTCTTATCGAAGTAGTCAAGTTTTTCTCTGGTTGGATTAAATGGCGCAGCAAGTCAAAGAAGCCGCGATGTTCGCAGTGCCAGAGGTTTGTGACCTGACACGAACGGTCAAGTCGCAGTTGTTCAAAATTGTTTTTTTCACCGATTGTCAGATTTGTCCTGCTGACGACAATGGTCTCTTGCCAAGCAAAACTACCAAAAGCGGCAGCAGGCGAATCGGCCTCTTTGGTTGAAGCAACTGTGATCGCAAATTCTATTGACTCGCCAATGCTCGCTCATTGCGGCTTTCTATGAAAGGAAAGACAAATGGCCAGAATTGTGTACGGGCTTTCCGGCGAAGGATCGGGGCATTCTTCGCGAGCGCGCGAAATGGCGATTCATCTGCGCTCCCGCGGACACACACTCCACCTAGTGAGTTACGACCGCGGTTATCGCAATTTAAAGGATGAATTCGACGTGTTCGAAACCGAAGGGTTGTGCATCGCCAGTCAAGACAACAAAGTCTCGATCGTGAAAACGTTCACCGAGAATCTGAAGCGTCTGCACGAAGGTTACGAGAAACTTCAGGAGTTGCGACATAAGCTGTTCAAAACGTTTCGACCCGATTGCGTGATCACAGACTTTGAGCCGATGACGGCTTACTTGGCGAACCACTATGAAATACCGCTGGTAACCATCGACAACCAGCACCGAATGCGATACCTCGAATACGACTGTCCACCGGGGCGAATGATGGAAAGCCGTATGACCAAGACCATCATTCGCGCGATGGTTCCCCGGCCGGACGTATCGCTGGTGACCACCTTCTTTTTTGGTGAGACGCGTAATCAGCGGACGTTTTTGTTTCCACCGATCCTGCGACACGAAGTTCTCGAACAGCGACCGGAACAAGGTGATCACATCCTTGTTTACGTGACGAGCGGCTTTGAAACGCTCTTGGATGAACTAAAGGACTTCCACCGCGAATCGTTCCTCGTCTATGGTTACGATCGCGAAGACTGTGACGGCGTATTAACTTTCAAGCCGTTCAGCAAAGAAGGTTTTCTGAACGATCTGGCCTCTGCCAAAGCGGTCGTTGCCACCGCAGGTTTTACGTTGATCAGCGAAGCACTGTATCTCGGCAAGCCATATCTGGCCTTGCCCATGAAGGGCCAGTTCGAACAGCAGTTGAATGGATACCAACTTCAGCAATTAGGCTACGGCAAAAACGTTTCCGAAGTCTCGGCGGAAGCCATCGGTGACTTTCTCTATCGCCTCGCCGATTACGGCGAACGATTGCAGGACTACCAAGCCGGCGACAACAGCGAAATCAAGCAAAAGCTGGACAGTTTGCTGGCGGACAATTGTGCTTTAGCACGTGAATTTCACGATCGGCGCGATGAACTGGCATCGTGAATATCGAAAGCGAAGTCGAATGGTGATTCTGCGATTACAAGAACCAACACCGGTGGCATTCCATGGAAGGACGGCGCTTGGCACGAGGTCAAGTTGGTTCGTGATGTCGAGGAGGGCACTATCGAAACGCCGGTCGAGACGGCCAATGATAAGACTTAATCAATGCGTTCCGGATCCTGCCCAGTTCACGGCGACCCTTCTCGCATTCATACTGTTATACACCACTTTATGATCGTTCAAATGAAATTACTCCCGATTGCGTTTGCCCTGTTGCTGCCAAGTGTGTCGGTGGCGATCGGTTCCGAGCGACCGAATATTGTGTTCTTTATCACCGACGATTATGGGTGGCAGGACACCTCCGTGTCTTTTTGGAAGGAACGAACTAAGTTCAATGACCGCTTTCGCACTCCCAATATGGAAAGGCTAGCGGCACGGGGCGTGAAGTTTACCTGTGCCTATACCGCGTGCAGTGTCTGTTCGGCTTCGCGGATTTCGATTTTGACCGGCCAGCACCCCGTGCGCCATGGAACAACGTTCATCACGGGTACGCCCGGCAAGAGCACCAAGGTCATGCGTTCGGCCATGCAAGACAACCAAGGAATCCAGCAGGGCGACGTGTTGCTGCCGGCTTTACTTCAGTCGGCCGGTTACCGCACGATTTGTATTGGCAAGGCGCACTTTGGCAGTGCCAAATCGTTTGGGGCGGACCCTTTGAACCTGGGTTTCGATCGTAAACACTATGCCACTCACAGCGGTTCGCCCATTGGCAACGGTAGTGATCGCTACCATGTGAAGCGCGATGGAGAAGATGTCCATCTCAGCGAAGCGTTGACGCTGGAAGCTAAAGCGGAAATCACCCAGGCCCATCGTGACGGCAAACCGTTCTTCCTCTACCTGTCCCACTACGCCGTCCACACGCCGATTCTGGAAGACAAGCGTTTCAGCGCAAACTACCCCGATCTGCAAGGACAGGCCCGCGCCTACGCTACCTTGGTTGAAGGCGCGGACAAGAGCCTGGGAGATGTGCTGGATCATTTGGAAGCATTAGGGATCGGAAAGAACACGCTTATCATCTGGACGGCCGACAACGGCGGGCTTTCCGGTAGAAAGGCCGATTCGCCCTACGGCCGCGATTTGGAGACGGCGAACTGGCCACTTCACTACGGCAAGAATGATGCCTACGAAGGCGGCCACCGGGTGCCGACGCTGGCTGCATGGGGTGCGCAGGATCGCGAATATCCGCCGCAGAAAGAGCTACATCTGGCGCCTGGTCGCGTCGAGCATCGTCCGTTCATCCACCACGATTGGATGCCGACATTGCTGGCTTTGACCGACCTCCAGCACCCGCGCCCCGAACTGCTCGACGGCTTCGACATCACGGACCTGCTCACTGGCAAGGCCGATCAAACGCGTCCCGATCGCTTCATCTGGCACGAGCCTAACTTCTGGGTGCACAGCGGGCCGGAGTCGACGATCCGGAAAGGCCAGTGGAAGCTGATCTACTTTTACGCGAATCAACGTTGGGAACTGTTTGATCTCAACGACGACATTGGCGAGCGAAAAAACCTCGTTGGCACTCACCCGGAAATTGCCAGCGCCCTTGCCGAGGAACTCATCGGTTGGCTCAAGGCCAATCGCGCCCGATACCCTTCGAGTATTGCGACCGCTCGGGAGTTGCCACCGATGCCGCCAAGTTAGCAGCGGCTGATTGCACTGCGATAACCGGCGGCAAGTCGTTTGACGTCGTCATTGGGAGAAAGAGAGGCCGACATGCGGGACAAGTTCAATGCGGAAGTCGGCAAATTGAAGCTGCCCGATGTTGCGCCCAATTTCATGAGCCTGCAAAGGCCAAGGTGATCGCCACAAACGACAATCTGTTTGGCCGATCGCAAACTGTCATTTTGGATCATCCTGGGTCCGCTCCTTTTGATTGGCAATTAGACGTTTTATTCCCTCTCCAACGGGCGCGGCCAGAAAGAGAACGCCAAGCAGATCGTCACTCGTATTGCGAATTTCGTGTTCGGTGTTAGGCGGGATATATAGAACATCTTCAGGTTTTATGGGTAAACTCTGGTCGCCAATGATCGCCGTTCCCTCACCACGCATGACGATGACCAGTTCCTCGGCATCGGGGTGGATGTGCAACTCCTCAACGTGGCGACCGCCGGACGGGATCAGCATGTGCTGGACGCATTGGATCGTTTGCAGACAGGTGCGTTCCGTTGGTGCTTCGGTCTCATAGATCCGACGCACCGTCGCAGAGCGCTCGGTTCGGTCCTGCAAGTTACCGTCCTCATCGCGGACAAGGAAGCGAATCACGCGGTGCGGATTGGCGAACAATAAACTTTGAATCAGGTTGTAGGATTGCGTCTTCCAGTTTGCAGTGGGCATGAACGTGTGCTTTGCGTTTGACGGGCTAGCTCAGATCTTCAGTTGCTGTTGTATGTTGTATGCGCCGCATGCAACCTACAAGGTGTAGCACGGTCAGTGGACGATTCATCGTAGTCCTTTCAACTTTGTGGCGTGGTGCGACATAGTGATTCAAGTATGGTAAAACAGCCATCGTAACAGCGACGAATCTAGGAAGCCACATGCTCGTCACGGAGAACGCGAATGTCACATGGATTAGGAAGAACGTTACTCGTGTTCATCGCTCTGGCTGCCGTAGCCCAAAGTGCTGAGTTGCCGCAACAGCACGCATACCAGAAATCGCTTCACAGCTACTTGGCAACGCTACGGTTGGCTGATTTTGCCCTCGAAGTGAAGAAGTTCGAGGTTTCAAAGGGACAGCTAAGCGACGCGCAGAAATACAGAGATTGGGTGAGCGTGTTTCCTTACGGTTGGCCGTATCTGAAGATCATCGTGGCGCCAGCCGACGCTTTCACGTTGCCAGCGATCGAAAGCGGTGACCAGGTTCTAACGCCGGCATCACATGCCGAAACGGCCGCTTGGATTCTGAGTTGGAAGACTTCTGGAAATCCGTATGCCGGATCGACGGCACTTAAAAGGCGCGTGTTTATCTCTTCGGCGATTGATCTGATGATGCACGACCGACTGCATGAACAGGGAGACGGCAAGGCGAATCGTTCGGACTTTCTCGGTGGCACGTTGATCTGGTTGACTTACAACTATCTAAAGGTCCGCGATGTGCTACCCGCAGAAGTCCAGACCGCATACGAAGCAGGACTGAAAAAGCTAATCTTGCGGATGACCGACTGGGGACCCAGGGGTTCGATGACGGACATGGATTTATTCGCTCCCGTCAGCTTGAGTTATGCGCTCAATGTTTTTCCGGAAGACGCGCAGGTGCAGCGGATCGCGACTGCCTATTCGAAGCCGCTGTTTACGGACGAACGATTTTTTCATCCTGCGGGATATTTCGTGGACGGAGGTTGTTACGACGTGTCGTACAACGGCATCAGTCTGTATTTTGCTGCGTGGGCGGCGACCATCAGCGATTGGCCTTTTGCCCGCCGGGCGATCGAAGAGGCGTATCGGCTACGCGCACACGTGTCGCTTCCCGAACCCGATGGCAACGTGTTCAGCCCGACACACATGAGCTCCCGGACGTCGGCCGACGCTCCTCACGATCAATGGAACTGGGAAAATCGGAATGTTGCCGCAGCTCTCGTGACGGACGAAGCGCTGTGTGCCATCACGCAACCGACCGACGGATTGATTAACGGTGGGCCGAGCCGGCGAATTGGTCAACTGAACGGTGCGCTTGCTCGCGCACAGAATGCCGCGCACGAAGAGTGGACGTTGCAACCTTGGTCCGAACGGCACTGGACAGGCTTTGGCTTTCTCTCCACATTAATCGAACCGCAGGCGGAATCGTTTTTCGCGCGGCTGGAAAAATTGAAGTCTGAACAATCCGACTCGCTCCTCTTGCCAATGCAGCGGACCGAGAATTTTATCCGTAATTTCGGCGATGCATTGATCGTGTCGAAGTTTGACGATTTTGGGGTCATCCTGCACACCGGCCGCGTTGGCGAAGGACATCGCGAGTGGAAGCGCCCGTATGGATTCGGCGGTGGGGCGTTATCGGCGTTTTGGACACCGAAAACGGGCTCAGTGATTCTAGGACGCCGGCGCGGCATTCAAGGATCAAATTGGGATCGGTGGGAAGAATGGCGCCAGTGGCCAAGTCACGCCGTTAGTGGCATCACTTCGAAAGGGGGCATTTTTTCATCCTGTCGCATTCGCGATCCCAAACCGGATATTCAGATTCAAACCGATCGAGCAGAAGTCAAGGTCGCTGGCACCCTTCCGAATGAGAACATATTGCAAGGCAAAGTGCTGAATGGGGAGATTGTTTACGCTCGCCGATTCGCACTGGACAAGACCGGCTTGACGGTCGAAACCAAGGTCAGCAGTGATGGAAAAGACGACATCACCGAATTGTACGAGGTTGTTCCGATCTTTCTGCGCGAACAACGTCGGCAGCGCTCACAGCCCGTAACACAAATCGAATTTCAACAGAAATCAAAATGGATAGCAGCGACGGCTGAACTCGTGCAGGACGTTACGGCCGTGCGAGCTTTCCGTTTTGGCGGCGCGGTCGAGATCACCTTTGATGATCCCCAGCGGGTGAAGTTATCCAAAGCCGAGTGGCTGGATGGGTACGGTTCCGCCGCAACGTGTCAGAACGTGCTCATCGATCTTCTGCCGCCCACGAGCCACGCTAAACGACACGAACTCAAGGTTCGTTGGCACATAACGACGTCGAAGGCGTTGCGATCGAGTGCAGAATGAAACCGTTCGCAAAGACTTGCACAGCCAAAGGAACTGAAATGATACGGTCTATCATTTGTATAGCAACGATTGTCTCGTTCGCCGTATCGGCGCGTGCCGATGACGAGAAGGCTATGCCGGCGAAGTTGCCTCAACATCATGCATATCAGCGGACATTGCGCGAGTTTATGGCAACGCTCAAAGCGGCCGATTTCGATCATGGCGTCACCGAGCCAATCACCATGCCGGCGAAATTCAATGACATGGAAGAATTGTATCGCAATTGGATGCTGTCGCTGGACGTCCAGCCGGTGATCGGCACCAAGCGCGGTTATCCGTCCGTTAGTGCGCCGCCGCGATTGTTCGAATTGTCCGCCATCGAAGGCGGCGAACAAATTATGGTGCCGCCAATCTGGCCTGGGCCGCTGTCGTGGCTGGCGACGTGGGAATTCGCTGGCAACCCTTATCGCGAGAAAGTGGCGGCGAAGGCACTCAAACTTCGTGCATTCGTGCACTGTGCCGTGTCGATCATGATGCTCGACCAACAATTGGAATTTGAACCCACGAAAGGTGGCAACCGTGCTGATTGGCTCTCGCCGACTTTGATTACATTTGCATATCCCTACGCCCGAGTTAAAGACGTGCTGCCGAATCACGTGCGCGACGCGTACGAAGTCGCGTTGAAGAAGATGGGCGAGCGACTGCTCGATTGGGACGTGAAACGCGAAGAAATCAAGTTGGATATGTTCGGTGTGGCTGCCATCTGGCATGTCAGTCGGGCTTTGGAAGACGCGGAATTTGCCGACAAGGCTGAAGCCTATGCACGGCGTCTGTTGACCAGCGACGAGTTCGTCCATCCGGCCGGATACTTCGTCGAGCGTGGTGGCCCGGACGTTGGCTACGGTGGCATCGCAGGTTACGCCGTGCAATGGGCGGCGCTGGGTGGTGATTGGCCATTCGCCAAACAGACGATCGACCGTTAGGTGCTGCATTTAGCGACAAAAGGGTTATATTGATTTTGTCGATTTCTGGTTTCTGAAACGGATTTCTCCCAGTCGAATGAACGAGCCGCAAATGGATGAAGCAAACAGTAACGATGCCGACCCTGGCCGTGGA
>CAYFJO010000316.1:0-12825 GCA_964343305.1 uncultured Pirellulaceae bacterium | reverse complement strand
TTGAACTGTTCGCAATTATATCATCGCACAAGATAGTTGGGGGAAAGGGGACGACCTGCAATCTCCGCCCCAATAGCTGCCGCCGAATCTGAGCGTCTCCGGGTCGGTCAACTGCTTGAGGTATGTCAGATCCGCATCTGTTAAAGCACAGTGATGGAACTCAAGCCTTTTGAGGTTCGACGGCGCCTTGAGACCTTTCAGGTTTAGGCGATAGTTCAGGTAGAGCCACCACAAAAGATGGGCGGTCGTAGCGGTTCTCCGTGGACGCGTCTGGGTAAACACCAGCAACGAGAATCGTGGCTTAAGCGGCCAATGAAAAGCCCTCAGGCGATTGTAGTGCAATTGCAGCATCGTGGGCTATGAATGGAAAGACGCAGACACGAATTCCCGAGCTTTTACTCTTCTAAATGAACGACCAGCAACCAACAAGTAATTCCTCGATGTTTGATTCATTCAGTCGAAATCCTCCGAGATGTCGTGCGAGGCACATGCCAATCAACTCGCCGACCATTTCGTCATCGCTGCGATCAATCTTGGTCAAGCCAGTTCTAAAGTCTTCGACGGCGCGTTGACCAGCAACCAGCAACTCAGTCCGAATCCATCGCAAGATCGCCCGCGCCATGTCGCCGCTCGCTTCGGTTGGTTCTAGATCCCGATTTCCCGTTTCGATCCATTGCAGCGACGCGCTGATTAACCTGTGGCGTCGTCCGATCAACGACAAATGGCTGTTCGTCCAAGCATACATTGTATTGGGCGTTTTGCGATTGCTCACTTCGACGCATGTTCATCGCTCTTTTCACCCAAGAGTAATTCAGCCAAACGACGACACTGTTCGACCGTCAAACACCCGCGCAGATCAGCTGCAATTTGCTCCAAATCCACATTCATCGCACCCACTGTTGCACCCACGCTTTCGAGACTAGTTGTTTTCCCCGACGTTTTTGTAGGATGTTCGGATTCCTTGGTGGGGTACTGAGTCAGTCGAGGATCGAGGGCGGAGTGTCGAGAGCCAATTGGGTTCTTTCTCTAGGCCCTCGATCCTTGGCGCTCAATGAAATAGTCGAGAGACGAGAGTCAAGAGCATCTGCTGTTCCAGGCTCTTGTCTCTCGACGCTAGGCCAGCCCGTCCTTGGAGCGTGGCGGATCGCACGCGACCCTGCGAAAGTCGAAGACTAGGGGCAATTCCAGAGAGATCCGTTTGAACTGTTGTTCATCGTCGAGTAACTTGTAATTGCGAAGTCGGCGATGAACGCGGATACAAGGTCTTAAGTATGCGATTCCTTCTACTGGCATTTCTTCTGATCCCGGTACCGACGCCGCTATTCGCTGTAGACGGCATTTTGCTTCATCGAAAGTCAATTGTTCGATTTGCAACCAATCAAGAAGGAAAAGACATTCTCGCGAAAGACGACGCATTCATTTCGCGGCTGAGTCACTTTGACCGCCAGTCTCGGATGAAGACGAACGACGAAGTGACGAACGACGACTTTATTAAGTTCATCACACGCGAGATTGTAGAATGGGAAAAGGATGAAATGGACAAGGTGTCTGTGGCCGTCAATTCCATTCGAAAGAAGATGGATGCATTTCAGATCCCCTTTCCCAAGACTATTTTGCTGATTAAGACGACTGGCAAAGAAGAGGGCGAGGCAGCCTATTGTCGAAGCCACGCCGTGGTCTTGCCGCAAAAAGTTTTAGGACGACCGCCGGACTCGTTGGAGAGGCTCCTTATTCACGAGCTGTTTCATATCTTGAGCCGGCACGACACGGAGCTTCGCACGAAACTCTACGCGATCGTCGGTTTTCATCCGTGTGACGAAATCAAGCTGCCAAAGTCGTTGCGAGATCGCCGGATCACGAATCCTGACGCACCTTCGATTGATTACTACATCGAACTCAAGGTCAAGGGAATGTTGACGAAAGCCGTGCCCGTGCTGTATTCGTCGGCCAAAGAGTACGATGCCAAGCAAGGTGGTTCGTTTTTTAAGTACTTGCTGTTCCGAATGATGATCGTGAAGAAAAATGGCGATCAGTGGTCTGCTGTCGAAAGGGACGGTCGTCCCATTGTGTTCGATCCGATGAAACTTCCGGCGTATTTCGAGAAGATTGGCAACAACACCGGGTACATCATTCACCCGGACGAAATCCTGGCGGATAATTTCGTTCATCTCGTTCGCAGGACCGAGGACTTGAAGACTCCCCGCATTGTCGACGAGATGAGCAAACTGCTTGCCAAATAAGTCTGCGTTTCGATTCTTGGCTCGTGCGTGTTAACTAGCGGCAGCGCCAGCACTCACGGCTTCTGCTAGTTCCGATGCGCGATCGGTTTTTTCCCAAGTGAATTCTGGACCGGAACGACCGAAGTGTCCGCCTTCGGCCGTCTTGCGGAAGATCGGACGGCGCAGTTCCAAATAGTCGATGATCCCGCCGGGCGACAACGGGAAAAAGTCGCGAACCACTTCACAGATGCGTTCGTCGTCGGCTTTGCCAGTGCCTTGCGTATCGACATGAACGCTGACGGGGTCTGTGACGCCAATCGCGTAGGCTAGTTGTACTTCGCAGCGACTGGCGAGCCCAGCGGCAACGATGTTTTTGGCGACGTGCCGTGCCATGTAAGCGGCACTGCGATCGACTTTGGTTGGGTCCTTGCCGCTAAATGCACCGCCGCCGTGTCTTCCCCAACCGCCGTAGGTGTCGACGATGATCTTGCGACCCGTCAAACCACAGTCGCCATGTGGGCCGCCCACGACAAATCGTCCCGTCGGATTGACGTGATACGTGACGCTGCTCGTGTCCAGATCGGTGGGCAACAACGGCTTGACGATTCTTTCGGTAATGAAACTTTGAATCTCTTCATTTGACACCTCCGGCGCGTGCTGTGTCGAAACGACGACCGTGTCGACACGAACTGGTTTGTCGCCATCGTACTCGATCGTCACCTGGCTCTTGGTATCCGGCCGCAGCCAGTCGGCTTCTCTATCGAAGCGGGCTTTGTTCAGCCGGTCGAGGATCTTGTGAGACAGAGCGATCGGCAACGGCATCAATTCTTCTGTGTCGTCGCAGGCAAAGCCGAACATCAGGCCCTGGTCGCCAGCACCAATTTCTTTACCCTTGTCCTGGTTGTCGTCGACGCCCTGAGCGATATCGGGGCTTTGCTTGTCGATCGAAACCATCACCGCACACGTATCAGCACAGATGCCCATTTCGTCGTCCGTGTAGCCAACTTCGCGTATCACGTCACGGATGACTTGTTGATAGTCGACCACGGCCTTGGTCGTGATTTCGCCGGCGACGATTGCAACGCCGGTCGTGACCATGGTCTCACAAGCGACGCGGCTATACGGGTCCTGAGCAAACAAAGCGTCGAGGATTCCGTCGGAAATTTGGTCGGCCAGCTTATCGGGATGGCCCATGCTTACAGATTCGCTCGTGAACAGATATTTGCCAGTGGCCACAGAGATACTCCTCAATATTTGGATTTGGCTAAGCGATTGAAAGGCACATTATAGGCAGAGAAAGGGGAATTGGACAACGGCGAGAAGTGTGCCTTGCCTTCGAAAGCTATGCGGCGTTTTTGTGTCCGTCGTGACGCTGAATCGCCGAAAGAATCAGTGGATCGAACAGATCGAGCGTCCGGTTAGTCGCCCCCACTTGATCCTGCACGAGCCGCTGCGCGTTTTGGCCAAAAGCTGCGATGTATTCCGGGTCGGACAAACAACGTTCGACGAACGTGGTCAATTCGTCGCCGTTCGATACAATGACCGCGGCCGCTCGTTTTCGCATTAGGTCGACAACGTCACGAAAATTCTTGGTATTCGGACCAAATGACGTCGCGACTCCGTAGGCAGCCGGTTCGATCATGTTCTGTCCACCTCGCGAGCCCATGCTACCGCCAACAAATCCGATGTGCGCCGTTGCCCACCAGGCACCGAGTTCGCCGATGGTGTCGACCAGTAGGATCCTCGTAGCACAGCCAGCTTGGCTGTCCGAATTCTTACCAACAGGCTGGCAGCCTGTGCTACGTAGATCAGTGCGACGACGCCAGTCGACGCCGGATTGATCGAGCAGCTTGGCGACCTCATCAAATCGATGTGGATGGCGCGGCACGAGGATCAATTTCAATTGCGGATAGCGCCCACGCAACTGTTGAAATGTATCGAATGCGAACTGTTCCTCTGGATCCTGCGTGCTGCCGGCCAAGAAGACAATGTCGCCCGGTTGGATTCCAGCAAGCGTGGTCAACTCCGCGGATTTTGAGTTTTCGCGGTTCGTCGATGCGCCGTCAAATTTGATCGAGCCGGTAACGTGGACTGTGTCGGCACGAGCGCCAAGTTGCAGAAAGCGATCCGCGTACGCCTGATTCTGAACAGCGATCAAGTCGATGGATTCGAGCAGTGGTTGGATGAAGCGGCGAATTCGGCTGTAACCACGAAAACTCTTTTCACTCAAGCGGCCGTTGACGATCGCGGTGGAAGCATGGTGCCGCTTTGCCGCACCAAGCAAGTTTGGCCACAATTCTAGTTCCACCAGCACGAGCATGTCGGGCCGCACCTGCTTCATCGCTCGATCCACGGCCCAAGTGAAATCCAACGGGCAATAGAAAACGGTGTGTGATGAATACTTTTCCGTCGCCATATCGAACGCTGTTCTTGTCGTAACGGAGATGACGCATTCGACGTTCGGAAAGCGGCGCTCAATCTGGGGCACGATGGTTTGCAGCAAATTGGCTTCCCCGACACTGACGGCGTGCAGCCAAATACAGGGACGGTCGCCCTGGCGCTGCGGTGCCAGGCCGAGAAACTTCTGTGCGAATCCTTCGCGATATTTTCCTTGCCAAATGGCACAAAACAACAGCCACGGAGAGGCGATGAGGAGGACGCACAAATAAACGAGGTTCAGTAGATAAGACATCGACGGGAGTCCTTTCCCAATGTCGCCTCTGTAGGTCGGATTGCTAATCCGACTGCCGGTGGACGGATTAGCAATCCGTCCTACAGTTTTACTATCTTCCTTGCAGCCGTCCGCAACACTTTTTGTATTTCTTGCCGCTGCGGCACGGACATGGATCGTTGCGGCCGACTTTTTGGCCTTTGTTTCGGATCGTGTCGACCTTGCCTTCGTTGCCGCTGTTGCGGATCGCGGCTTCTTGTTGGTCGGCGTATTCGCTCGTGGATTGGGCTTGTTCGTGCGTGGCGGTGGTGTCGACCCAGGTCGAGCCGACGACACCTTCGTCAAGCTGCTGGATGTGGAAAACCAGATCCGTCGTGCGTTCGCCGATCGATGTCCACATCCCTTCGAACATCTTCATGCCTTCGCGCTTGTACTCGACCTTGGGGTCCATCTGGGCGTAGCCTTTCAGGCCGACGCTGCTGCGCAGATAATCCATCGAATACAAATGGTCTTTCCAAGCCGAGTCGACCAGGTCGAGCAGCAGCATCCGTTCCATTCGCCGCATTTCGGGGTGGTAATGATCTTCGACCGCGTTGACCAATTTACGCTGCAGTTCGTCGGCCTCCAGCTTGGCGATTTCGTCGGTCGACAGTTCAAACCGAAGCGTTTCTTTGAGCCAATCGGACAGCGAAGACAACGCACCATTGCCGCCGGCCGCTTTGCCTGCCGTTTGATGATGATTGTCGCCGAATAACGACTCGACCTTTTCTTCGACCTTCTGAAGTGTCGTTGCAGCCTGTTTGCTGTGATCGCGACTGTGCTGGATCAGCACGTCTCGGATCTCGTCGCGTTGTTTGTTTTTCAAATCGTCGAGGCTCAACTCCGACTCGAACCGCTGCTTGGCCCAGTTGACCAAGCCTTCCCGATCGATGCGGCTGCCGCCGGTTCCGCTGGTGAATTTGTACAAGCCGGCGATGACAGGATACTCTGACTCTCGCTCGTCGTAGTTTTGTTCGGCCCGTTCGACGATCAAGTCCTTGATCGCGTCGACTTCCAACGCGGCGAGTTCCTCGATGTTGATTTCCAGCCCGAATTTGGCACGCACCCAACCGATGGTCGTGCGCAGACCGTACTGTTCATCCAGATAAGGTTTGCCCTCGGTGAGATCTACTTTTTGAATCGCATCGCGCGCCTTTTCAATCAGCAACTCGGCGCATTGGTCGCGGCCCGCTTTCTTCAGGTCTCGGTCGCGGAGGTTGAGATCCCAGCGGGCGTTGCCAAACTTGGCCAGCGCTTCCCAATTCCATTCGGATGCGATGTCGCCCGCTTCTTCGTCACTTGCATCGGGCAGGTTTTCATCGATTGCGCCGATGATGTCCGTTTCGGCCAATCGTTCGGCTTCTTCTTTGGCGAAGGATTCGGCGTTCCGAATATCGAGGCCGCGGAAGTGCCGGCCTTCGAGTTGCACAGTGAGCGTTTTGCCAGCATAGGCGGCGAACGAATCGGGGCCGAAGTCGCGCTCCGTGAACATGTCAACGTGGTAGTCCACTTGTTCGCGAATCATGTCGATGATCAAGTCACGGCAGTTCGTTCCGTCGAGGATCGCCTGACGATAGCCATAGACTCGCTTCCGCTGTTCGTCCATCACTTCGTCGTATTCGAGCAGGTTCTTGCGGATCTCAAAGCTGTGTTCTTCGCGTTTCTTTTGGGCACCTTCGATACGTCGCGAGATCATGCGGCTTTCGATCGCCTCGCCGTCGGCCAATCCCATTCGCGTTAGAAAATTCTGCACCCACTCGCCGAAGAAGATCCGCATCAAGTCATCTTCGAGGCTAAGGAAAAACCGACTGCTGCCCGGATCGCCTTGACGGCCGGTTCGGCCGCGAAGTTGCAAGTCGATGCGGCGAGCTTCGTGGCGCTCGGTGCCAATCACATGCAAACCACCTAACTCTTTGACCAGTTCGCCTTCTTCCTTCATGTTCTCCAGGGTTTCGATCTCGTGGACCAATTCGTCCCATTCTTCCTGAGGCACGTCGAGGCGAGTTTCGTAGGTGTCTTGCAGCCGGGCCCAAGTCATGGTTTCCGCGTTGCCACCGAGCACGATGTCAGTACCACGGCCGGCCATGTTGGTGGCGATCGTTACGGCTCCGCGACGACCGGCTTGGGCAACGATTTCGGCCTCGCGTTTGTGATTCTTGGCATTGAGCACTTCGTGTTTGATACCGCGCTGGTCGAGCAATTTGGCGAGGCGCTCGCTCTTTTCGATCGACACCGTCCCGACCAGCACAGGTCGGCCTTTATGGTGAACTTCTTTGATCTCTTCGAGCGGAATCGTTTGCTTCTTTTTGCTGCCGCTGGGTTGAATCGTGATCGTGTCGTCATCTTCTTTGACAATCGTGCCCAGGATCTCGTCACGGCCCAGCGCGACGACGTCGAATTTATTGACCCGCTCGATATCGTCGGCGACGGCCTCGTACTTTTCTTTCTCCGATTTGTAGATGACATCGGTCATCTCATCTCGTCGCATTGGCCGGTTGGTCGGAATGGCTACCACATCGAGCTTGTAAATCTTCCAGAACTCGTTGGCTTCGGTCATCGCCGTTCCGGTCATTCCGCAGAGTTTGTTATAGAGCTTGAAGTAATTCTGCAGCGTGATGGTGGCCATCGTCTGCGTTTCTTCTTTGATCTTGACGCTTTCTTTGGCCTCCACGGACTGATGCAGTCCGTCGCTCCATTGACGTCCATCCATCAAACGGCCGGTGAATTCATCGACGATGATCACGCGGCCTTCTTTGACCACGTAGTTGACGTCTTTTTTGTACAGATGGTGTGCCTTCAGGGC
Source organism: uncultured Pirellulaceae bacterium (assembly GCA_964343305.1). Taxonomy (GTDB): domain Bacteria; phylum Planctomycetota; class Planctomycetia; order Pirellulales; family Pirellulaceae; genus CAYFJO01. Next base: position 5,093 of record CAYFJO010000316.1, on the reverse strand, counting down.
GTTGTCGATCAAATGCGGCCATTCCATGTTGCCGGCGGTGTAGAAACTCTCGACGCCCGCCGCCTTTTCCGCCGCTCTCACACCTTCGTCGGTCAAGCTTGCGGTGTGGTCCTTTTCGTTGACCTTGAAGTGTTCGTCCTTTTTCAACTTCATCGCGATTCGGTTCGCTTCCGAATACTTGCGAATGTCTTTTTCGGCTGGGCCGGAAATGATCAACGGCGTTCGTGCTTCGTCAATCAGGATGTTGTCCACTTCGTCGACGATGGCGTAGTTCAGCGGACCTTGCGATTGTTGATGGCGTTTGTCGTATCGATTGTCGCCGCGAGAGGCCGATCGCATGTTGTCGCGCAGATAATCGAAACCAAATTCGTTGTTCGTCCCGTAGGTGATGTCACAGGCGTACGCTTCCTGGCGGCGAAGTGTCCCTTCGGTTCCTTGCATGTCGCTTTGGATTGCGCCGACCGTCAAGCCCAAGCCCATGTAAAGCGGTGCCATCCATTCCATGTCACGTCGGGCCAAGTAGTCGTTGACCGTGACGACGTGGACGCCTTTGCCTTCCAGGGCATTCAAATACGCGGGCAACGTTGCCACCAGCGTCTTGCCTTCGCCCGTCACCATTTCGGCGATCGCACCGCTGTGCAACACCATGCCGCCGATCAATTGCACGTCGTAGTGCCGCATCCCCAGAAACCGAACACCACCTTCCCGGCAAACCGCGAATGCCTCATTCAGAATGTCGTCCAACATTTCGCCCGCTGCCAATCGCTCTTTGAAGACACGAGTTTGGTCCTTCAACTCCTCGTTCGACATCTCCTGACATCTCTCTTCAAGTGCGTTGATGGCCTCGATCTTGGCGTGCATGCGTTTGATCATGCGAGCGTTGGACGATCCGAAGAATCCGGTGATCGTTCTTTCAACAACTCGCAGCAGGCTGCTAAAAAAGCCGCTGACAATTTCCCAAATACGTTCTAGTTTTTCCATCGTTTTACTGCCGAGGCATTTGGCAGACCATTAGAAAATGCCGATAAACCGGCGGATGATTTGGCTTGATGAAGGCGAGTTCTCAAGATGCGTAAACTACGTGCCTGCCGTAGCTTATATCCAATTGGGTAATGGGTCAACGGCGACCACACGACCGATAACAGAACATTCGCTCGGTCTTCGGCAAAATTGCTCAGCATGTTCGATGATCGGCGAAAGTCGGTCGCACAGATGCTTGTGACTCTATCTCGCTCGTCCCTCGGTAAGGACTTGCGAGCCGACTTCAACCCGATTTGTAACCTCTTGATTACAATACGCTTGTGATCGACGCATCGTGCCGGGCGATGCCCTTTTCGAACCATGACCCCGTTCGCGCCAAGCGACTGGCCGCTTGTCACGGCTGCGGGAATCTGCCAAGTTTCAATCTCTGCTACGCAACTCGAATCCATCACCATCTTGTGGAAAAAACGCTGGTTAGCCGCGATATTCAGGGACAGTTAGTCCTGCTGGGCACGGGAACTTCGGTTGGTGTCCCGGCGATCGGCTGTGGCTGTGACGTTTGCCAGAGCGAAGATCCTCGCAACAAGCGAACCCGCTGCTCCGTTGTCCTCGGCTTGCCCGAAGGCAACTTGTTGATTGACACATCGCCCGATTTGCGTCTGCAACTGCTGCGCGAGAAGATCGGCATCATTCACGCGGTGCTCTATACCCACGACCACGCCGACCACGTCATGGGCCTCGATGACCTCCGTCTGTTTCCATTTCATCTGGGCCACGCGGTGCCGTTGTATTGCGAAGAAATCGTCGAACAACGCATTCGCCGTTCGTTCGACTACGCTTTTGTCGATCTCGAAAAACTGACCCACGAAGGTGCCGTTCCCAGACTCGTCTTTCAGCGGATCGGCAAAGACCTGATCACGATCCTTGGTCAGCGCATCCTCCCGATCCCATTAAAACACGGCCCACGTTTCGATGTCTTGGGCTTCCGGATCGGCAACGTCGCCTATTGCACCGACACGAACGAAATCCCAGACGAGAGCTGGCCCTTGCTGGAGGGGTTGGACGTCTTGATCTTGGACGCCCTGCGCCGCAAACCGCACGTGACCCATTTCGGCTTGGACGAGGCCGTAGCCGTTGCGATCAGATTGAACCCTAAACACACTTATTTTACCCACGTGTCGCACGATCTCGATTTCGAATCTATCAATGCCGATTTGCCCGCGCAGATGGAGTTGTCATACGACGGTCAGGCGATTCCATTGACATGAGTCCGTCTCATTGGGTTCTCGTTCAGGACTGCATTTAGGTTGGTGCTTGTCGGTGCATTCAGCCTTCAATTCCCACGGACTACATAAATCCGCAACGGTGCGATACGATGAAGTAGTGCTTGAAATGCCTTTCAACTAACCTGTCACGGCGGCCATGAATTTGATGGTTCCTTTTCTGGCTGCGGTTGCCAAGCTAATCAGCGGTGCCACCATTCGCTGGGTCGATTGCCAACCGGATACTTGCCAGCGCATCTACTTTGCCAACCACACGAGCCATCTCGATGCGCTCGTGCTGTGGGCGTCGTTGCCGCGAAATGTGCGGACATTGACTCGTCCCGTGGCGGCGAAAGATTATTGGGATAAAGGGCCCGTTCGTCGCTACGTTGCGGGGCTGTTCAATGCGCTGTTGATCGATCGCATGCGAATCAAGGTTCATCAGAGTCCCGTGGATACAATGATTCGCGAAATCGGCGATACTTATTCGTTGATCGTGTTTCCCGAAGGCGGACGCAGCATGGACGGCCAGATCGGCGATTTTAAAAGCGGGCTGTATTACATCGGCAAGAAACGGCCCGATCTGGAACTGGTACCGGTTTACATCGATAATCTCAATCGTGTTTTGCCGCGGGGTGAGTTTTTACCCGTGCCGCTGTTAAGTAGCATTTCGATTGGCGCACCGATTTGGCTGGAAAACGGCGAACCCAAAGTGGACTTTCTCCAGCGGGCTCGCGACGCTGTGATGCGATTGAAGGAAGTTGATTAACGCATGCTGGACCAAGCTACAGTTGTGCTGCTGATCGCCGTGCTGGTGGTGTTGGTCATCGCCTATGCCGTGGGTCGGATTCTGAAGCGCCAGCCCGAAGGAGCGATCGACCCCGCGCTGGTGAAGACGTTCAACCGGCGCGTGAAAGCCTGGTTGATTATCTATTTGATTCTGGCGTTGGGCATCATTCTGGGACGCATCGCCTGTGTCGTGTTGTTTGGCGTGGTATCTTTCTGGGCGCTGCGGGAATTCATCACGATGACGCCGACGCGGCGGGCGGATCACCGCGCGCTGTTTTGGACATTTTTTCTGTTCACGCCGTTGCAGTATGTGTTCGTCGGTTTTGGCAGCAGCTATTACGACGCGAACACGGGTGAAGGTTTTGACTTTTACGGGCTCTATACGCTCATGATTCCCGTTTACGCATCGCTTGTCATTCCGGCGCGGATCGCGTTCTCGGATGATCAAAAGCGTTTTCTCGAGCGGTCGGCGAAGATACAGTTCGCGCTGCTAGTCTGCGTGTATGCGTTGAGCCACGCACCGGCGATTTTGGATTTGCAACTTTTGGCGTGGAACGCAGAAACGGGAACCTACGAATTATGGACGAAAGCAGGTGAATACAAACAGGCTGGGTTGTTGATCTACTTCGTGGCGATTGTGCAATTAAGCGAAGTGGCGCAATATGTTTGGGACCGTCTACTTGGACGGCATGTCGTCGCGCCGGCGATCAATGCGACGAAAAGCTGGGAAGGGTTGTTTGGCGGAATCTTGACAACGGCGGTCTTTGGCGTGTTGCTGTGGTTGACCGGCGTCACGCCCTTCACTTGGTACGGCTCGGCGCTGATGGCGATGGTGATCGCCATCATGGGATTCAACGGAACGATTACGATGTCCGCCATTAAACGCGACCGGGGCGTGCAGGACTACGGTACACTGGTGCAAGGCCATGCCGGCGTGCTCGATCGCATCGACGCGATGTGTTTTTCCGCGCCGCTGTTCTTTCACCTGACGCGTTTTTTTCTCGGCGCTTAGTCGCGCGTAGGTCGGATTGCCTAATTCGACCAATGGCGGACGGATTAGGCAATCCGTCCTACTCTCTATCGTCCCGTGCCGCGGTACCCGCTGCATCCAAATGTGGGACTTCACGTGCTGACCGAGGATCGCGGAAGAATCGAAGAATTGTAAAGTGGCAGCGACGGCATGATATACCGGGTCGGAGTCGTGTCGATGCGCGTACTAGGCATTGGATTCTTGACGTGCGTCCACTCGATGACCGTTTGCTTGGGCCGTCCAATGGGTTGAGGACGCGTGAGCGTCGTCGGCGTCGTCGCAATGCCTCGAATGGAACCCGGTGAGTAGTGGCCTTGTTTGGCGAATAACGCAGCGGGCGGTTTAGCTTGTGAAGAGGGCTTCGCGTTGGCTGTCATTGCGATGTCGCGTTGTTGGATGTACCAACTCTTGCGCGTGACAGTCGCGGCGAGTTGCGTTGACTGAGGTTTCTTGATCGGGACAACGGCAACCGTGCCGGCCGGTTTCGATGGTTGCGGATTGGTGGGTTGTGGATTCGTTGGTTGCTGATTGCTGACGAGCAATACCTCCGATTCGCGTGTTGGCGCATTGATCTGAGGGCTTCCTTGCTTGACCCAGTTCAACCAGGTGACTTGGAGGTCGGACAGGTTTCTTATGCCGTAGTGTTTGTTGGTGCTTGCGGACCAGTCACGCGATCGCATGCCGTCGCCCACGTAGTTGACGAATTTTCGTTTGCCACCTTGGTAGATGAGATAGCGGGCCAGCGAGAATCCTTGGGCGTACAGCGGCAGCACGTCGGCCGGGTATTCCTTCATGGCAAACATGCGATTAAACGCGATGCCGCGATTGGTGGTGAGAAACTCGATCAACAATCGCTGTTGTTTCTTTCGTTCCGTGACGTGCTCAACCGTCGTGCAGGCACCTTCGTCGGCCCATCGGGGAAGCGGCCGTCCAAAATGCGTGGCAAAAACCGTGTGCGTGACTTCGTGCGGAAGGACGGAATCGAGGAGCCGTTCGCGCGAACCTTGAATGGTCATCGTCCAAGCGGATGG
>CAYFJO010000315.1:0-12845 GCA_964343305.1 uncultured Pirellulaceae bacterium | reverse complement strand
GATGCACGACGTGGGTTGACGCTGGTCATCTCGCCGCTGATCGCGCTGATGAAGGACCAGGTCGATTCGCTGCGAGCGCGCGGAATTCAAGCAACGTTTATTAACTCGTCCCTGCGGCGCGAACAGCGCGAAAGTCGTTACGCGGCGGTTGGCGGCGGCGAATTCGATCTGTTGTACGTCACGCCGGAGCGATTTCGCAAACCGGATTTTGTCGACGTGATCAAGCGTCGCCGCATCGATTTGCTGGCCGTCGACGAAGCCCACTGCATCAGCGAATGGGGACACGATTTTCGACCCGACTACACGCGGCTGCTCGAATTCCGCAAATTGCTCGACAATCCGACTACGATCGCGTTGACCGCGACCGCAACTCCCGATGTTCAAAAGGACATCGTCAAACAGCTCGGCCTGGACGACGACGAGATCAAGTTGTTTCACGAGGGCATCGATCGGCCGAACCTTTCGCTCGACGTCAACGAAGCGTGGGGAGACGACAACAAACTGGAACAGATCCTGCAAATCCGCGACGAACATCCCGGCTGTGGCATCGTCTACTTTACGTTGATCAAAACACTGGAGCGGTTCAGCGCGAAGTTGTGGGAGATGGACATTCCACATTTGATTTATCACGGCGATTTGGACCGCCGCGACCGTCGACGCGTGCAAGAGAAATTCATGTACGAGTCGGACCATCTCGTGCTGGCCACCAATGCGTTCGGCATGGGAATCGACAAGGAGGACATCCGGCAGGTCATCCATGCGGACGTGCCGGGTTCGATGGAATCGTATTATCAGGAGATCGGGCGATCGGGGCGCGACGGGAAGCCGTCAGTTTGTGTGCTGTTGTATGACCAATCCGATCTGGCGACGCAGATGGAATTTCAACATTGGAGCAACCCGAACGCCGAGTTCTACGAGCGCGTTTACGATTTTTTGAAACACGAGTTGGAGCAGGTCAAGGCGTTTGGTCTCGACTGGCTTCGTGAACGGCTGCATCACAGAGATCGCTTCGACCATCGCCTGGAAACATCGCTGGCCATGTTGGATCGGTACGGTGTGATCGAAGGCGACGTGATGACGCTCGACATCGAAGTGATCGACGAATTGCCCGCCGCACTGACCGACCAACAGCGGCTCGATGAAAAACTGCTCCGCGATCAAAAGAAACTCTACACGCTGGTCGAGTACGTCAAATGCGAGGGCGACCGCAAGGCATTCATTCACGAATACTTTGGGCTCCCGTATCACGCCGGTCAGCAAACGACATGACGTCCTCACGGCTTTACGATCGCAATTTCGTGCTGGCCATGGCAAGTCAAACGTGCTTCGTCATCGCGAACACCCTGATGGCCCACTACGCACGATGGATCGATTTCCTTGGCGGCGATTTGAACAAAATCGGTGCCATCATGGGAACGGGTGCGATCTTTGGCTTGCTGCTTCGACCTTGGCTTGGTCAGTGGATCAATCGCTTCGGCTCGAAGAAAATGTGGTTCGTCGGCTATCTGGTTTTCGCACTCAGTTCTTTGGCGAATCTGATGCTAGGCGGCATCGGTCCGTCGATTTATCTTGTGCGGGCCGTTTTAGTTCTTGGCGGTGCGATTGTTTTCGCCAGCAGTCTGACGTACATCACACAGACAACACCGGAAGACCGTCGCACGGAGGCGATTGGCATTCTGGGCGCGGGTGGATTTATGGGCATGCTAGTGGGCCCGGCGCTGGGCGACTTGATCCTCGGCGCCGACGACCGCACTCGCCACGATTTCACCGTGCTGTTTTTGACAGCCGGTTTTGCCAACATTGTTCCCGCCGCGATGCTGTGTTTCATGCGCAGTCCGACGAACAAGAGTCCAAATTTATCGGTTCGATTGCAAGACTTTTTTTTGACAACCTGGCGAAACTGGCCTGGAACGATCTTGTTGGTCGACATCGTTTTCGGCATGTGCATGACGGCGCCCTTCGTCTTTCTCGCCAAGTACATTGACGACAAATCGCTGCTCATTCCTGGCGTGTCCGTGATCGGATTATTCTTCTGGTGTTATGCCGGCTGGGCCTTTCTCGTCCGCGTCTTGCTTCGTCGCACGCCCGAACGACTGGGACGGCGCAAGGTGCTGCTCGTGGGCCTGCTGTTCATGGCGGCAGGAATGTTCTGCTTTTGGCTGGTTGACAAGAGTGCGCCCTGGATGATCGTCGTACCCGCACTGGTGACCGGCACGGGACACTCGTTGATGTTCCACACCATGACATCGCTCACTATCGAATCGTTTCCACACGAAGTGCGCGGCACAGGTTCCGCACTGGCGCTGATGATGCTGGACCTGGGGATGATCGCGGGAGCCCCAATTCTGGGTGCGATCGCGGCCACGTACGACTATCCGTGGATGTTTGCCACGATCGGAACGCTGGCTTTTGTCGTTGCGGTAGCATACACCATTTCGAGCATTCCCGTGTGGCAACAGCGCCGCGAAGATCACTTTGCAGAGACCTGGATGGACAAAACATAATGGTCCCGGTTGGTCCGCGTACTTAACCAAGGGAGACGATCACGCTAACATGTGTGGTTAATCCCACCCGATCAAACCACGACGCCCGCATGCCAACCGTCTTCATCCCCTCACAACTACGCGAACTCACGAGCGGCTTGTCCACGGTTGAAGTGGACGGCGTGACGGTCCGCGAGATTGTCCAGGCTCTTGATCAACGGTTTCCTGGATGCGCCGAGCGGCTTTGTTGCGGTGACGACTTGAATCCCGCGTTGCAAGTTTCCATCAACAACGCGATTTCGACACGTGGTTTGAACGCCAAAGTTTCTCCCGACACTGAAATCCATTTCATAGCCGCTCTTGGCGGTGGATAACGCCTCATGACTCAACCACAAATCGGCTGTACCAAAGACGATCTCGACACTCCGGCGCTATGCATCGACCTCGATGTGCTGGACCGAAATATTAAATCGATGGCGGAAACATGCTCCAGCCAGGGAGTCCAATGGCGGCCGCACTGCAAATGCCACAAATCGCCGATGATCGCCAACAAGCAAATTCAAGCCGGTGCGATCGGCATTACGTGTGCCAAGTTGGGCGAAGCCGAAGTCATGGCCGCGGGCGGCATCCAGGACATGTTGATTGCGAACCTGATCGTCGGAGAGAAGAAACTCCGGCGGCTAGTCGAATTGTGCCGCCAGGCAAATCCGGTTGTCTGCGTCGATCACATCTCGCAAGCCGAGGCGTTCAACCGCGTGATGACCGAAGCTGGTTTGCAATTGCGAGTTATTTTGGAAGTCGACATTGGTTTGGAACGAGTTGGCGTCTTGCCGGAGAAATCAGTGGAACTCGCCAAGCAAGTCGTGGAACTGCCCGGATTGAAATTCAGCGGCATCATGGGCTACGAAGGGCATTTGTTGCGTGTCCAAGACCCGGTCGAGAAGCGAGAGAAAATCCACGCGGCGTTGGATGTCTTGATCGGCACGCGAGATGCCATCGCGGAGGCCGGCATTGCGTGCGAGATCGTTTCCTGCGGCGGGACAGGTTCGTACTTTATTTCCGTGGAGCACGACGGGATCACCGAGCTTCAGGCCGGCGGCGGCATCTTTATGGACGCGTTTTATCGTTATGGTTTGAATGTGCCCGCGCTGGAATACGCGATCACTGTGTTGACCACCGTTGTCAGTCGCGGCGCGCCAGATCGAGCCATCGTCGATTCAGGCCGCAAGACGGTACACACCGATTTTCACGAGCCGCTGGTAAAGGGACGCGATGACATGACTGTCGAAGCGTTGTCGGCCGAACATGGAAAGCTGAAGTTGGAAGAGTCGGCCCAGGATCTAAGAATCGGCGACCGGTTGGAGCTGGTCCCCGGCTACGTAGATTTCACGTCCGTATTGCACGACAACTTCTACGTTTTCCAAGACGACAAGCTCGTCGATATCTGGCCGATCGAAGGGCGTGGTAAGTTGCAATAACTAACCCACCTGCTCCAAGCACTTCTTCAGATACTCAATGCTTTCACTTGCCAGCGCTTCGACTCCCGGTTCGTAATCGAAGACTTCAACCGACACCCATCCTTGGTAATCAACATCGTTCAGCGCTTGCATGATCGGCACAAAATCGACGTCGCCCATGCCCGGCCCACGGCAATTGGGATCGTTGGCATGGAAATGCTCCATGAATTCGGCGCAATCGCGAATGATGTCGCCAACCGGTTTCTTTTCACTCGACATCGCCTTCACATCCAGGTGCAACCGGCAGTTCGGCGAGTCGACCATTTTCATCAGTTGCACGCCAAGATCGGCGGTCAGCAAAAAGTCGCCTTCCATCGGGCCCAACGGCTCGACGGCCAGCACCACGTCACACTCCGCCATCACGTCCATTGCACCACGCAGCACATCGGCGGCATTCTCCATCGCTTCGTCCATCGTAACGCCGGGCAACAGATTGCGTTGTTGCGGCGACCCCAGCACGAGGACCCGTCCGCCGAGATCGCGGCAAAGTCGAGCCAACTCTTGCAGGTACTCCGATGTTTTCCTGCGCACGTCCGCGTCGGGGGACGTCAAGTAATAACCCTCGGTAAACGCCAATAGCCAGTGCAATCCGATGGCTTGGAGTCCGGCATCTTCGACCTGGCGGCGAATTTCCGCCCGTTTTTCGGCCGAGATCTCATACGCGTTGGGATTGATCGTGAACGGCGCGAATTCGATCCCCGTGTAACCCAACTCACGGGCGTACGCAAACGCCTTTTCAAACGGCCAGTCTTTGAACGTCTCGTTGCAGATCGCGAATTTCATTCGACTTCCTGAAAAAACTGTTTCTAAAAATGCACATTGTCTCATCGGCGGTTACAATACCGCAATCGTCGCGTCTATCGTACCACGAAGTGAACATCACAACCAATGGCGTAATGCATGAACATCAACTCCTCTCTCAACCGTCGTGAATTCAATCGAAATCTACTGGCCGCCGGAATTGCCTCGTCGCTGGCGAAGACTTGCAGTGGCCGAGCCGCAACAGAATATCCCAAGGGCCGCTACTTCGACATGCATACGCATTTGGGACAGACCTGGAACAGCACAGAAGTGTTGACGGCCGAGGCCCTGTTGCGGTGGATGGACGCGCAAGACATTTCCCAGGCAGTCGTGTTGCCGCTGGTCAATCCCGAAGCGTCAAGCTATCCGCTCACCAGCGACTTTGTGCTCGCCCAAACAAAGCCCTACCGCGATCGACTTGTCCCGTTTTGCTCGATCGATCCCCGCACCTCGTATCGCGGTGGTTTGCAGGGATTGATCGACATGCTGAGAAAGTATCAGGACGCGGGAGCCATGGGATTCGGCGAACACAAGCCGGGGATCGCGGTGGATGATCCGCGAAACCTGAGGATTCACCAGGCATGTGGTGAAGTGGGAATGCCATTGTTGTTTCACTTGGACAATCAACGCAACACGGATGAGGCCGGTTTGCCGGGATTGGAAAAAGCGGTGGCTCACTCGCCCAAATGCAACTTCGTTGGCCACGGTCCGGGTTGGTGGGCGTCGATTTCCGGCGATGCCAAGCAAAGCGATCTGGGCGGTTATCCAAAATCGAAAACGGTTCCGGGTGGAGCGATCGATCGGCTGATGGAGAAGTATCCCAATATCTATGGCGAGTTGTCCGCTGGCAGCGGTGCGAATTCGATCAGCCGGAATTTGGAATTCGGGCGCGAGTTTTTGATTCGCAACCAAGATCGCATCATGTTCGGCACGGATTTTCTGTCGCCGGGTCAAAATGTGCCGCAGTTCGAGTTGTTCGAGAAGAAACTCGAATTGCCCGTCGAGGTACAAGAAAAGGTGTTTCGCTCGAATGCCAGGAAGCTGCTTTTTGGGGAGATTAAGTGAATAAAGCTGGCATTCGAGCCGCTTTCACTTTCTGCTAGAATTCCCGGCTTGTAACAAAAAAGTCATTGGCCGAGGTCAGGGATGGATCGGCAGCACTCGATAGCAATTCTCTTTCTCGCAATCTTGCCCGGATGTTTGTTTCGCAGCCGTGGTCCCGCGCTTCCCGCTTCGAACAGCGTCACCCGTGACCAACTCGTCATCTTCTCCGATTTCGACCTGCCGCGCCGTCATCGTTTGATCAATGAGCTGGTCGCCTTGCGGGGTGATCTGGCGGCCAAACTTAGATCGCCGATGTCGGACGAGCCAATTCATATCTACTTGTTCGAGTCATCGAACGAATACATCGAATTCACGCAGACGCACTATCCTGAGTTCGCGGACCGGCGGGCGTTCTTCGTGAAGACCGACACAACGCTCGCCGTGCACGCATTTTGGGGCGAGCGAGTCGCGGAAGACCTGCGTCACGAAGTGGCCCACGGTTACCTTCACTCGGTCGTGCCAAACTTGCCGCTGTGGCTCGACGAGGGATTGGCTGAATACTTCGAAGTGCCGCGCGGCATGCGAGGTGTCAATCGGCAGCATGCGGAATTGCTGATGATGAAATATGACAAGGACCAATGGACTCCCGATCTTCAGCGGATGGAAGAATTAACCGATGCAACGGAAATGACGCAAATGGAATATGCGGAATCTTGGTTGTGGGCGCACTTGCTCTTGGAGTCGACGGTCGAGCGGCATGAACTGTTGCAGCAATACGTCGAAAAGTTAAAAGCCACGGGAGGCGGTCCACCGATCTCTCAATCACTTACGCAGTTGGAGACGTCGACCGAGCGGACGTTGATCCAGCATCTCAAGTCGATGGTCAAGGAGTAGCGCTTTCGCATTCAGACTTCCGAAGTTTAAGAAAACTTCGGAAGTCTCAGCGAAGTCTGGATTTTGTGTCGGAAACGCTTTCCCAATTGTCGCGCTCCTGCTACCGTAAACAACATGCGGTCGCCAACCTTCAACCAATCGGGGTTTGCCATGTTGCAGTTCAATTGTCCCAACTGTCAAAAAGCCATCGGTGGCAAACCGGAACATGCTGGAAAACGAGTCGCATGTCCTCACTGCAAGACTCCGATTGTCGTTCCCGGTGCGCCCGTGCAGCCGGCCCCGCAACCCGCTCCTATGCAACAAGCACCCACGCAGCAAGCTCCAGCACAACCTGCGCCTCAGTTTCCACAGCAACCGATGCCCCAAGCGCCAACGCAACCCATGGCCTTTCAGCAGCCGATGCCGCAACAATCTCAACAGCCGATTTACCAACAGCCATATCCGCAGCAACCCGCACCGATGCAGATGCCGGGCCAGCCAGCGCCGATGGGCACCAGCAACCCGCTGTTTGGTGGCGACCCGCTGGGTGATGCGGCCGCGATGGAGCAAATGGGCAACGTGCACTCAGATTTTCCCATGTCAATTGGACAACCGTCCATGCCATCGTTTGGACAGCCGGCAGCGGGGCGACCGCGCCGCCGCAAGAAACGATCGAAAGCACTGGTGATCGTGATTGCGGCAATCCTTGTTGGAATCGCCTTGGAGGTGGTCATTGTTTTCGTAACGAGCAACATGATCGACAACTCACCCAGTGGCGCGCTCAAGCGTTTTTTCAACAATTTGAAAGCCCAGCAGTTTGGCTCAGTATGGGACGGACTCGCTAGTAATTACCAATCGACAATGACCTCCTTTTTCAACTCTGGGTCGCCAATCATTAGAGAACTCAAAATGGCTGGAAAGTCGGGCCGCGACCAATTCATTGAGTTCATGAAGCATGGTGTCTCGCGGAACCCCGAGCGATTCGCAAGTATCGACTACGCGATGGACATTGTTTCCGAAGAGATAAACGGAGATATTGCCACGGTGGTAGTCAAGCATCCGCCCTCGGGTCAAACCAGGACTCTTCGCATGGTAAAGGAAAACGACGGCTGGAAACTGGCCACTATGACTGGAGCAACACGTAATTGGGCGCTCCGCAGCAGGACTTCCACGACAAGCCCCTTCTGACGACAACACCATCATGAAGATCTCGTTGAAGCAAACGCGGCTCGGATTGCTGAATTCCACGACGCGGATTCCCTTTCGCTACGGCAAAGCGTGTTTGACCAAGTGCCCGCAAGCAACGATGCAAGTTTCGATCGAATCCGGCGGCCAGATTGTCGACGGTTACAGCGGCGATTGCCTGCCGCCAAGCTGGTTTGACAAGTCGCCGGGCAAGTCGTTTTCCCAACAGATCGACGATATGCTGGCCGTGATCAAACTGGCGGAGAAAACATTCGCCGAAGAATTGCTGTCGGAAACCGATTTCTTTCCCGCGTTCATGATTGCCTACGAGCGCGTGCACAGCCGTACCGCCGAGGCGCAATTGACGCCGCTGCTGGCCAGCTTTGGCGTGAGCATGGTCGAGCGAGCCTTGCTGGACGCAATGTGCCGGGCAAGGGGCGTAAGTTTCTTCAACGCCGTGCGGGCCAACCTGTTTGGCATCGTTCCGGAAGACATTCACACAACGCTGGCCGGCATCGATCTCGCCGAGTGTCTGCCGGCGAGTCCGACGGATCATGTCTTCGTTCGGCATACGGTCGGCCTGGGTGATCCGTTGACCGCCGCCGACATCCCTGATGGCGAACGATTGAACGACGGCTTCCCACAAGCGCTGGAAGAGTACATTCAACAGACTGGTTTGCGGTATTTCAAAATCAAAGTTTCCAATCAATTGGATCATGACATGGAGCGATTGCGTCAAATCGCGAAACTCGTCGAACGCCAGCACGGCGGCGATTACAAAGTGACGCTGGACGGCAACGAGCAATATAAGTCGGCCAACGATTTTCAAACCTTGATCGAGTCGATTCGATCCACCGCGGAGTTGCAAACGATGTGGGCCAACACGATTTGCATCGAACAGCCGCTGGAGCGCAGCATTGCTCTGTCTACGGAACACACCGGCGGAATCCGGGAACTGGCCGCGCAAAAAGCCGTGATCATTGACGAATCGGACGGCACGCTGGACTCCTATTCGCAGGCGATTGAAGTCGGCTATCGCGGCGTGAGCAGCAAGAGTTGCAAAGGGCCGATCAAAAGTCTGTTGAACGCCTGTTTGACGTGGTTGCACAACGATCGCGGGCAGCGAAACGAATACCTGATGACCGGCGAAGATTTGTGTACCGTGGGCATTGTCCCCGTTCAATCGGATTTATGCCTGACCACCACGATTGGGCTGACGCATGTGGAACGCAATGGACACCACTATCACCCCGGCTTGTCGTATCTCCCCAAGCCGCAACAATCAGTGGCGCTGGACAAGCATGGCGATTTTTACACACAGCGAAGTGGCATTGTCGCGCCAAACTTAACGGATGGGCGATTCCGTACGGGATCACTTCAATGTGTCGGTTTTGGCTTCGACGTCCAGCCCGACATGGATTCAATGCAATCGTCAGACGAGTGGGAATTCGCGTCGCTGGGACTGGACGAAGCTTGATTCGCAGAGTCCATCAATCGCCTCATCCGTCAACCTCTGAATCGCTCGATAGACTCGCGTTAAATGTGGTGCAATGGGATGCTTAGCCTTTTGCCTTGGCGTACCGTTCGGCAACGGTGTCCCAATTGATAACGTTGAAGAATGCCGCAATGTAATCCGGACGGCGGTTTTGATAGTTGAGATAGTAGGCGTGCTCCCAGACGTCGAGTCCCAAGATCGGAACGCCGCCGATTCCCGCGATCTCTTCGCCCATCAGCGGGCTGTCTTGATTGGCTGTCGAGCCGACAGCCAGCTTGCCGTCGTTGACGTACAGCCATGCCCAGCCGCTGCCGAATCGAGTCGCGGCCGCTTTGCTGAAGGACTCTTTGAACGCGTCGAAGCCGTTCAGTTCGGCGTCGATGGCGGCGGCTAGATCGCTGCTTGGCTGCCCACCGGCGCCGGGGCCCATGACGGTCCAAAAGAGAGAGTGATTCGCGTGTCCGCCGCCGTTGTTGCGGACCGCGCCGCGTTTGTCATCGGGAACCTTCGACAGATCGCTGATCAACTCGTTGACGCAGGCCGGCGCCTCGACGCCTTCCAACGCGGCGTTGACGTTGTTGACGTAAGCCTGGTGGTGTTTGCCGTGATGGATCTCCATCGTTCGCGCGTCGATGTGCGGCTCCAAGGCATCGTGAGCGTAGGGCAATTCGGGGAGTGTGTAGGCCATTTTATTTCCTCTTGTCGCAATGTGACGAATGAATGAATAGGGTTTTCAATTGTGGTTGGGGCAGCATAACGCATGAAATTGCGCGCGGCAATTGGGTGTCAGATCGCGAGGGAAGAGCTTCAAGCTTGTCGCGGGAGTCTGGAAGCCTGTCCCACGAAAGGCGACAAGCAGACGTGTTATCGGTCGTCGTTGCTGGAGTTGCCGAAGAGTGGCTTGAGGAATCCTTTTGCCTTTTCAAAAACGCCGGAGCCTTCGCTCTCGTCGCCACGGACGGCGTTGGATCCCGCGAAGTCCTGGGCCATGAGATAGGATTTTAAACTGGCCACCAACTGCCGGGCGCGTTCGACCACATTGCGGCGACGCCGGTCACGATTGCGGATCGGGCGGATCGAAACAAAAACCAACGTCCGCGAAGACTTGCCGCCGCTGTCGGCCGACTCCTGCTGCTTCTCATCAAACTTCAATTCACAGAGGAACGGCACTGGCCGGTCGTTTTGCCGCCGCAGCATACCGGTGTTTTGACCATCGATCTTGAGGACGATGTGCTCTTCGTCGATGGCGGTGATCTCGGCGTGATGATCGGCGACGAAGCCACGCAACTTTTCCGCCACAACCTTGAGCGGAACTGGCGTAATCAACGTGCGTTGCAACAATTCCTCGCACGGTGTGGACTTGAACCACGAGAACCATCCCGTCTTCTTTTCGCTCGCCGGTTTCTCCGTGATTCCTGAACCGAGTTGAACGACGGTGTTGCGTCCCAGGTCTTTCGCTTGAAGCAACGCCCGGTCGGCACGACGCAGCATCGTTTCGGGTGTGTCGCCGGCCTGCAGTTCCGTGACACCGAAGCTGGCCGTGATGGTGCGTCCGGCGAGCGTTTCGTGGGGCGTTTGGCTCCACTGTTGGCGAATTTGTTCGGCTCGCTCGGTCGCGGTCGCGTTGTCACAATCGGCACACAGCAGCACGAATTCCTCGCCACCATAGCGGGCAGCCAGGTCGCCCGTCCGGGTCGATGAATTCAGGATTTGCGAGAAGCTGATCAAGGCGTCATCGCCCGCTTGATGCCCGTAGTTGTCATTAATGCGTTTAAAGAAGTCCAAGTCGCAAATGATCAACGCGCAAGGCAAGTTCTGTTCAAGATGAGTTTCGACAAACCGTTCGTGCGTTTGATCGAACTCGGCACGATTCGCGATGCCCGTCAACGGATCGCTGGTGGCCTTGATGTTGAGCGTTTGGACTTGTTCTTCGAGGTTGATTTGCGAGGACGCATCGTGCAGCAGGATGGTGGCGCCATGAGCCACACCGTCTCGCGCCACGACAGGAACCACGTGCACATCGATCGCGATCGCTTGTTTGCCGCGGCCGGAGATCGACATGCGACGCATGGTTTGAACACAGGATTTGATCGAGTAGGCGATCGGGCAGTCTTCGTCCGAGATTTGCGATTCGTCTTCGTCTCGCATTTCAACGAGACTGGGAACCCACTGCTTTTGGAGAATGCCGCTGGCGGGAATGCCGGTCAATCGTTCGGCCGCTCGATTCCAAACTATCACTTTGACCGTGCTGTCAACGAAGATCACTCCGTCGTGCATGCTGTCGACCAGCTTCTGTTGGAACAAGCCGTCGACTGAAACATCTCGCTGGGATTCGGACAAACGGCCCAGGCACCAGATGGCGTTCGATGCTTCGGGATGAAGTTCCTGGAGCCATCGCTTGGCCACCGTGGCGTTGAATTTGACGCGATCGGTACTCATCAAACCGCAAAATGTCTTGACCAGTTCAGGGTCAAACTGGGTTCCCGCGCATTCGAACAATTCGGCCATGGCCCGTTCGCGTGACATGGCGCGGCGATAGACATGGTCGGTCGTCATCGCGTCAAACGCATCGACGATGGCCACCATGCGGGCTCCCAATGGCAAGCGATCGCGCCATCGATCGAATCGTTGCCGGCTGCCGTCAAACCAGGCCGAGGCGAAGAAGACAATGTCCAGGATCTCGCGCGACGGACTGCAAGCGGCCAGAATCTCCAACCCGCTCTGGCGATGCTCTTCGATGATCGACGCTTCTTCGTCGGTCAACTTTCCGGGCTTGCGGAGGATGTAGTCGGGGACGCCAATCTTGCCGATGTCATGTAGTAAGGCGGCGACTTCGATCTCATCGCGCTCCTCTTCGGTGATGTTCATGTTCAACGCCCAAGATGAACAGGCCAAGGCGACGCGGAGTGAATGGGCGGCGGAGGGAGGATGTTTGGCTCGCAGGCTGGCAAACAACGCGCTGGCGACGCCTAGTCGCACTTGGACCAGCTTGTTTTCGTAGACAAGTTCCGACTTTTTTTGATCGGCCGGCTCCTGCGGCGGTGCTTCATCCAGGCTCTGCAAAACCGATGCAAGCGTGGAGACGCTCTGCCCTGCCACGTCAGAATTCGCGGAAGCATGATAGGGCTCTGTGGGAACGCTAGGAGTGCGCGAATCGTTCATCGAGTCCAAACAATATCTATACTAGGCGACAAAAGGTCGGTCCGGACGTGCTTTGCCAAACCGGCTTTTGCTGCATGAATCACTTTCAACCTGTGCTGTTGAAAGAGTAGGATAGCCCTAGAGATGGGTCAAACGAGGATCAATGTTGTCCGTTACGATATTTCGGGTGGCGCAAACTTTACCGAATGTCGCCGGATCGCCGAGCTGCAATCCAAGGGGCGCTGTGATGGGGGCAAGTTCTTTTGCTCGTTCGTCGTCGACAGAACGGCGGCTCCCCGACCTGGG
>CAYFJO010000314.1:0-12892 GCA_964343305.1 uncultured Pirellulaceae bacterium | reverse complement strand
GTCCAATCCGGCGAGGGCCCTTTTTCGACGGCCGATCGATTAGCCGACACGGTCAGCCACGGCGAAACCGTCAAGGTTGCAGCGAAGCCGGCGATCAAGCATCCGGACGATTACGAAATCCAATCGGAGATCGGGCGCGGTGGAATGGGCGTCGTTTTCATCGCGCGGCAGAAGAGCCTCAATCGGCTGGTCGCGTTGAAGATGGTTTTGTCGGCACAGTTTTCTTCCGAGGCCGAGATCGAGCGGTTTCACATCGAAGCCGAAGCGGCCGGTAAGTTGGATCATCCGGGAATCGTTCCCGTTCACGAAGTTGGCGAGTACGAAGGCCAGCATTACTACTCGATGGGCTATGTCGAAGGACAAAGTCTTTCGCAACGAATGCGTGACGCAAAAGGTCCGCTCGGTCCACGTATTTCCGCCAAGTTGGTCAGCAAGATCGCCGCCGCGATGCATTATGCGCACAAGAAGGGCATCATCCATCGCGACCTCAAACCGTCAAACATTCTGTTGGATGAAAACGACGAGCCGAAAATCACCGATTTTGGTTTGGCGAAGAACATGGAGTTCGACAGCAAGTTGACGATGACCGGCCAGATCGTCGGCACGCCGAGTTACATGCCGCCCGAACAAGCGACAGGCATCGTCAAGAGAATTGGCCCGGCAGCGGACATTTACAGTTTGGGCGCGATGTTGTACGAAATGCTGACCGGCCGGCCGCCGTTTGGTGCGGCAAGCGTTGGAGAAACGATTCGGCAAGTGATCGTTGACGAACCGGCACCGCCGCGCGTTTTGAATTCCAGCGTTCCGGCCGATTTGCAAACGATCTGCATGAAGTGCCTGGAAAAGGAACCGGCCAAACGATTCGAAACCGCTGGAGCATTGCAACAAGAACTCGATCGATTTCTCGACGGCAAGCCGATTCAATCGCGACCTGTTGGGAGAATCGAACGAATCTGGCGTTGGTGCCGCCGCAATCCAATCGAGGCCGTGTTGGCCGCGGGACTTGCCATCGCAGTTTTGTTCGCGCTGATCGTGCTAGTCGTCAGTAATCGAATCCAACGAACTCAAAACGAAAAACTGACCGTCGCGCTTGACGAAGCTGATGCCAGTTTTCGACAAATGCTGCGTGCAGTCAACGACTTGTTCACGCTCGTCAGTGAAGACCGGCTGCTCCGCGAGCCGGGCATGCAACCGCTGAGGAAGGAATTATTGCAACGCGCGCTGGAATACTACCAGTTGCTGCTCCAGCAACGGGCTGACGATCCGTCGTTGCGCGACGAACTGGCGTTGGCCTATTTTCGCGTTGGTTTTATCACCGAACAGTTGGAATCGCCCGAGACGGCGCTGGATTCGTATCGGCTCGCGCAAACGATGCTTGAATCGTTGTTCGACGAAGAACCCGAAAACAAAGAGCGTTTACTTGCGCTCGGCGACACGCTGAACGCGATGGGCACGGCTTTTGACAAACTGCAACGCACCGACGACGCTGTCGCTGCCTACGAATTGTCGATCAAGTATCGTGAGCAACTCGTCGAGTTCGCGCGGGACAACCACGAATACCAACGCAAGCTGGCCAACGCCCGCATGAACCTGGGGCTTGCGATTCGCCACCGTGACGAGAAGGCCGCGATGGTGCAGTTCGACCGCGCCCAAGAGCTTCGCGTCAAACTTATCGAGTCCGATCCGTCGAACGCCGCAGTTCAACGAGACTTGGCCCGCGGGCATTTTAATCTGATGAACATCGCGCTCGAATCGGGCGATGTCGAAACCGCTGAACGACATGTTCGCCACGCCATCGATGGCTTTCAGAAGCTGGCCGCTGAAAGCAGCATGGACGATCGATACAGCTTGTCGGTTTGCCAGCGATTGGATGCGGACTTGTTTCGAAATCGAACCGACGACTTCGAGCAGGCACTGCCTAGATATTTGGCGGCGTTCAAAACGATCGACGTGCTTGTTCGGAAAAATCCCAGCGTGACCAACTACATTGCGGCGCGGGCCGAAATGGAAACGAGCCTCGGCTGGGCATACTCGAATCTTGGTAACGCGAACGAAGCGGTCATTCGTTTGCGTCGAGCGGAACAAGATCTGCTTCCGCTCGTCAAAAAACACCCTGAGGTTGTGAGGTTTCTCGAAGGCTATGTGCTGGCGATGCAAACCATGTGCGACGTCTACCTCGAAGGCAACATGCCGGACAAAGCAACGAAACCCGCGACGGACCTGCGGGATCAATTGCAAGCGATCGTTGACAAGTATCCCAATAACAGAGATGCAAAGTCGTTCCTTGAAGATGCGGATGCTTTGGTGAAAGAAGTCGCGGACGCTCAATAGGGCATGTCGTTTGACTCGATCGTAGAAATCCCTCGTACCTGAGTTTGTGCGAGTTGGGGCATTAGCCGGGTCCTGAACGAAGAGTTTGAGTCCCGTACCGCCTGTGATGTCGTTTGTAACACGCCCGCTCCGAGGTCTTATTCGTAGGCACAAGCTGCCAGCTTGTCGCGACGGACAGGCGAGTCGATTCGAAAAATCGAACTTGCGGCCTTTTCCGAACGCTCCGAATCGACGGGTTAGGAATGTTCCAACGATCGTTCGGTCGTCCGATCGTGACAATTGCTGCGGGCCGTAAACACATGCCATTCCGAATTGCTCGATTCTCCCGGGGAATCGCAACGATCAATCGACTTGAGACTCAATAAAACGCAAACATCTGTTGCAACCCGCACGTGCACAGATCCATTGAATCGCTAAGACACACATGAACGATATAACGATCAACGGAGAATCAATTAGAAAGGCACGGTCAGATGTCAACGTTGGGACGAGGGGCGCACCTCGTTTTTGCTGTCGTAACCTCATTGCTGTTACAGGGGTCGACGATTGCTCGCGCGCAAGAAGCGGCACCCAAAGAGGATGACGACAAGAAAGAGCAAGAGTCCCCGATGGTGCGGCCGGCTCCCGACGTACGGCCACCGCGCGATCGCCGTGAGCGGCCAGATTCGCGCCAGATGCCGCGTCGACGATCGCCGCGCCGCGGCCTTGCGTTTGCTTACGTTCCCAACATGTATGGCGATCTCTTTTTTGGCGGCGGTTTCTTTTCCGGCGGCTTTAGCACGATTCCGATCGCGGGTGGCGACCGGCTCGTGAAGATCGCGGAAAACAATCGGCCGGAACCGACGGATCGCGTGTTTTATAACATGCACCATTTCCATAACGCGCTGCTGCTCGATGGGGCCGTCGCAACGCCCACGCATCTGGATCGTTACACGTTTGGCATCGAACGAACGTTTGGCAGTTGTCGTGAGTGGTCGGCGGAAGTGCGCATTCCTTTCGCGGACGGTGTGAACTCGGTTCAAGATCCAATCACTGGCGGACGCGAGGCGGTCGAGTTCGGCAATATCTCATTCGCCTTCAAACGGCTGCTGTGGAAAGACGGTTGTAACACCGTGTCGACAGGGCTCGGTGTCACTCTGCCAACCGCTCAAGACGCGGCGTTAACGAACCTGGCATTGACGTTGTTCATCATCGAAAGCGACTCGGTGCATTTGCAGCCGTTCATTGGCTGGAGCCGAACGCCCAACGATCGAGTGTTTATGCACGCGTTTGCTCAGATGGATTTCGACACAAACGGCAACGCGGTTTCGTCGCCGGTCGGCATCGTACTTGGCGGCCGACGACTGCACGACCAAAGTTTGTTGATGCTGGACGCGTCGCTTGGATACTGGGCCTACAAAGATCCGTGCGCGAAATACTTGCGCGGCATCGCCCCATTCATCGAAATGCACTACACCACAACGATGCAAAACGCAGACACATTCAACGGTCTTGGCAATCCGTTCAATCGTATGGACATACTCAACCTGTCGTCTGGAATGCACTTCAAGATCGGTTCATCGTCGTGGTTGAGCATCGCGGCTGTCGTACCGCTTCGCGATCGAGAAGAAAAACTGTTCGACACAGAAGTTGGTTTGCAGTACAACCGCAGGTTCTAGACAAAGTCCGTTCAGATCTGTTTTCGTCAATGTATTTTAGCGTTGACCGAGCACCACAGGTTTAGATCCATTTCGCAGAGCTGGATCAAGGTCAAAGCGATCAAGATTCATCACCTTGTTCCAGACCGCCACAAAGTCATTCACAAACTTCTGGTGAGCGTCGTCACTGGCATATACTTCTGCGATGGCACGAAGTTGCGAGTTCGAACCAAACACCAGATCGACAGAACTGGCAGTCCATTTGAGTTCACCGGTCTTGCGATTTCGTCCTTCGTAAAAGTGCTCGCATACGGGGGATTTTTGCCACTGGGTGCTCATGTCCAGCAGGTTGACGAAGAAGTCGTTGGTCAACGTCTCAGGTAGTTTCGTGAAAACTCCAAGTTGGGAAAGTGGGCCGTCCCCGGAGTTCGTATTCAGGACTCGCATGCCGCCGATGAGCACGGCCATCTCCGGAGCAGTGAGCGTGAGCAGGTGTGCTCGATCGACCAGTAACTCCTCGGCCGGTCGATCGATTTGCTTTCCTAGGAAGTTGCGAAACCCATCCGCCTTCGGTTCGAGCACGGCGAAGGAGTCCACGTCGGTCATCTCCTGCGACGCGTCAGTGCGCCCGGGCGAGAATGGAACCTTCAGGTCATGCCCAGCCTTCTTCGCAGCTTCTTCGACGGCGACACAGCCACCCAGCACGATCAGATCCGCCAGCGAGACTCTCTTGCCGCCGGACTGCAAGCTGTTGAAGTCCTGTTGGATCTTATCCAGTGTCTCCAAGACCTTCGCAAGTTTGACCGGGTTATTGACTTCCCAATCCTTCTGCGGCGCGAGTCGAATTCGTGCTCCGTTTGCTCCACCACGTTTGTCAGTGCCGCGGAATGTTGAAGAGGATGCCCAGGCGGTCGAGACCAGTTGCGAAATGGACAGTCCGGAGTCGAGGATCTTGCCCTTGAGGTCAGCGATGTCCTGCTCCCCGATCAATTCATGATCAACTTCGGGTACAGGATCTTGCCACAACTGCGGCTCGGGAACCAGCGGACCGAGGTACCGTGAGACGGGCCCCAGGTCGCGGTGTGTCAGCTTGTACCACGCTTTGGCGAAGGCTTCTTCGAACTCGTCCGGGTTCTCATGAAATCGCTTTGAAATATTCCCATAGATTGGGTCCATCCTCAGCGCGAGGTCGGTCGTGAACATGATCGGGGCGTGAGACTTCGACTCATCGTGAGCATCCGGCACCGTAGTCGCCGCAGACGGATCCGTCGGTACCCACTGCCACGCATTGGCCGGACTCTTCACTAAATCCCAATCGTAGCCAAACAGATTATCGAAGTAGCCGTTTGACCACTGTGTTGGCGTGGAAGTCCACGCCCCTTCCAGGCCGCTGGTGATTGTGTCGCCGGCATTGCCCTTTCCAAGAGTATTTTTCCAGCCGAGGCCTTGCTCTTCGAGGCTGGCTCGCTCGGGTTCCGGACCGACGTGTTCCGCACTGGCGGCACCATGCGCTTTTCCGAAAGTGTGGCCGCCGGCAATCAGGGCAACGGTTTCCTCGTCATTCATCGCCATGCGGGCGAACGTTTCCCGAATGTCCTTGGCTGCGGCCAGCGCACTTGGGATACCGTTCGGCCCTTCCGGATTGACGTAGATCAAGCCCATCTGAACGGCAGCGAGCGGATTCTCGAGATCGCGATCGCCGCTATAACGCTTGTCTTCCAGCCACTCGCTTTCAGGCCCCCAGTAAATGTCTTCTTGTGGCTCCCAGACGTCCTCGCGACCTCCAGCGAATCCGAACGTCTTGAATCCCATTGACTCAAGGGCCACGTTGCCAGTGAGGACCATCAGATCGGCCGACGAGATTTTGTTCCCGTATTTTTGCTTAATCGGCCAAAGCAACCGGCGGGCCTTGTCAAGGTTCGCGTTGTCAGGCCAACTGTTGAGGGGAGCAAAACGTTGTGTGCCGTAGCTGGCGCCACCTCGCCCGTCGGCGACGCGATACGTTCCTGCACTGTGCCAAGCCATCCGGATGAACAGCGGCCCATAGTGCCCATAATCGGCCGGCCACCATTCCTGTGACGTTGTCATCAACTCCTTGATGTCCTTCTTCAAGGCGTCCAGGTCGAGCTTCTTGAACTGCTCGGCGTAATTGAAGTCTTCACCCATCGGATTACCTTTGAGCGAGTTCTGATGAAGTATCTTCAGGTTCAACTGGTTCGGCCACCAGTCACGATTCGACATCACCCCGTCCGTGTGTCTGGCTGCCGCGGGTCTGTTGGCACCCATCACCGGGCACTTGCTACTGGTCGCCATAATTTTCCCTTCCGGTTTTGTGGTTTGCGAGTTCTGGGCGAACACGGAAGTGGCGATGCACAGCACCGTGCAACTCGTCATTGCACGAGCGAAGTGAGTTGTTGTGGTCATGATCTTTCCGGGGATTGTGGTTGAAATTCGACGATTAGAATGCGGGCCAGTCGACGCATTGGAAGTATTGGTTATTCCGTGTGATCCGTCCAATGCATACTGGTAATATGATCAATGCACAGCATGTATAGTTCGAACTGGCCCAAACTAGCTTGTAGCGATAGGTCCATTTGTGGCCGACGCCGAACCGACTGAAGAGGAGCGGCCTGCCAATGCTCCGATTTGCTCACCCGCGAACCGTTTGAAATTTCAAACTGGATCTATTATATTGAGTTTAACGCGGCTTACACGTTAGTCCTTTACCTTTCATCGCTGAACTTCAGCAGACGAATACCGCGAAGTCGGGGCTGTGTTAAGTGGCCGACCAGTTGGACCGTCTAATGGGGTCTGCGTTTTTACATGCCTACGATCGCTGCCTACCTCAAGTCCCCGCAAGAACCCAAAACCCTATCGATTGGCAAACCAGCTCGCCTGCGCGTGACCGTAAGCCAGCGAACTACGCAGGAGTGAAACGATGTCGTCTGTTCGTTCCTGGACTCTGTTGGCTTGCGGGGTCTTATTGCTCGTGGCAACCCGGTCGCCGGCCCAGCAGGTACCTGCGGATTTCAAGGTCGATCTTGTTTACAAAGTGCCGGACATCGAGCATCCATCGGCAGTCACATGTGATGACGAAGGAAACCTGTTTGTCGGCGAAGATCCGATGGACATGCGCGGTCCCGCGACAAAGCCCATCGACCGCATCGTATTGATTCGCTGGGACAAGAACGGTGGGCCGCCGGTCAAGACCGTTTTCTGCGAGAATCTCTCCGCGGTCTTTGGCATGGTCTGGCATCAGGGTGCCCTGTACGTCATGAACGCACCCCACTACACAATGCTGAAGGATACCGACGGAGACGGCATTGCCGACGTGCGCAAACGCCTGGCCGACAGTTTTGGCCATGCGCCCGGTTTGTTCGGTCGGAATAACCATGTTCCAACCGGCATGCGGCTCGGTCTTGATGGATTTGTCTATGTGGCGTTGGGCGACAAAGGCCTGCCCAAGGCCGTCGGAGCTGACGGCAGCACGATCACGCTCGAAGGCGGCGGAGTTTTTCGGATGCGGCCCGACGCCAGTCAGTTGGAGATCGTCAGCAGTGGTATCCGCAACAACATGGATGTGGCTCTGGATCGATTCGACAACATCTTCGCCTTCGACAACGACGACGACTTCGGTTGGTGGACACGGATCATTCACCATGTTCCCACGGGCTACTATGGTTATCCCTACGATTATCGTTCCCACCGCAATCTCTTCTTGCCGCCGGTCGGTGAGTTCGGCAGTGGCACCGCTTGCGGCGGAGCCTGCTATCGAGAGGCGGCCTGGCCGGCCAAGTACCAGGGCAGCGCCTTTTTCTGCGATTGGGGTGACAGCAAGATCGAGCACTACAAGTTGACAAAAAAGGGCGCATCGTTCGAGGCCCAGGTCGAGGACTTCATGCTGGGCGATGGGTCTGGCGATTTCCGGCCAATCGACCTTTGTTTCAGTCCCGATGGCAAGCACATGTATGTCGCCGACTGGAACCTGGCCGGCGGTGGAAAGCCCGAGAAGCTCGGGCGGCTCTTTCGCGTGACCTACGTCGGCGACGAAGTGCCGCTCGAACCACGCCGTACCCGGGACGTTGATCCGCTTGAAGCTCAGATCCGTTCGCTCGGCCATCCCGCACATCACGAACGGATGCGCGCCCAACAGCGGCTGGCGGCCTTCGGAAAGGCAGCGGTCGGCCCGGTCTCTCAGTTGCTCGATTCCGACGCACGAGTGCTGGTCAAAGTCCACGCGATCTGGACGCTGAACGCGTTGATCGACGAATTGGAAGGTTACGATCCGGCGCCGGAATGGATCGCCGCCCTACGAGATCCATCCGCCGAAGTTCGCGGTCAGGCAGCTCGCGCTTTGGGCATCCGCCGCGTGAAGGCAGCCAGTGCCAAGCTGGAGCATGCACTAAAAGACCCTGACGCCGCGGTGCGCATGCAAGCGGCTGTCGCACTGGGGCGCATCGGGCAGGCCAGCAGTGCGAACCCGCTTTATGAGGCGCTTGGCGAGCAGGACGTGGTTGCCCGTTTCACGATGATTCAGGCGATCCGGGCGATTGGAAACTGGCAGCCTGCTCTGCCTCGTCTGCGCACCGCCGACACGAAAACCCGCAACACGATTGTTCAGACGCTTGCGGGCGTCTTTGATTCCGGTGCCGTGGATGTGCTGAACCAGTGGTTTCGTGAAACGAATGAACCCACGGAGCGTGTTGCCGCATTGCAAGCGCTGGTCAAGGTCCATCGCAAAGCGGCGCCGTATACCGGTGGCTGGTGGGGTGGCAAGGCAGCGGGTGGCAAGCCGGCGCGACCCCAGGAACATTCGTGGGCGGCCACGGCCGTCGTGTTGGAAGCGATCGACGCGGGTCTGCGGCAAAGCCTGCCACAGGTTCGCATCGCAGCTCTGGAAACTCTGCGCGAAGTCCCGGCGCCCGAAACACTGCCTCGGGTTCGCCGCATGATCGATGATGATCCCGATCAAGAAGTTCGACTCCACGCGATTCGTTTGCTGACCGATTTGAAAGACTCCAAGATCGTCCCGTCGCTGTTGCATCTTGCCACCGACAACAAGACCGCCAATCCGTTGCGGCAAGCGGCGATCCGAGCGGTCGTGGCGATCGATGCCAAACCGTACGGCAAGCAACTGGCGCAGATCGCGCTGGCCGAGGATTCGCCAGTCCCCTTGGTCGCCATCGCACTTGATGCGCTCGCTATCTTGCACAGCGACGAGGCCAAGGCGGCAATCGTAAAACGGTTGAGCGACCGCCGGGCGCCGTTGCGGGCCAAAGCGATCGAGGCCTACGCCCAAGTTCAAGGCGACGACGTTGCCGTTCGAATCACCCCCAAGCTGCAAGACCCAGACAAGTCGGTCCAGCGGGCCGCGCTGTCGGCGCTATCGGTGCTCATCGACACTGCCGACTCGGAAACCCGTTTCAAAGTGATGAAGGCGCTGGCCGCCGCGCCCGATCAACGCGCGCTACCCATCTACCTGGACACGTTGCTTGACGAAAACAAGGAAACCCGCAACGCCTCTCGAAGCACGCTAGTCGCGCTGGGAGACTCGATCTGCAGCGACATTCGCACGCTCCACAACCGAAATGAATTGGCCGCTTCCGTGCGCCGAGAACTGGCCAAGGTCTTTTCTGCGAACAACCAATTCGCTTTCTTGCAAGAAGACCCCCCAGCGAAATTGGAGCCCGCGGCCTACGCAAAGTACGCCGCCGATCACCGCGGCAATCCCAACCGGGGCCAGCAACTGTTTGCCGATACCAAGGGAATTGGCTGTGTAAAATGCCACGTGGTGGGCGGAGCCGGAGCGGCGAACATCGGTCCCGACCTGCTTGGCATCGGGGCCAAGTATCCTCGCCGCGAACTGATCCGCGCCGTGCTCGAACCCTCGAATCGGATTCTCACCGACTTCGAGATGGTGGTTGTCGTCACCACCAGCGGCTTGATCCATCAAGGTATGATCAGAAACCAAACGCCGGAGAGAATCGAGCTGGTCACTCCCGAAGGCAAAGTGGTTCCGATTGATGCCAACGAGATTGAACTGAAAAAGACGAGTAACCTCTCACCCATGCCCAACGGCTTGGCCAACGGCATGACGCTCCAGAACTTCGCCGATATTATCGCCTATTTGGAGAGCCTCAAGACTTACGACCGGGAGAAACGATGATCACACGAGTTTTGTACCTGATACTGATGGGACTCCTCTTGCAAGCAGTGAGGCCCGCCCAGGGTGAAGATCGGGCAACGGGGCGCGTCAAAGAAGCCCGTCTCGAATTAAACTTGCCAAAGGGTTTCGTCGCGGAGCAGATCTACGCCGTTCCGAACGGTGAGCAGGGCTCGTGGATCTGTTTGACGGTCGATCAGAAAGGACGGCTGCTGGCCTCTGATCAGAGCGGCTCGCTGTACCGGCTGACGCCACCTGCCACCGGATCAAACGACCGGGCGCACGTCGAGAAGATCGACCTCGAAGTCGGCATGGCGCATGGACTGTTGTACGCGCTGGAGAGTCTGTACGTCATGGTCAACGGTCAGGCCGCGGAAGGCCCCGGGCTGTACCGCGTGCAGGATACTGACGGGGATGACCGGTTCGACACTGTCAAACTGCTGCGGGGAATCACGCCGCCCGGTCGACCCGGTGGTGGGCACGGGTCGCATGCGATCGTGTTGGGTCCCGAGGGTAAGTCGCTGTATCTCGTGTGCGGCAACATGGCGGGCTTACCTGTCGGCGGGTTCGACAGCAGCCGCGTGCCGCAGAGGTGGGACGAAGATCAGCTCCTGCCGCGGATGCGTGACGGTCGCGGACACGCCGCAAGCATCATGGCGCCGGGGGGCTGGATTGCCCGCACGGACCCCGACGGGAAACACATCGAGTTGATCTGCAGCGGATTCCGCAACACTTACGATGCCGCCTTCAACCGCGCGGGCGATCTGCTGGCGTTCGACGCCGACATGGAATACGACGTCGATACGCCTTGGTATCGGGCGACGCGTGTCTGCCACGTCGTCAGCGGGGGCGAGTTCGGCTGGCGGAACGGATCGGGCAAATGGCCGGCCTGCTATCCGGACAGCTTGCCGCCCGTGGTGGAAACGGGGCTTGGCTCGCCGACGGGTGTTGTGTTCGGCTATCAGACGAACTTCCCCGCGCCGTATCGCGAGGCGCTGTTCCTTTGCGACTGGAGTTACGGCCGGATTTACACGGCTCACCTCGAGCCGGAAGGTGCAACATACAAGGGCAAGTACGAATTGTTCGCCAGTCGCGCGCCACTGCCGGTCGTGGATATTGTGGCCAACCCCAAAGATGGTGCGCTGTATCTGGTGACGGGGGGGCGGGGACTGCAATCGCACGTGTACCGCATTCGTTACGTTGCGACGTCGCTCAGCGAGGAGAAACCCGTCGTGCGAAAGCTTCCGTCCGAACGTGAAATCCGGCGAGCGCTCGAGGGCTATCACCACAAAGTCGGCCCGCAAGCCGTCGAAGCAGCGTGGCCGCATCTGGGGCACGCCGACCGGTTCGTTCGTTTCGCGGCCCGGATCGCTCTGGAGCATCAGCCTGTGAAACTCTGGCAACAGCAGGCACTGGCCGAAACGGATCCTCAAAGACTTGTGACCTGTGCGGTGGCGCTAGCTCGTTGTTCGGACGCGCCCGTTCAAGGACAACTGCTGACGGCACTGGGCCGACTGAAATGGGAACAGCTCGATCGCGGGCTCCGCCTTGAGTTATTGCGTGCCTACGGCCTGTGTTTCATCCGTCTGGGAGCACCCGACGATCCGGTTCGCCGGCAGCTCGCCGACACAATTCTGCCTCACTACCCCTCAGGCGATTCGGAACTGGATCGTGAATTCTCCCGGCTGCTGGCCTACCTCGAAGCGGACGGCATGATTGCCAAGACACTCGCACTGATGGAGCAGACGAAGCTGCAGGACCAGCAGATTCATTACGCGGCCGTTCTGCGAACCGTTAAAAACGGCTGGACGATCCCCCAACGCCGGCGCTACTTCGAATGGTTCCTGAAGGCCCGCTCTTACACTGGCGGACAAAGCGTCCAGGGCTTCGTCGCCAACATCCGAGCCGACGCCGAGGCCACTTTCAACGACGGCGAAAAACAGGCGCTGGCCGGTCTTTTCAAAAAGCTGTCCCAACCGCCCGAGCAGTTGGCCCCCACGGTCACGCGACCACTTGTCAAGAAGTGGACCGTTGCCGAATTGCTCAAGGAGAGCGGAACCGACTGGCGCTCGATTCAGCAGCAAGATCATAACGGGAAGCGGGGCCGCGAGATGTACATCGCCGCCTCGTGCATCCGCTGCCATCGATTCGCAGGCGAGGGTGGCATGGTCGGACCCGATCTGACGGGGATCGCCCGGCGGTTCAGTGTCCACGATACCCTGGAAGCGACCATCGAGCCCAGCAAGACAATTCCCCACCAGTTCCAGGCGTCGGTGATTCTGACGACCGACGGCAGGGTCGTCGTGGGAGAGATTGTCAACCTCTCGCCCCAGGCGATGTTGGTCCGCACCGATGCGCTCTCCCCGTCCGGTTTGACAAACATACCACACGACCAGGTCGACGAGATCACGCCGTCGAAGACCTCGATGATGCCCAAGGGACTGCTCGATACGCTCACCAAAGATGAACTCCTCGAACTGTTGGCCTATCTCGCATCCGGAGACAAGAATTGACGGTCTGGCTGAACCACTTCATCAAGGTCAATGGGACTCCCGTCAGCTTGACAATCTGTCCGCAGTGCGGCAGAGCCAAGTGCCGGTTTTTTGCTCTGTGCTTCCCCGGCCACGCTTTATCGTTTCAACGTCTTGAGGTATTCAATCACGGCTTTGCGGTCGTCTTCGTGAAGCAATCCCTTAAACCCCATATTCGTGCCCGGAATGAACCGTTGTGGTTGGCTGAGAAAGTTTTCCAACATGTCGGC
>CAYFJO010000313.1:0-12896 GCA_964343305.1 uncultured Pirellulaceae bacterium | reverse complement strand
GGTTCCAGCCGGGACGCTGTTTGTTCTTGTCTTTGCCGCACTCGCAATAGGCAAACACGATGGTCTTGCCATCGAAAGAGAGATCGGGGGAAAGAAACGATCCGCCGGCGAGCTTGCTGCCCTCGAGACGCCCGTTCTGGACCACGGAATCGGCCAGCACGTCGGTCAGCCGCGGGCTTGGACCAAAGACGTCGGAAAGGACGTAGAGTCCGCCACCGGGCCGGGCGTTTCTTCCCAGAAACTGGTCGCACATGTGGCTGACGCGGCTCTTGTGCCGCTTGATGAAAAGAACTTTGTCGAAATCCAGCAGCGGATTGGCCAGCGAAATTCTCCGGTAGAGCTTGCCGAACTTGGCGAACTCGCCGCGCCCGATTGATTCGCCGCGTTTGCGCAGCGTTTCGGCTGCGGTCTTGAGTTGTTTCAGTTCCTTGTGTTCTGGCGCCAGGTCCCGCGTTTGGGGCCGCCTTGCCAGATCGGCCAGCAGCGCTTCCGTGCGGCGGACGATGACGTCGACCGGATCACGATCCGATCGCTGCGGGTACATGTCGGGCCGAACCGACTCGGCAATGGGCTGCGGTTGCGATTTGGCCCGGATCAGCTTTTCCAAACCGGCGAATCCCTTGGCGAAATCCGGTTCAACCGTGACTTTGAGAACTTTGATCTTCGACGGAGTCGAGCCGGCCGCGTCGCGGCTCTCGGCCTCGGCTCCTAGCCGCGCGAAGCCCGCGGTCACCATGCCGAAAGCCACTGCCATAATCGCGGCCGTTCTCCAGTTTCGCCTCGTCGCCCGTTTTGTTGACTGTGACATCGACAATGCCCTTTCAATGCTAGGCCTTATTCCTGAGCAGCAGTCTCGAGCTCAGCCAGTGACTGTTTTCGGAGTGCTCGCACCTGCCGTAACCAACAAACGCCGCACACGCAATTGTCGCGGCCGCAGGTGCCGGCGATGTCTTGCGCGTCGAGTGGAGCAAGAGACGCTTCGACCAGTCGGCGCATTTTTCGATAGCCCGGATCGCTGGTGCTCGTCCAGCCGTTACTTTTGATCTGCTCCCACCCGCCGGCCGTCTTCGCCAGCGGCGCTTTGAGGATGCGGCTTTCGCTTTCGGCGGCGACGTTGACCAGTGCGGCGAATGGCTCTTTAGCCAGTTCTTCTCCGAACACGTTCTTGATGTGCTCGCGCAGAGCCCGCTCACCATTGAGTGAAGGCCGGCGATGTTCCACACGGTTCCAGGAGTAATCGCCGTAGTACTGGGCGTTCAGATCCAGCCAGTCGACGATGCGTTGGAAACCATCTCGGTCCAATTCCACCCCCTCGTGTCCGTCCAGCAGCAACTTTGCCAGACGGCCTGCGTGAGCGAAATAGTCTTTCGGTTTGCTGAACGCGGTCTCCTGGTTGCGATACGCGATCGTCACCAACCCTTTGCGACCGGTCAGCGCGTCATGGGCGAGGTTGTACTTCGACGGAGTGCCCAGCAGGTTGATGTCGCCGGCGATTTTGGAGTCCAGCCCGTGACAACGAATGCAGTAACGGTCGAGCACCGGCTGTACCGAACGGGCGAAGCTGAAACCGCCCTCGTAGCGAGGTCCGGCGGACGGTTTCGGAGTGTGAATTTGCACGTGCTGCGGAATGGCACGGGCCGGCGTCGATCGGCGCGACTCGTGGCAGCCTACACACGACGTCACCTCGCCCGCTTGCAGATACACCGACGAGCGCATGGTCATCACCGCCATGCCGTTCTCGTCCAGGGCCTGAAATTGGAGCGGCACACCGGCCGGGGCGCGAAACGCCACCGAGCCGTCATCGCCCACCGGCACAGTGCCGACGATGCCTTTAATGACCTCGTTCCTCGCCAAACTCAGCGCCGGCTTGGCACGCGTGGGCTGCCCGAAAATCCTGTTGATCCGCAAGCTCTTGATAATTCCAGGCTCGATTGATTGAATGCTTTGATAAATGTCCTGGACGTAGAACGTTCCCGCTGGTTCCTCGGATTCCACGAATGAACGAATCGCCGGCGGCCGCAGCCGTTGTTTCAATGGGATCGGGGAATAACAGCCGATGGCGGGATCGCGATAGATCAACTCACGCCCGCCGAGCGTGTCGATCAGATAAATGGCGTATCGTTGGTCTTCTTTGTACGCGACCAGAAACAGGTCTTCGGTGATCGCGTAGGGGGTCACGAACCGGCCGCGGTCGTTGCCACGGCTACGGCGACCCTCCGTTTCCGGGAAACTGACTTCGGGAGTCACACGCGTCAGCGGCTCGGCGCCGTCACGGCCTTTGTGCTGATCGACGACGATGGTCGATCCGTGCGTATATCCGTGGTGTGCCGTCGCTGTGGCGACCACCTTGTGCGAACTGGGAATGGCCCGGGTTTCGGCGATCATACATGGGTTGCGCGTGTAGTTGCCGTAGAAGTGCTCGGTCGCCGTGCCGTCGGGCCGGGTGACCCACAGGCTCTGGTAAATCGTGTCGTGGCGATTGATGTAATCCCAGCGGGTGTAAACGATTCGCCCGTCGTTCAGGACGCTGGGGTCCCATTCGTTGGCCTCGCCAAACGAGATTTGGCGAATCCCCGTTCCGTCCAGTTCGCCCCGAAACAGCATGTAGACGGGAGTGTAGCGTGTGCCGTGACATCTTCCGAATGTCTGGCAACGTGTCGAGACGAAAGCAAAGCCTCCGTCGGGCAGGTAACAAGGATCGAAGTCCTCGATCAGTACCGTCTGCTTGTTCTGCCAGCCCTCGAGCGCGTCGGACTTCGTGGCGGTGACTTGACGCACCCAGGAACCGTCGGTCGCTGCTTCGAAGATCACGAAATGCCGCTGCATCGTATCCTCGACCGTGTGATCGCAGAACGCAAACAACACCCGCTTCCCGTCGAAGGACAGGTCTGGATGAGTGATTTCCCCTGCGGGCAGTTTGCCTTTGATCAGGATCTCGGCCTGCGGATCGTCCTTCCACGAATCGAGCACCACGAGTCCGACACTCGGTTGACTGTGACGGCCCAGATACTGGTCGCACATGTGGTTGAATTTGGGATGATGTCTTTTGTTGATCAGCAGCCGGTCGAAATCGAGCGCCGGATGCGAGAGGATGATGCGTCGCCGCAGGGCGCGAATATCCTGCGTGAGTTCTTTCAGATTCGTCGTCTGTTTCTTGCGGGCAGCGGCGTATCGCTTTTCGACGGATGCGAGTTCCGCCGCCAGTTTGGGACGTGGAGCGCCTTTTTCGACAAACGTCAACGTCTTTCGTGCCAAGGCAAGCGCGTCGTCAACATCGGCGGCTGATGTACTGTCGGCAAACTGTTGAAGAACGAGAACTGTCGTGATTACGAGGAGCTTCATCAGTGCATTCCTTTATTCGATTGCGAGTGGCTGTCGGTTCCGGGCGTACTGGCGCGTGATCCACAATCGTTGAAGGTGTCCGCATCTCTTGGAATCAAATCTCGTAGCAGGACTTCGTGTCACCTGAGTCGCGTATTGGCGCGAGCATCAATACTGGACAAACATTGTTTACATTTTGGTGTATGTGGCTGCAAATGTAAACGTCGATGCCAAATGGGTAGTGTCCTAATTTTGAGTTGCAGACTCCGAAGTTCGGGAAGACTTCGGAAGTCTGGCTCGGACCAACACACCAACAGGACACTACCGCCAAAGGACCTGTCACTTTTCGCATTGCGCTATCGGCTCTCACGGCAGACTTCTGGTGAGGGAGCTCCTTCCGGCATGTCGATGCGAGGCGTCTTTTGCAATTGAGCCTCAATCCGTTTGAACGTCGCCAGGATTGCCTGATAGTCGGCGTCGTCTTTGGTTTGGAAGACCGCGGCGGAGCACTTTTGGCTGCCGCCGGCCTGCTTGGACAACGGTGCAAGAAGGAACGGGTTGAGCTGGGGCTGGGTGATGCGAGTCCACTCGCGGCGAGGAACCTTCCCCTCGGCATGACATTTGGCGCAGCGCCGCTTGGCGACGTCGGCCAGCACGGCGTCTAACTGGGAAGGATACAATCGACGGCAGCCGACGTTGTCCGGGTACGCGGTCTCGCTCGTGCCATAGTAAGGCACGTTCAGGTCGATCCAAGCCAGAATGCGGCGAATACTCGCGTTGTCCATCTTCACTCGCAGCTTGCCGTCGTTGTCCGGATGCCCCGAGAGGACAAGATCAGCCAACACGCTCTGCGGTGATCCCCACGTCTTGGGGTCGACTTCGAGGATGTTCGCTTCGTGGCCATTGTAGGTAGGAATCCAGTTGACATAAGGGCTGCCGCGTCGTCCTTGATTCTCACGGGCCAGCACATCGTAGGAGACGTTAAAGAAATCGGTCTTGCCGCCGGTCAGATCGACACCGCCGGGAGAGTCGACTGGGTTGTGGCAATCGACACAATAACGATCCAGGACGACTTGAACGACTTTCGTATAGTCAAAACCACCGGCTCCCCATTCCGGCGGTTCGAGATCGCGCGGCGGCTGATCGTAAGCGGCCGCGCGACCGCGCAATGGTGCCTGGTCGCGATGCTCGTGGCAACCGACGCAACCCTGCACTTCGCCCGGCATGAGGTGAGTGAAACTTCGCATTCGCTGTACCGCGCGGCCTTCGGCATCCAACGCCATGAAGGAAATGTTCTTTCCCGCCGGTACGCGGAAGTAAGCCGAGCCGTCGGCCTCAATCGGCAACTCGCCGATCACGTCTTTGGCGGCGTATGTGGCACCGCAGGAAATCACGGGAAATTGAAACCCGAAAGCCCGCAGTTTCGGATCGATTCGAACGGCTTTCTTCATGTCTCGCACCACGCGAATGCGAGTGACTTCCCCGCGTTCGACCTGCGGCTCCAAGCCATCGTAGATGTCCTGGAGAAAGATCGTGGCGTATGGCTCGCTGTCGGGCGAAATCATGGAAGGGATGACTGGAGCCCGGTCGCGGCGCCGCACAGGCTGTGCACAGAAGTACTGCATCCCGTCGCTTGGAGCGGCAAGCGCCGTCGATTGGCATCGGCCCGCAAGCGTCCGCACCAAGACCGGTCCTTGGGCGGATACGAGAAAACGCCTTCCATCCAGCGGCAATGGGCAACTATACGGTTTGCTACCGCCCGTATTGCCGTTGCCCTTGTTCACCGCCGGAATGGAAACATCGGGCGTGATGTTCTTGATCGCCGCTTGAGCGTTCATGCCTTTGGAACGGTCGATGATGCCAATGGCACCGCGCGTGGGGCCGTTGTGCCCCGTCATGGTGCAGATGATCTTCTGGCTGCCCGGAAGTTGCCGGGCCTCCATGAATGTCCCCGGCGAAATCACACGATTGCCAAAATATCCCGATAGTCCGGTTCCATCGGGATTGATGGTCCACAGGCTCTGGATCGGAATCGCGGGTCGGTCGACGTATT
This sequence comes from uncultured Pirellulaceae bacterium, assembly GCA_964343305.1. Lineage (GTDB taxonomy): Bacteria > Planctomycetota > Planctomycetia > Pirellulales > Pirellulaceae > CAYFJO01. The sequence goes on along the minus strand of CAYFJO010000313.1, from coordinate 7,522 downwards.
CCCACCGCGTGTAGATGATCCGCCCGTCGTCCAAAACCTGCGGTGTGAAGTCGTTCAAGTAGTTGGCCGATAACTGGCGCAGATCAGAGCCGTCGGCCTTCATCCGGTGCAGGACGCCGACCGGCGCGTGCCAGCAGTAGGCGAACTGGGGGGAACGTGTTGTCAGAAAAGCGATGTCCCCATCTGGCAGCCAGCAGGCGTTGTAGTCGTGCCAATCGCCGTCGGTGATCTGCCGCAGGTTGGTGCCGTCGACGTTGACGGTCCACAGATGATAACCTTCACCTTCGCGTCGCCGCCAACTAAACAACGCGACGCGGCCGTTGTGAGAAAGATCGCAATCGAGGATTTGCCCCTCGGGCGATGCGGCCAGTTCAAGCGGCTCCTCTTGCGGATTGTGCGGCGAGATCACGTACAGCCCACCGCCGGCCCGAAAGCCCTCGTAATGATAGGTGTAAACGTGCGACGCATTGATCTCGTGGCGTTTGATCACCAGCAGCCGGTCGACGTCGAAAAGCAGGACCTCGCGTTGAAGTGCGGCAAGATCATCTTCGATCTTGTCGAGCACGGCATCCGATGAACCGTCACTGGATGCTTCCGCAGCATCACGTGCTTCGACCAGCGACGCGAGCCGTTGCCGGTGAACCGTCGCCCGTGGATAATCACTGCCTTTTTCCTGGATCATTTTCGTGATCAACGACTGCAGCGCCTCGACGTCGGTTTCATCGTTGGTCGCAACATATGCGCCTCCGGCTGCGGCCGCCGCCGCTTGGGCCAGTTCGTTCAACTGGCGCCGGGAACACCGTGCGGCGAAGACCTGAATCTCGGAAGCCCCTGGATTAAGGCCTCCAAAAGAACTGACAAATTTGAGTGTCAACTTTCGCACCGTGGACGTGGGAAGCGCGATGCGTTGAGGACCGTGAACCATGCGAAGCGTTCCCCTGGCAACTGGCTTCTGCGCATGATCGAGATAGACCTCGTAGTCTTTCCAGCATTCGTTCGCAAAAAACGCAGTGCGGGCGTAGTAAAGAATCTCCGCAACGGTCACCGGCTCTTCCCATTCCAGAGTGAATTGGGCTCCGCCGCGCGAGACGCTTCCATCAACGCACCACGCTTTGTCCAGATCAGACGACCCTCCCGAACTTGGCAACTTGCCGTCAATTGCAAAGCGGGCCAAGTACCGCCGGCTATACTCCGAGGACGCCGTCGCCTTGGCGCGACGCGCCAAGTTCTCCGGCAACTTCGTTTCGTCCTGCTTCGGCGAAACCGCAAAGACAGGTGCAGAGAGCCCTATCAATGCCACAATAACACCAATCTGTCGATATAAGAAAGACATTCCGAGACTCCTCGTTCTGTTAATCTTGAAAAACCAGAGCTAGTTTAGCGTGTTTTAGCTTCCGACGACACAGATTTTAGCTCGCGAAGGCTGGAATTATTCGGCCGAACATTGTCTCCAGGATGTCTGCTTGTGAAATGGCGGAGAACACGATGACGACAAAAGGGGTCAGCGGGTCATCGGCAAACGAGGTGAGCGCAAGAATTGCGGGTCCAGCACAGTGAACGCGTTACGCAACTCCCGCATCACATCTCTGCGCTGTCCCTTGATAATCTCGAAGCGTGTTTCTCAAAGGGAGCGCAGGGTGATCCAAATCATGCGAACCACTGCGTGCGTCAGGCGCTCAGTTCACGGGCCAGCGCAACGGCAGCGCTAGCGTTGCCCGCGTAACCGGCGGCACCAATGGAATCGGCATATTGCTGTGTCACCGGCGCGCCGCCGATCATCACTTTGCACTGCTCTTCCAGACCGGCATCGCGAACCGCTTCCACGACCGCTTTCATTCCCGTCATGGTCGTGGTCAACAATGCCGACACGGCGATGATGCCGACACCGCTTTCTTTTGCCTGAGAGACGAACTTCTCGGGCGGGACGTCCACGCCCAGGTCGATCACTTCGAACCCGCCGCCTTCGAGCATCGATGCCACCAAACCCTTGCCGATGTCGTGTAGGTCACCTTTGACCGTGCCAATCACCACACGCCCAATCGGTTCGATCCCTTTTTCGACCAATAGCGGCCGCAACAGATCCAAGGCGCCCTTCATTGCGCGGGCGGCAATCAACAGCTCGGGAACGAAGTACTCGTTGTTCTCGAATCGCCGACCGACTTCATCCATCGCCGGGATCATCTGGCCGGTCACCAAATCCTGTGGATCGACTCCTGCGGCAAGCGCTGCTTCTGTTACTTCAACCGCCGTCTTGGCATCCCCGTTAAGTACTGCGTCATGCAGTTTCGTGACGTCAGGTGTGACTTCAGACATGATAGCTCCCGTTCTCGATCGTTAAGTCTCGCTTCTCGAAATGATTTTGTTCTACTCGCAACGGCGTTGCAACACCCCGTGGACGCCCACGGCTTGCGGAATGTTTCGGAATGCGTGAATACTCGATAACAAAGATGTAGTTTACACCTTAAATCCCCAGAGGCAATAGATTATCTGTTTTTCCTGGTTGAAACCGAGGAGTTTGCCGGGTCATCAGCAACGAGTCGCTCCAGAGGAACGTCAAAGTCTGTGTCACTGATTCGATGGTAGTCAAGGGGTGTATCCCATAGACTCTCTTTGGCGTGTTTAAGCATCGACTTAGAACTTCTTTACAACTGGGATCACACCGTGCGTTTCAATCGCTTGTCGATGCGGTCGGTTTCGCCGATCTTGTCGCTCAAATCCGCGATCTACCTCACGCTTCTTCTCATCTACACAGCCCCAGCCCTGGGCGCCGACTACTGGGTTGCACGCAACGGCGGCGATACCGATGCTGGCACCAGGGAGAGACCATTCCGCACTGTCCAAAAAGCCGCGGACATCATGCGCCCAGGCGACATTTGCACGGTGCGCGGTGGCACGTATCGCGAAGCGGTCACCATCCGGCGCTCGGGCACAGAAGGCAAGCCAATCCGCTTCGTGGCAGCCGAGGGCGAGAAAGTTATCTTCGACGGAACCAATCTGGTCACCGGAAAATGGACGAATTATAGAGGCAACATCTACCGCACCACGGTCGACGGCCCCGTTGAACAGGTCTTTGTGGATGGCGTAATGCAGATCGAGGCGCGCTGGCCCAACATGCGATTCGAGGAGATCTGGGACCGAACCAAGTGGGCCAGGTCCGAGCATGGATCGCGCAAGGATCGCATGGTCTGCAATGCACTTGCCGAAACGGGGATCGATTGGACCGGCGCGCTCGCCACGCTCAACGTGGGACACCAGTACAAGACGTGGACACGCGACGTGACAGAGCACGCAAAGGGCAGCGGCCAGTTCACGTATGAACTCAACGAACGCTTGGGTGATGGCTCCGATAGCGGGCCGACTTGGGCCGACGACTACTTCTACCTGTCCGGCAAGCTTGAAGCTCTCGATGCGCCCACCGAGTGGCACTACGACGCACGTAGCGGCACGCTCTATCTTTGGTGCGACGATGGCCGCAGTCCAGAGTTGCACCAAGTCGCGGTCAAGCGTCGAACGTACGCTATCGACGTCTTCCGGCGCGACTACATCCGAGTCGTCGGCTTCCGTTTCTTCGCAGCCACGTTGCGACTGAACCGATGCAACCATTGCCTGGTAGACCGCTGCCGGCTGAAGTTTCCCGTCTACTCGCGCCGTTTCGAGCAGCGCACGCCGGAAGGAAAACGCCTGCCCGAACCGTCCACGATGGTGACCGGAGACCACAATACAATTCGCGACACAAGCATCGCGCTGAGCAACCTGGGCGGGTTGCTCGTGAGAGGCAGCCACTGCCGCATCGAGAACTGCATCGTCCATGACGTGAACTGGAGCGGCAACTTTTCGCACGCGGGCATCTCGATGCAGGGCAGTTCGGAGCAGGACAACCACAATATCGTGAGCCGCTGCACGGTCTACGGCGTCGGCAACATCGGCATCCTGTACAGCGGCCGCGCGAACACCGTCGAGTACAACCACGTGTTCGACACTGGGCGTACCTGCCGTGACATTGCCGCGATACACACCGGTGGCGTTCGCGCCATGGGCAGCGTGGCGCACCACAATTGGGTGCACGACAGCACGGAACTTGGCATGCGCGGCGACGACCAGACGCGCGGCCTCACGTTCCACCACAACGTGGTCTGGAACTGTCGCCGAGGTATGGTCATGAAGGGCAATCAGAACAGGGTTTATCACAACACCGTGCTCGTCGATCCCCAAGCAAAAAACTCGACCGCCTCGCTTGTGATTCCGAAACGGGCTGAGCCGAAGAAGTGGTGGACGACGCATCCCCCATTACCTATGCAGAACGAGGACACGCTGGTGCTGAACAACACCGCGTACCTGGTCGCCGATCGCGGTGGCACACCGACACCAGAAAGCGATCGAGTGTCCCACAACGTGATCCTGCCTCGCAACCTGGCCGACGTATTCGCCAGCGCAACCAACAAGGCGCTTACCAATCGCACGTTCGACCTCCGTCCGGCGCCGGATTCGGCGCTGATCGATACGGGACGTTTCGTGGCGGAAATCAAGAACAAATTCCACGGCAAAGCGCCGGACGTCGGCGCCTACGAAGCGGGGGGCGAACGCTGGGTCGCGGGAGCCGATTGGCGGGACGAACCGATCGGCGTCCAACTTGTGGTACGACTTGAACCACCGCGCAAACATCACATACCGCTCCCCGCGCGGCTCTACGAAAGCGGTATCAGCGCAAAGGGCCTGCGCAGTCTGCAGGAACTCCACGACAAGCTCTGGGCGGAAGGTGACCGCGCCTCGGCCCGCGCGAAAGCAATCGCCCTACGCGAGCGCTACCCTGAAAACTCGCCCGAACACAAGAAGCACCAAGCGATCGTCGCCACGCTCCATCGCGAGACATGGCTCCTGCTGCGTGACCGCGGGAGTGAGGTGCTAGGCAACGCGGACCGTGCGACGTTCAAAAAGGCGATGGGCATCAAGTAGTTTCGGCAGCACGTTCGTGTGGAACGCGGCCGTTTCGACCCTTACGTTTACAACACCCAACCCTCCCGATACTCATTCCGGATCAACACGTCCGCTTCGGGAACGCCGGGAACCGACAACGCTTTCGAATCCCATTGACAGCGTTTTCCTGTTCGCAGGGCGATGTTCCCCAGCAGGACCATCTCGGTTAGCGGACCCGCGTTGTCGAAGTTCGACAGAGCCGCCGGGCCGCCTTTGCAAGCGTCGATCCATTCCTGGTAATGGCCCGGGGAATCGGGAATCGTCTGTTTGGGACGCGGCGCGGCTTCGCCTTTGACGATCTTGCCTTCGCCCCAATAATGCGGCACGTGGAGCGTCGCATTGTCGCCGACGAAAAGTGAGCCGTTGGTACCGAGTTTCACTCCCGGTACCAGTTCCGCGGACGGCTTCTGGCCGCCGTCGTACCAGGTCAGATTGACCGGCGGCAGTGCGCCTCGTTTTGGGAATTCATAGCGGATGATCGACCATTTCGGCGCGGTCTCCGGATTGACGCCCGACGATTTCGCTTCGACGGCGACCGGGTCGGACAGTTTGAGAGCCCAATAGGCGATGTCCGTATTGTGACAGGCCATGTCACCCAGCGCGCCGGTGCCGAAGTCCCAGAAGCCTCGCCATTTGAAGGGATGATAGCCGTCGTGATAGGGCCGCTCGGAAGCCGGTCCGAGCCACAGATCCCAATCCAGCGTCGAGGGAATCGGCCTTGTGCCCGCGGGTCGGTCCATACCCTGCGGCCAAATCGGACGATCGGTCCAGACATGCACTTCGCGGACCGGTCCCAAACCGCCAGCCTGAATCCACTCGACCATCCGCCGTGTTCCCAGCTCGCTGTGACCCTGGTTGCCCATCTGCGTGGCGAGCTTCTGCTCGCGGGCCGTGTCGATCATCTGCCGGACTTCGTAAATCGAATGCGCAAGCGGCTTCTGGCAGTAGACGTGTTTGCCCAGTTTCATCGCGCCCATACTGGCAACGGCGTGCGTATGGTCGGGCGTGCTGACGGTGACCGCGTCGATGTCCTTGCGCTGGAGCAGTTTGCGAAAGTCGGCAAACTTCGCCGCCTTGGGGAACTGGAGACCGGCTTTCCCCAGCCGGGCGGAATCGACGTCGCAGATGGCGACGATGTTTTCACTCCGAACACTGTTCATGTCAACCCAGCCCTTGCCGCCCACCCCGATGCAGCCAATGTTGAGCTTTTCGTTCGGAGACTTCGACGCGCTCTTCGCAGTCCCCGTCCAGACACCGATGGCGATGCCCGCGAGTGTGGCCGAGGACCCTTTAACGAAGTCGCGTCGATTGGTGCCGGTGTGTTCTTGCATGATTTGTCCTGTGGTTGTAGTGGAGATTTGGGGGTAAGAACTTTAAGTTAACTCACACTGCCAAGCGAGGGAGTGCGAAGGATCAACGAACAAACGACATGGATCATTGTGGAACTTCTTCAGGCAACTTTGCTCTGTTCCTCATGATAGTCTGCTCCAATCTGCAAACGTTCAATCAATGATCTCGCGTTGTCTAGGCTGACAACTTCCAACTTCTGCGTCACTCTTGTGGTTGAACAATCAGTCGTAGCGGTTTGCCCGGCTCAAGGCGGACCGGCAACCCGTTGCTCAGCGACTTGCCCGAGACCAGTTGCTCGGTTGTGGCACCGACGTCTTTCACCTTGTATTTGTGCGGTTCATCGGGCTCGACAGTAAACCATTCCGGAATGGCGTTCATTCGCGGCCAGTCACGGCGGAACCCCATGTAGAGGCGATGACGCGGAATGTCAAACTGGAGCCGACCTTCATACGGTTCGTCGGATTGCATGAAGACGCAAATCCCATCGCCACAGGGGGCGGCACCCAATCGCAGCCCTTGCCGCCAAGGGCGGGCGATGGTGTTGCGCGTGTGCAACATCGTGTGGATCAGGACAGTGCGGACCGTGTTCGCTTCAAGTTTGTGGGTGTCCCAAAGCCGATTCGCGGCGGTGTGGTCAACCAGCAGCGTAGCGATTTCACGGTCGGCCCAGACAAACGACTCGGTCGTGGGAAAATGGTACAGAAGGTAGAGGCCGCCCTCGACCGAATCGGCGATGTTGTCGCGAGAATTGTGATCCCAATTGAATTTCTCGTATCGGGGCTTCAAGAGATTCGTCATCGGCCAACGAATCGCCTCGCGATACTGTTGGGTACCCAGTGCCAGGTCGTAGTCGAGGAAGCCAATGAAATTGTATCCCCAGCCATCTCGAATCGTCGCATTGTCGTGTGGGCCCTCGGTATTTTGCAGGCTCCCGACGATGATTCCATCTGAGTTCCTGCCACGCCGCAGGATTTCATTGAACATGTGCTCCATGTGCGGTTTGTGTTTTTCACACCTTTCCGGGCTGAGCGTCGAATCGACGGCGAAAAGCAAGCCCAATCCGCCGATGATTTCACAGCCGTGATCGGAAAGCCGGGACGGGACGAACTCGCCGCCCAATAGATAATAGTCGGCCAAACGGTGTGCCCAATCAAGATACTTCTGTTCGCCCGTCATGCAATGTAATCGCGGTAAGACC
>CAYFJO010000312.1:8705-12969 GCA_964343305.1 uncultured Pirellulaceae bacterium | reverse complement strand
TCTCATACCTTAAAGATAACACTGGGTGTTCCTTTAGCAATGCCGGTCTCAATAAAACGTCACGACGTCAGACGCCTTTACCCACCCTACCCCGGCGGCGACACGAATTCTCAGCCACTTTTCGCGGCGTTCCAACACTTGGAATTCGATGCCTTCTTCCAGTGCGGCGTTGAATGCCGGTTCGTAACTCTCGGCGTTGCCCCTTCTGGCAGTGACTTCGTTGCCGGTCACGACGCCCTTTTGTTGGACGTCGAATCGGTACCAATCGTATGTCGCCGAGAGACCGAAGATCATGGTGAATAGGAGAGCACCCCAGGCGGTTCGGCGCAGCGTGTTTCGCTTGATGAATAAGGCCACCACTCCTAGTGCAAACGCCAACGCTGCGCAGGCGGTTGCCAATTGAAACTTGCCGGGATAGCTGATCCAGCCTTGCCAGAACAGCATGTAGTCGATGACGGATCGCTTGGGCGGTGGCTGCTGAATCGGTTCCAAGGCAAAACGCAAGTTCTCTTGAAGGTCCGGGTCCAGCGGACGATATCGCAGTGCAATTCGATAGCAAGCGATCGCTCGGCCGCGTTGGCCAGCTCGCATGTAGGCGTTGCCTTGGTTGTAGAGCACCGCGCCGTTGGTCACGCCGGCGCGGCGGATTTCGTCATACTGGCCCGCCACGCGTAGGTAGTCCTCTTGCGACTCGGCGTCCTCGAATTGCTCCTGAGCCTGTTGGAATTTCAGCACCAACTCGGAATCGAACGGGCGGCCGCAGCCGGACAGCGAAAACGTCGCGGCGAGCAAGAACAGCGTTGTGCCCAAGGTGCCTCGTGCAGTCATCTTCACAACAACTTCTTTGTTTTTAACGCTTTCACGAGTTCTTCAACCAACTCCGTCGCTTCCTCGCCCAGACCTTCGAGTGCGCTGTCCGACGCGCCGTAGCGGGCACTGTCACATGCGGCGAGCAGTTGCCTTGTGCGTCCGGCTAGATCGGATTCGATTTGCAGTTCGACCAGCCGCGATTCGACGTCGCCAGTGGCCAAGCCCGCTTCTTCGATGTCCAGCACGTCGGCGACGAGGCCAATGATCGCCGCTTGGACGTGGTCCGCGGCGGCTTTCGCGTCGTGGCCGTGAGCGTCGGACTTCGCTTCACGCAAACGCTGTCGAGCACGCTGCGGTGCGCCGCGGCGGCGGATCGATTGCTTGTCGCCAAGGTATTGCTTCATGCGATCGGAAACCAATGTGACAACAATAAACAAACCCGCCATGCAGCCGAATGTGATGAACCATGCCGGGGCGTTGACCGACTGGTCATAGAGTTCGTTTCGATTCGTGATGTTTGCAAGCAGCCCGCCTTGTGCCTCGATCGAACGTTTGCGGCCGGGGCTCGCGGCCATTGCGATTTCGTTGTCGGCCATTTGTTGGGCCACGGCGATCGAGAGCGGGATGGGATCGGTTTTCAGCGTGACGTATTTTTCCTGCTTGACATCGAAATACGAAAACGGAATCGCGGGGAATGAGATTTCGCCGGACGCTTCCGGTCGCAGGCTGTAAGTAAACTGTCGTGAGTTTTCGCTCGATTCTCCTGTGGGTTTGTCGTAAATGCGAAATTGTTCGACCACATTCGCAAACTTTGCTAAATCTGGGGCGACGGCGTTTTCCAGCGTGCCTTGACCTCGGATGGTCATCGTCAGTGTCATGGGATCGCCCACCTTGGCCTTCGTTGGCACCAATTCCGTTGCGACCTGAAACTCGCCAATCGCGCCCGTGTACGACGCTGGACGGCCTTCTTCCGGCGGGTTCTTCACCGTGATTTCCAACGGGCGGGCGATTGCGTACACGTCTTCCGTTTCGGCCTGACCGGTCGCATCGACGTTTTTTACAAATGTGCCTTTGAGTGAGACAGGGCCGAACGCAAAACGCCCCAACTGGCGCGATGAGAACTTGCGGGCGAATTCAAACTCCCAGTACGGCGCGTCGTTTCCATCGTCGTCTTTGCGAGTGGTTCGATTCGCTTTGGGCAAAAACGGCAACGGGCGATCGTCGAAAAACGAAAGCCGGCCACCGATGCCGTTGACACTGAATCCACCTCGATTACGCGGGTCTTGATAACCGCCGAGCCAGCCTTCCCACTTCTCGCTCGCCTGAATTCCGTCGGGCAGCGTCTCGTCGTTCACCCAAGGAATCGACAGCGCGGGCATGGCTATCCCGCGCAGCGCCAAAAGTGGGTTGTGGTCACTAAAATCGCCCGTGAATCCTTTGACAGCGATGCGCAGCTTGATCGTGAAAGGTTGCAGCGGATAGACGGCCGTGCGGTCCGCTTCGAGTTCGAGAATCGCGAGGTCTTGGTCTTCGGGCGGGACGACGTCCAACGTCAGCGATTTGCTTGTCAACTTCTCGCCATCGTTGGTGGCCGTCACTTCGGGCAGCACGAGCGAACCTGACCGCTTTGGTGTCAGCACGAACTGATAAGTCACACCGTTACGCACCAACCGTCCGTTGAAAACAGATCGCTGTGAACTGGAGCCGCGAAACTGCACGTCGAAGTCTTTTTCAAATCCGGCCAACTGCGGCTGCTTGGGATTCTCGAAGTGATTCAACAGCACACTGAACAAGACCGATTCGCCTTCGTATATTCGCGAGCGATTCAGTTCGACGATGACTTCCGGCGTTTGGCCCAAAGCCACGCCCGACGAACACAGCACGACGGCCACAAGAACGGAACGCATCCAAGAAATTGTGCGTTGCAAACCGTTGGACATCATTTGTTTAGTCATCGTGATTTTTCGTCGACGCCAAGGAACGTGGCGAGCACAAATATCGCAGGAATGAACCCAAGCCCGCGAATTTGTAATTGCCGTCCACGTAATGTTCAATCACATAAAACGCAAAATAGTAAAACCGTGCGAAACACCAAACCGCAATTCCCAGCAGCGCGGCGATTTTCAACGTCGGATGCTCGGCCAAGATCAAACCCGATGCCAAAATCCCACCGACCAGGAACAAGAAGCCTTTGGCGTAGATCAGCCGCGGATTGGTAATGTCAGCCATCGCTCACCTCGAATTCGTGGTTGTCATCGTCTTCATGTTTCGTGATCCGGCGGAATAATTCAACCCCTGTGTTGAGAGCCACAAAAAACACAAAACGGCACGAAATATAGGTTTTGCCAATGTGCCTCGGACGATTACGCCGAAGGTGTTTCACATCGTAGCCCAGGGTAAGTGAAACGGCGTAGCCGTGAAGCGCCACCCTGGGTAGGCGGCCCCATTCACGCCTCAACCCTGAAAGGGTTGTACAACGTCGCCCTGGTTGTGGAACCCCTTCAGGGTTCACGCGGCTTGTTGGACCTTGTCCCCAGAGTGGCGGCGACGCTCGCAAGACTCACATTGCCTTACCCTGGGCTACGATGTGACACGCCTTCGGCGTAAAGCTGCTTTTTTGGCTACAGGACAAGGCTCGATGATTCAGCTAGAATCCTGTTTTGTTAACTAGCTAAACGAGGCCCCAATAAAAAGTCCGATGACAACTAGCAACTCTGCAAACGACCCATTCCAAGCCCGCGACACCTTTGACACAGGCAGCGGTTCGGCCGCTATTTATCGGCTTTCCAAGCTCGACAGGCTAGGAAACATCAGCCAACTTCCGTTTTCCATCCGAGTGTTGCTCGAAGCCGTGCTGCGAAACTGCGACGGCTATGTGGTGACCGAAGACGATGTCAAGAATCTGGCTGCTTGGAACGCTGCGTCGCCAGCCAAGGTCGAGATTCCGTTCAAACCGTCACGCGTTGTGTTGCAGGATTTTACTGGTGTGCCGGCTGTCGTCGATCTGGCCGCGATGCGAAGCGCGATGCAGCGACTTGGCGGCGATCCGAAGAAGATCAATCCGCTGATCCCAGTCGACCTCGTGATCGACCATTCGGTGCAAGTCGACCGCTTCGGCAGCGAAGACGCATTGCAGTTTAACGTCGATCGTGAATTCGAGCGAAACCGTGAACGATACGAGTTTCTGCGCTGGGGACAAAAGGCGTTCGACAACTTTCGCGTCGTGCCGCCGAACGTCGGGATCGTGCATCAAGTGAATCTGGAGTTCCTGGCCAAAGGCGTGTTCCTGCGTGAAGATGAACAAGGCACTGTTGCGATGCCCGACACGTTGGTTGGCACCGACAGTCACACGACGATGATCAACGGCTTAGGAGTGGTCGGCTGGGGCGTTGGCGGAATCGAAGCCGAAGCGGTGATGCTTGGCCAGCCGCTGTACATGTTGATGCCAGAAGTC
>CAYFJO010000312.1:4358-8605 GCA_964343305.1 uncultured Pirellulaceae bacterium | reverse complement strand
TACATGAAACGCACGGGCAGATCGACCGACGAAGTGGCGCTGGTCGAACGCTACACCAAAGAACAAGGCTTGTTCCGCACCGACGACGCCACGACGCCCACGTACACAAAGACCCTGTCGCTCGACATCAGCAACGTCGAACCGTCTCTGGCAGGTCCTAAGCGTCCGCAAGATCGCGTGGCACTTTCGGCAATGAAGGAATCATTCAACAACGTGCTTCGTGCCCCGGTGAGCGAACGAGGCTTCGCGTTGGACGACGACGCATTGAAAAGCACCGTGACCGTACAAGACAACGGCAGCGGCGGCGAGATTAGCCACGGCGCGGTCGTGATTGCTGCCCTCACAAGCTGCACGAACACAAGCAACCCGTCAGTCATGATCGCGGCCGGCATCCTCGCCAAAAAGGCCGCCGATCGTGGCTTATTGGTAAAACCATACGTCAAGACAAGCTTGGCGCCGGGATCGCGTGTTGTCAGCGACTATCTCGACAAAGCGGAACTTACAGATTCGCTCAAAAAGCTTGGCTTCCACACCGTCGGCTACGGTTGCACGTCTTGCATTGGCAACAGTGGCCCGTTGCCCGAACCGGTGGCCAAGGCTGTAAACGAAGGTAATCTCGTTGCGTCGGCCGTGCTCAGCGGCAACCGCAACTTCGAAGGCCGGGTCAATCCACACGTCAAAGCCAACTACCTGGCCAGCCCGCCGCTGGTCGTCGCCTATGCCTTGGCTGGCACGACCGACATCGATCTTGTCAACGAACCAATCGGCACGGACAGCGACGGTAACAACGTGATGCTGAAAGAAATCTGGCCCACGCAACAAGAAGTCGACGACGCGGTCAAATCTTCGATCACGCCCGAAATGTTCGAATCACAATACGGCAGTTGTTTTGATTCCAACGAAACATGGAACAAGATCGCGACCAGCGAAGGCGACCTGTATGCGTGGGATGAGCAAAGTACGTATATCCAAGAGCCGCCATTTCTAGTCGGTCTTACGCCCGAGGTCGACTCGATCCAGCCAATCGAAGGCGCGCGAGTCCTGGCGTTGCTCGGCGATTCGGTCACGACGGACCACATTTCACCAGCAGGCGCGATCACACAAGACGGCCCGGCCGGAAGATTCCTCGTTGGTCAAGGCGTCGAAGCAAAAGAGTTCAACAGCTTTGGTTCGCGACGCGGGAACGATCGAGTGATGTTACGCGGCACCTTCGCCAACATTCGCATCCGCAACCAACTCGCACCGGGCACCGAAGGCGGACTCACTCGTCACTTGCCCGACGGCGAACAAACGACGATTTATGACGCGGCGATGCAATACAAAGAAGAGGGTGTGCCGTTGGTCGTGCTCGCCGGCGCGGAATACGGCACGGGCAGCAGTCGGGACTGGGCCGCCAAGGGAACGATGTTGATGGGCGTCAGAGCGGTGATCGCGGCAAGTTACGAACGAATTCATCGCAGCAACCTGGTCGGCATGGGGGTCTTGCCGTTGGAGTTTGCGGATGGCCAAACGTGGCAATCACTGGGGCTCGCTGGCGAAGAGACGTTTGACATTCTCGGCTTGGACGACAACCTGCAGCCGCGCAGCAGTGTGACCGTGCGTGCCACGAAAGATGGTGAAGCCAGAGAGTTCCAAGCCAACGTCCGCATTGATACACCAGTAGAGATGGACTACTACCGAAACGGCGGAATCTTGCAAACGGTGTTGCGAAAGTTGCTGGCGTCGAACTGACGTAGCCGGATTCGTAAGAATTCGGGCAGACGAAGCGTTCAGCAAAACTGAAGTCTCACGACTTCAACTACGAGAATTGCTTTAGTCAACCGTTTCCAATTCGTTATGCAAATGCTGGATCGCTTCGTTTGGCTCTAGATTCAAAAGCGCCCGACCATCGGTTGACCAATGTTGCCCATCGTAGCGAAACAACACGCTGCCCGCCTTATCCAAGTCCACGTTTGGATTGTCCTCCATCCCGCCGCCCTCGACCGCATCGAACGAAATGGCCACTCCGACCAGGGCGCATAGCTGGCCGTTGTGCCGATCGCGGCAAAAGGACACTTCGTTTTGAAAATCGCAGTCCGTCCACTCGAGGCCGCGTGGTTTTCCGGATTTCGATGCGGCGGTGAGAAACTCAGCTTCCAACCACTCGCGTCGCAGTCGAAATTCGTCTTTGGCGGTTTGCAAGCGTGCTTGGTCCATCCGTTGAAACATCAAACGAGCCACCGTGCCAAGGACAAGCAACACGATCAACCCGCCGAAGACAATTCCCACCACTGAAAGTACATCCCAGATACCAGGCATGACATCGTTCTCCGTAAAATCAAATTCAGTGGCGGGTGTTTGTTGGCAGGTTAGTTTTGATTTTAGTTGTTGTGGCATAGAATTGGCAAGCGAAACCGCGTGAAGGAAATATCCTAGTTCGAGCCAGACTTCCGAAGTTTTCCGAAACTTCGGAAGTCTAAATTCATGGAAACCCCCGACCTTTGGCCATCGAAACAAACTGCCCCGGTTGCGACGCCAAGCTGAGCGTTCCAGACGAACACGCGGGACGATCCGCTCGGTGTCCTGTATGCAAAGAGATCTACCAGGTCGAAGCCGCGACCGAGAGTGCTTCGACCAACGAAGAGTCACAGCAAACAGCGCCCTCCGTTGCAGTCGAACAGTCGCCAACCCCACTGCGTGTCCGTAATTCGGAGGCAATTGAGGACCACTCGAACTGGTGGTTGCGGACATCCGAAGGCCAGATGTTCGGCCCGGTGTCTCGCGACGAATTGCACGGGTGGGTCTCTCAAGGACGCGTGACGTGCAATTGTCAAATTCGAGCGGATGATGAGCAAGACTGGCGGGGAGCGGAGTACTATTATCCAATCTTGAATTGGACGCAGTTGCAAATTCAAAACGCCACACTCTCTCGCCATCAAGCGTCGCTGTCGCCACAGCAAGCATTGATGCGGAGTCCCGCATCGACGGCGAATTCGCAAAACGAAAACTACGTCGAAGCGCACCGTGCGCAGTTGGTTTTGACTTTCGCGATCCTTGCATTTCCGACGCTCTGCCCGGTGTTCAGCATCCTGGCTTGGAGCATGGGCCAACGCGACTTGCACAAAATGCAACTGGGCAGAATGGACCGCAGCGGCTGGGATTTGACGCAGGCCGGGCGAATCTTGGGCATCTTGTTCACCGTCGTTTGGCCCGCAATCGCTGGCATCGGGTTTTATCTGTTAGTCTATCAATGGAATTTTTTTTAAATTGGAGTGCGGGTATGCCCATTCTCGGTGCCCACATGTCGATCGCGGGCGGCTATTACAAATCCGTCGAACGAGCCAAAGAAGCCGGTTGAGATTGCGTTCAGATCTTCACCAAGAACCTGTCAAATCGGAATCGGCAATTCCCCACTGGATTTTGTTCTCAATGAGTTGGTAACTGTATTTCAGTTTGGGCAATTCATCGATCAGGTCATATCGCTCGCGCCGTCGTTGCTGTTGCTCCTCGTCAAGCGATGCTAGCTAGTCGAATTGACAACCGCTGCGTCCGCGGTTCCCACACGCTCCTCCAAACAGTTGTTCATTTGTTGGAGATTCACCTGCCTGTGAGGTCCACAAGAAGACCACTGAACACACCAGTTATTATCGAACCGTCATAATCCGAATAACCACTATTCTTGATTCGACTCGGACGACCTCTCTATTTCACAGATATGGATCAACTGGCAAAGATCGTGCAATTTGTGCGTTTTGACAATTGTTGCCCTCCGAAATGTGAATTGTGACAACGACAATGATGGAATTCTCTACTCTGCGGGGGCTACGTGGACTTTGCGACGCTGAGATTCGATTAATGAAGTTCACATTCGGCATAGTCGATATAACCTCTACAAAAGATTCGACCGTCAAAATACGCATCAACAACGGCATTCATCCCGCACTTGAAGTGCCATTGTTCCAGTTGTCCGCGCGGCATTCGGCGGTTCGGAACATAGCGAGAATCTACAAGGGGGGATCTCTCAATGACATTACTCACATTTCGTGCTGTGTTTGTGATTAGCGTTTCACTGGCAACTGGTTGTTGTACGACCGAATTTCGTCATGACCAGACGTGCGACTGCGGAACGTCATGTGCGTGGGAAACTTGGCAGGGCAATGGCACAGCATGTGGATGTGACCAGCGATGTGGATGCGATCAGCGATGTGGATGTGATCAGCGATGTGGATGTGATCAGCGATGTGGATGTGATCAGCGATGTGGATGTG
>CAYFJO010000312.1:0-4258 GCA_964343305.1 uncultured Pirellulaceae bacterium | reverse complement strand
GATCAGCGATGTGGATGTGATCAGCGATGTGGATGTGATCAGCGATGTGGATGTGACCAGCGATGTGGATGTGATCAGCGTTTTGGATGTGATCAAGCGTGTCATCGCAAAGCAAATCGATGCCTTGTAAAGAAATCTACCGATTTTCCAACCGTTCGCATCGCACTACCCCAAATAACGGGTGAGACGACGGCCGCAGCAAATGAGGGGGCGACGGTGCGCCTGGCATCACACATTACGAGTGAGGCGACTGAGCATCGTACCGATAATGTACCTGTGCTCGTGGCACCACACGACGCGGCGGAGAGTTCAGCGTACTTCAAACCTTAAAAAGAAGGCATTTCAAAACCTCCCCAGGACGACAATCAAGCAGGGAAGCTGAACGAATCCATGAAAGAAATTCCGTGATGCTTGTGCCGAGTAACGAGACGAAGAAAGTTTTGGAGCCAACCAATCGAGCGTTTGGTTGAATTGTTGGGTGACTTATGGGAGAAGGAAAAGTGAACTCAAGACAGCGTCCTGGCCAGCGACGCATCATGAGTCATGGTTGTTGGCAAGGCACCACAACATTGCCGACCAATCGAATAAATTCCCTACCAGCGCCAATTACTCACCACCATCGATTTTGCTCGCGAGCTTAAATAGCTCCACAGATGGTGGTCGCATTGGTTTTTCATTTCGTACAAAACGCCGTGACTGCGCAATTACAATTACTATGCTAATCACGTCACGTAAAGATCTCTACGCGCGTGGAATGAATGAGCGCAAAAAACAAGTCCGATTGGCTGCCACCATTGGATCAGAAATGATTGGATTCTGACTACGCGGTTGGGATCGGCTGAAACCCGACGCGGTACGACGCGTCGCATTTTTCTGCTTCGCCGCCTCCGACCGACCGGCTGGCGACATCGGAGAACGGCGTGATGACGGGGCCGTTGCGCGATCGCAATCGTCGAAAATCGTCCGACGTGATCTTCAGAAAAGAACTTAACGTCAAAACACACCCCAATCCCGCTTCAAGTTTGGTCTAAGCGCACGGAACGTGGCGAAGACGCGCAAAAAAGAAGGCCGGCAACGTGAGGTACTGGCCTTCGAAGTAGGGCTCCGTCAACTCAAATCGAATGGCGATTGAGCTAAGTGGCTTTCTGACGGCGGATCAATGTCGCAGGCTTGCGCGAATTGGAACAATGAAAACTGTCGTCTAAGTGCCGCAGGTTAGATCCCTAGAAGTTGCAAAGGTTTGCGACGGGGAGCAGGATAGGAGGGACTACCTTTAGGAGCCTTTCGTTGGCCAACTTTAAGCAGGTCTACGTACGTTTTCGTTGGTCCGTCGAATTGAAAGCGATAATGCGCGCCACTGTTCGGAGCCTTATCGGGTACTGCCTTTCTTGACAAATAATAGAGTTCAACGCGTTGTGTTGTACCGGAGTCAGCATCAAAACGAACATATAACTTGGGTGATGCGTTTTCGTTTCGGTAGCGGTAGGGCCAGAAATGCGTCAGCGTCCTTTTTGGTCCGAGTGTCACCGATTTCCATTGTCCGTGCTTACCCCAGCGGTAAACATACGTGATTTTCGCCGTAGTTATATTTTCGAGTGTCGTTGCTCCAAAGCGATTGGCAGCCGATGCATTGCTGTGGCTCGCAATAACTAAAGCGGGCAGAAGTAAACAAAAAAAACACTTGGATGGCTGGTTCATTGTGTTCTCCATTAATGAGACTCGACTAGGCAAAGTGAGACACTTACGCAGGAGGGGTATTCTGTGCCAATGCTCCAGTGACCACAAGCCCCAGTCGAGACCAAGAGAAGCTGTTGTTTTCTCGTAAAAGGGGAATTGATTAGCAAGTGACCAGCGGAATTGTGTATCGTAAGGCGCTCAACGAAGAACTACGAGATTCCATCTTGAGTGCTAAAGCGCGCGGCAGACGAAGAGACCTTCACTAGCGGCGATTTCCCGCGAGCGAATATCTGGAAGATCGCACCCCCCTGGCGGTCGGCGTCTGGCAAGGGCTCCGCCGATATCGATGGCCTCGTTCAGGGTGCCGCCCCCGTGTAATCCATCTCAATTCGTCCAATTCAATGTCCGACGGCAAAACGTGTGGATTGTCCTTCGCGTGAAAACTGATGTTCCTGACTGCTCGATCCACAGATTCCCACACAAGGACAACGTTCCCCTTGCTGGCCTCGCTTGCTTAGGCCGGTCGATGGGCTCTCCGAATCTGTCGACGACATAGCCGGAAACACCGTTCTCTCGAACGCACGCCACCACTTCACCGCCAAGTCGCTCCACTTCACTGACGATGAATGCCTCTTGTGATTCATTGTTTCCGTTCCTCGCTTGTTGCCGCCCGGACACGCGACTGCAAACCACAATTGGCAAGTCGGGGTGTGCCTGAATAAACGCTTCATTCAGATGGAAATAGTCGCTCGGCCGTCCTGGCACATGATCAGCGGCAGCCTCACGTTAACTTCAATATTCGCTTGTTTCGGTGGTCGCGGAACGCTTTTCGGTTTCTCTTCATATCCGTCTCCTTCAACGGTCCTTGCAGGAAAAAAGTGGAGGGGCAGGCGAGCAAGGACATCCCGCTTTTCCGGAGCGACCGTAGCCCCACCAAGGTTAATTCTATTGGTTGCTGACCGGGTGCCCGAAACCACATGTTGCATGTAAAACATATGGCATTAGGTTGATTATATATGCCGATCCTTGGTGCCCACATGTCGATTTGCGGCGGTTTTTTCAAAGCCGTCGAACGTGCCAAAGAAGCCGGATGTGATTGTGTCCAAATATTCACTTCCGCCCCCCAGCGTTGGCCAGTGACAATACCGCCAGAATCTGTCCAATCTGACGGGTCCTTGACCAAAAGCAACAACCAGTGGCGAGCGAAAGAAATCACCGACGCCGAAACCGGCCAGTTTCAAGCGACATTGGCCGAGTTGAACATTGTCGCGCCGCTGTCGCACAGTTCCTACTTGATCAACCTCGCCGCGCCGGACGCTGCGCTGCGGCAGAAATCCATCGACGCGTTCATTGTCGAATTGCAGCGCGCCGAGCAACTGGGGATTTCTTACGTTGTTTTACATCCCGGTTCGTATACGACGACCAGCGAGGAAGCCGGGCTGGAAGCGATCATCGATTCGCTGAACGAAGTGCATCAAAAGACCGCCGGCATCCAGTCGATGTGTTTGCTGGAAAACACCGCCGGACAAGGGAGCAATTTGGGCTGGCAATTCGAGCAGCTTGCGACGCTGATCATCGGGGTCGACGAACCACAGCGGCTGGGCGTTTGCTTTGATACCTGTCACGCGTTGGCGTCGGGCTATCCGCTCGGGTCGCAAGACGAATACAACCAAATGATGGCCACGTTGGACAAACACGTGGGCCTCGACAGCGTGAAGGCCATTCACTTGAATGACAGCAAACGCGAACTCGGCTCGCGCGTCGATCGCCACGAACACATTGGTCAAGGCGAACTCGGCTTGGAACCGTTCCGCTGGCTGCTCAACGACGATCGCTTCCAGCAAACGCCGATGTATTTGGAAACGCCCAAGGGCGACAACGACGACGGCGAGGATTGGGACGTTGTTAACTTGCGGACGCTGCGAGCCTTGGCAGGTTGAAATGATTTAAGAATATCGAACAAGGAATTTCGAATTCAGAAGGCAAGGCCGTCCTTCATGATTGGACATTCCTTGTTCGACATTCGAAATTCAAGATAAAGCGCGTTCCCACGGGCCTCCCGATGCAAAATAAAACTGCCATCATCGTCGTCGACCACGGGTCGCGCCGTGCGGAGAGCAACGACCTGTTGTTGGACGTGGTCGAGATGTTTCGTCAGCAAAGCGACTATGAGATCGTCGAGCCGGCGCACATGGAACTAGCCGAGCCATCAATCCAAACGGCATTTGACCGCTGCGTCGAGCGAGGTGCGACGGTCGTCATCGTGCATCCATACTTTCTCTCGCCTGGTCGCCATTGGCACGAAGACATTCCACGTCTCGCGGCCGAGGCGGCTGGCCGGCATGACGGCGTTGCGTTTCGAGTCACCGAGGCGCTGGGTTTGCATCCGTTGATGGCTCAAATCATAAACGACCGCATCGCACAGTGCTTGGGCGAGAGCCCGATTGCAGGCAACTGACAAAGATCATTTCGCCTCGTGCTTTGTCAAAGTTTCATTACGGGGTTGGGTGCCACTGGCTCCGCCAGTGTAAAATCCAATGACGTAACCGCTTGCGACACACTGGCGGAGCCAGTGGCACCC
>CAYFJO010000311.1:0-12983 GCA_964343305.1 uncultured Pirellulaceae bacterium | reverse complement strand
GTGCGCGAATCGCTGCGGACCTCGCAGATCGGGGTGACGAGGCCCGCGTCGATTGCCCGAACCAACTCTTGCTCAGCCAGTGGACCGACGGGCTCGCCATTGCTCAGCCAAGTGTTGCGATAGCTCCAGTGATGTTCGGACATGTCTGGATTTGAGCTGAAAAGGAAACGTGCCACAAATGGCTAAACGAGGCAAGCACCGCGCGTCCGTGGCGGCTTGAACTGTTGCGAAACCGCACTTGCCCAATGAATCCAGTTTACACAGCGATTTCAGCCGCAACAACAATTCGGACGAGACTTTGCGTTTCCGAAGACAGCGACGTCCAAACGGATCATGCAACGCGGACGGTTAGCGCTCCATTGCGTTGAGACCTTCCTCGAACTGTTTCATCCGAGTAGTGAGCCGTTTAACGACCTTGTGTTGCCGGTCGGCGACGTTCTTCGACTCCGAGAGATCTGCGTCCAGGTCACACAACTCGGTCTTGCCAACGGCCACGTCATGAATGCGTAACTTCGGTATCTCCGCCCTCAAGCCGGAAGATGCAAAAGTAATCCGAGTCGCGTTCGGCCCCGGCCCATTGGCGTCCGCTCGGCGATGTGGTGATAGAGACGAGCGTCACGTTAGGCAACCAGCCGACCTGCCGTTTGGTTACCGCATGTTCGACGACGATCTCTTCCCCTCGGTTGATCGCACGCCAAGTTCTACGTTTGCTACTTGCGATAGGACCAGCACTTGTTGCAATGCCAGCCACGTCACCGAATCCTTCAATTGACTCGATACAGTCGCCGCTGTCAGGATCCCATATTCGCACCGTGTTGTCCTCTGCGTCGCTGACGATCCGGCGGCTGTCCGGCGAATACGATACGTTACCAACCCGGCCTTCGTGTCCGAGCAGGCAACGCAATTCCGTGCCGCTCTCAAAGTCCCACACACGAACGGTCTTGTCACCGCTGCCGGTCACAAGCCGCCGTCCATCCGGTGAAAACGACACACTATACACGGCTGCCTCGTGCCCGCGCAGGCAGCGCAGTTCCGAACCGCGGTCGGCGTCCCACACTCGCACGGTCTTGTCGTTTCCGCAGGTTACAATCCACTGGCCATCGGGCGAATAAATTACGCTCCACACCGCCGCTTCGTGTTCGCCCAGACAAAACAATTCCGCACCGCAATCAGCGTCCCACACTCGTACCGCATTGATTGTGCCATCCTTCGATCTCGAACTGCTCACGATCCGCCGGCTGTCGGGCGAATACGACACGCTCGTAACGTCTTGCTCATGTCCTCGCATCCGATGTAATTCCTCGCCGCTGTTTGCGTCCCAAATCCGCAATAAATTGACGACACCATCCCATGCGCCAGCCACAATTCGCTTGCCGTCTGGCGAATACGACACGATAGACACGTCTTCTCCGAATAGGCTATGGATTTCCGAACCATTGTCGGCGTCCCACACCCGCACTGTATCGTAGGTGCGTCTGTCTATTTTCGAACCGCTCACGATACGGTGACCGTCCGGCGAATACGATATGCTTGTTACCGTGTCCTCGTGTCCGCGGAGGCCGCGCAGCATTACTTCGCTGTTGGCATCCCATAGACGGACCGACTTGTCGGTTCCGCCGGTGACAATCCAATGGCCATCGGGCGAAAACAATACGCTATGCACGTCAGCTTCGTGTCCGTCCAAACAACGCAGTTCTGCACCACTATCGGCATCCCACACACACACCACTTTGTCGCTCCCGCCAGTGACGACCCGCTGGCCGTCGGGAGAAAACGACGCGCTCCACACCCCTGCGTTGTGCCTGTTCAGGCATCGCAGTACCGCACCGCTTTCAGCATCCCAAATGCGTGCCGATCGGTCGAATGATCCGCTAACGATGCGACGGTTGTCTGGTGAAAATTCCACGCTACGTACCAAGAATCCGTGTCCACGGAGGCAGCACAATTCCGCACCATTGTCGGCGTCCCATACTCGCACGGTCTTGTCGCCTGAGCCCGTGACGATCCGCTGGCCGTCAGGCGAATACGACACGCTATACACCCCGTTTTCGTGTCCGCGGAGGCAGCAAATCTCCACACCGTTGTCGGCGTCCCACACCCGGACAGTGTCGTCCCACGAGGCGCTGGCGATTCGAACACCATCCGGCGAGAAGCATACGCTCGTTACGTTCTGTTGGTGTCCACGTAGGCAGCGCATTTCCACACCGCTGTCGGTGTCCCACACTCGCACGGTCTTGTCGCTTGCGCCGGTGACTATCCGCTGACCATCGGGCGAAAACGACACGCTTTCCACGGCGGCCTCATGTCCGTGCAGGCAGTACAGTTCCACACCGCTGGCGGCGTCCCACAAACGCACGGTCTTGTCGTTCGAGACACTGACGATTCGGCAGCTGTCCGGCGAGATCGATATGCTCATCACCGTGTCCTCGTGCCCTCGCAAGACTGCAAGCTGTGGTGTGCCTAGGTGCATTGGCGGTGGGCGCAGCGAGCGGAGCCAAATAAAGCCTGGCATAGTTTGCTGTTTTCGTTCGCGCCAATGCTCCAGGAGTTTGTGAAGGCCGCTCCCCGTCTCCAAACGACTCTTCGCAGCAGGGTGAGTGGACAAACCATTTTCACGTGGAGAGACAGGCAGACCCGTCGGTCCCTGCTCGCGCTGCGTTTCCATATAGTGCTGCGCCGCCTGCGGGCAGTCGTACCACCAGCCGATGTTCCAAAGGGATTGGAATAATGCCTGCGGATAGTCTTCGGCATGACGAGCGACGAAATGGATCTCGCGGCGCAGAGCCTCGTTTAACAGCTTGAAAATACGACGTTTTAGACGATCAACAGGGAGCGCTGCAACCATATCGCTGAAGTCCCTTGTCAGCTCGAAGACCATCCCAGCTTCATTTTTTGCTTCTAGGAAATCCAGGTCCATGAACAATTCCTCTACCGCATCCCACCGTTGGCTTTGAACTCGCAACCACGGAAGTTCATCAACCTTTCGCTTATTGGACAATCGTCGACTATCCCGAGACCCTTGGGGTTGAGCAAGCCAGAACGGTTGAGCGTGAAAATATTCGGCCAGCAGCAATCTAGCCACCATTTCTTCTTGGTCGGTTTCCAGATAGTGCTCGCCTACCGCTTTGAACAGGTTGCGGTGGAAAAAATCCAACAACTCGCCGCGAGGCTGTAAGTAGACTCGCAACTGACGCAGCACCGGAAACAGGTCGCTTTGGCTGTCGTGAATTCGCACGTCAGCCCCTTCCACCAGATCCAGCAGTTCGCGCTCGGAAAGTCCTCGACGCGCCGAAGCTAACAGCGTGAGGACGTTTTTTACCACCTCACAGTCAAATTCCTCTACCAATCGTTCAATCACTTGCCGATAGAGGGTGGTTAGCGTATCGCCTTCTTGCGGAAAGGAGCCGATCTTGTGATTGAGCTGTTCATAAGAACCGAAGCCACGCAGCTCTTCCAGCGCCACCAACAGATACAGCGGGTTCCGCGTCGCCGGGTTAGCGAGCAGCAAATTCACTTGGTTGTCGTCGAGCGTCTTGGCCGAAAGTGATGGCACAGCGCGGATGATGTCTCGGCGTTCGACGTCGGTTAACGATGGCAGGTCCAAAAGGCGGTGAGGACGAAGGGCAAATGCCTGAAGTACCGGCTCCTCCCGGTCAGCGTCGCTGATGCAGCTTGTGATAATCTTCACGTGTGGCGGCAGTTCCCAAGGCAGCCAATAGAGACTCTGGGCGTTGTCGGTCTCGTCCAATTGGTTCAGAGCGTCGATGATCAGCACAGCGCGGCAGTCTTCCGGGACACGGGCAAGGAAATCGCGGAAGCGCTGGGCCAACTCACTGACATCTTGAGGGACTTCGTCGTCGAAACCGAACTCGTCCTTCATCAACAGACAGAACCGCCGGAGCATCTGCCGTTGGCTGGTCGAAGTTGGGCTGGCACCAACGAAATGGGGAATTAACACAACATTTGATTGTTGATTATCGACTTGCGATTGCAGCGAACGAGCGATCTTGGCAAGAGTCGCCGATTTGCCGGAGCCTGACGGGGCGGTAACTAGACACGATTCGATCGAGTCGCTCGTTACGTAGTCCATCAGTTGTTGTTGAACCTCTTCGCGACCAATGAAGACCCGCAAACGAGACTCGATGAACCGCTCGTGATAGTCCCGCTCCTCGGCCAGCGGATCGGTCTCAGCCAATTTTGCCGAAGGTGGTTGGTCCGGTAATTCAAATCGCGTACGAATAGAATGTAATAGCCATTGATGTATATGCTTGCCAAACCCTTCCAAACCTTGGAGGTCGACGGTACCAAAGCGATTGACTAACTCGCACTGATGGTCATCTAGTTGCTTGTACTTTTCAGCTTCAATAAATCCATCGCTCGCGACTCCCTGAAGTGCCTGCCGCTCCTCTGTGTTCAATTCCATTTGGGCGAGACGCCAGTTGAACCTTACGCCGGTATATCGGGGTGAGTAATTCTCCAGCGGCGGTACTGGCAAACCGGCGTCGCGAATTGCTTGCTTCAACTCATTGAGTTTCTTCGCTAACCCATCGTCTTCAGAACAAAAATCTGACCGCAGTGGTTCGGGGATTGGGTCGGCAACAGCTGGATTGCGGAAGCAGAAAAGCGAATCGGGATACATCTCCACGTCGCGGAGCACTCCGTAAAGCATCTCAAGCTCCGTGATGCTCTTCTTCGTCGTATGCTGAATCCAGCCGTACTTGTTTGTCACGTGCTCGGGAGTATCTTCCGGGACATAGCCATAGCGCTCGCCCAGCAGTCCGAGGAAGAACGGCCGGCATTCGTCAATCTGATCCAAACACACATCCAGCGCCCCGCCGCTTTCTGCCTGCCCCTCAGTCACACCCCAGCGTAGATCGATATCAACTAAATGTACGCGATAAGGTTCTAGTTCCGCCCGTAACGCAGGAAATACACGTTTCACCAACCAGTCCCGCTCAGCGTGCATATCGCGAAACGTGGAAGAAATGAAAACGCGAACAGTTTGCCAAGCTGAAGCCATCGTACGTTTGCGAAAGTTGATGCCGCTGAACGGAGTTGAATCGTGCCGAAGATGCAGTTCATCATAGCCGATGAATCGGTTTCGATTAACTAAATGGCGAATCCCTCGCGCCTGTTCGACCAACCGAGATCGTCGACCATGACGAGAGTGTTGTTGGGCCGATCCGGCTGTAGTTCGGGCACGTCATCTGGAAGGCCGAGTCACATACGGCCAGTTGCCGCTTCCTATTCGTCGTTACTGATGTGCCACCCGCGCGGCGGTTTAGTTCTCATCCGAGGGCAGAATCAGTCGCATGATGCCGTCGACGTTGAACCGAACGACGCCGACTTGATTGTCATTTTGTGCGGGCAGGTATGGCAAACCATGCTCAAGGCTTCCAGCGGGTTCGATGTTGCGTACTCCCCGGCCGTCTTGAGCCCGCCAGCGTTCATCGGCTGTCCTAAGTTGGTGCCGACTGCACCGTTGTCGTTGAGTCCGTACTGGCCGATTGGGTTCTGTGCCAGGCTCGTGTGTCCGGCTCCCTGTCCACCGCCGACCAGAGCGTCGCCTGGCTGCATGTTCGATGTCATCGCGCCCTGGAGCTGCATGCCCGGAGCATGGTCGTTCATCCCAGCCATGAGTTGTTGCTGTGCTACTGCCGGGTCACCAATCCATGAGCTTGTGCCCATCTGACCTGGAAGTGCCATGCCGGCCTTGAGCATTATATGGCGTCTCACGTGCCAGGCACGCTTTAGGGGGCCGACGAGCAAGTGGTCCTTTCTCAGCGACCTGAGAGCAACTGCCGCCATATCATGGGTTTGCGTCGCACCATCGCCCGCCGCTTGTGACACGGCTGAGCCTGCATTCTTGTCAACTGGCTGTGAGGCGCCTGACAGCGAGTCGTTTTGGGCCAGTACACTGGTTATGAGGCGTGTCACAGGCTGTGAGCCGTCTGAGCGTGATTTGGGCAAGGACAGGTAGCGCCGCTCCTGACTTCTGCCACGCATTTTCCACCGCACGCCCCAGAGCGTACAAACTCTCCTCACGATGTAAGACGTCTGAAAAAAAAGCGGGCCATCTGGCTGTGAGATGGCTGACAGCTATTTGACTGTTTGATCACGAATTTGGACAATCCCGTCGAAGCGGTTCGCGACGGCGATGCTGTACCTCAGCAGCGGTATCGTCGATCCCATTCGCGTGCCTAGTGCATGACGGAGTGCGCGTTGCAACTCCCATCCTAGCACGCTTCTTCGAAGTGTATTGCGTCCATCCAATTGCCAATTGCGACCGTTGGCAGGCTACCACTGAGTAGAGTCCGTATCACGACTAACTCTGCGGTCCGCAGTTCTGACATCCGTTCTCGAAACAACATGATCGCCGGCCGACCGTTTAAAGTTGTGTCACTAAGGAACGGGCACCAGCGACTAATCTCGTCGAGCGATTGCAGAATCTCATCTCGATCAAAAACTCGGCAAGTGATCACTTGGCCGTCGGCTTGATATTCGGCTCTTGCCTTGGCGAGGAACACCGCAAGTACATAGGCAGCCCCTTCGTTGGTATTCGGGCAGTCAACGGAGGGTAACGATCGTTCTCGTCGCAGGTATTCAATCGTTTCTCGTTTTGCTTGTTCAATAACGTCCTGGCTGGCAGGGGCATGTGCATGATGCAACTGAAATCGCTCCTCAAGCATCAGTGGGCTTGCGTCGCGAATATAGTCCGGCATCTCCATCAGTTCTTCGATGTGGGCTATTACGAAGCCGTCGAACATCTGATGGGGATCGATCCCCGAGGATTCAAGGTGTTCGTAGACATACCGGGCAGCTTCAACAGTTAGGTATGCCGGAATCTCGTTCGACATTTGGGCGTCAGTCAGGATCTCAAGCCAATCGTCCAGTGTCATACAAATCTGTCGTTGGCTGTCACGCCTTTGAATCGGGATGATCCAAGCCAGCAGCGAAGGCAATCGCATCTCGGCAATTGAGAGTATGTAGTCGATGGCATTGTCAAGATCGTCATGCTGTTCCAACCAAATTGCCAGGTCGGCAAGACGTCCGAACGAATCACGAAAATTCTCGCGGTCGAGATACTGAACCAACTCAAACCGACATATTTGTAGGCCAATGTGCCTGAGTTCGTAGTCCTTATGGTTGCCGAAAAAGCCCATGGTACCACCGGCATCGAGCCACATATCGCCCAGCGGCGATGGCAAATCGACGTAGGCCCGAACCTGTCGGACTTTCAACGCGTCAATTTCCGCATCCCGATTTTCACCGGCGTAACAGTTACGAATTGCTGCTGCCCGTGCGTATTGCAGCCGGTTGCGGACTGTGCCTTCAGAAATTCCCGCCGCGACGGCAAGCTCGGTATAAGTAATGTTCCCCTGGTCGCGCATTGTGCGGAACATCCGACCCTCGCGAACGCGGCAATGTTGCCCATGCTGGTTACGCTTGTAAGTTTGCCGCATCGCCTCAAAGTCATCGGCGTCGATGATCTCACACGGCAGTTCAGTGAAGCCAATGTCCTGTGCTGCCTGCCAGTTGTGCTCGCCATCAACGATCTCGAATAGGTCACCGAGTGGCCGGACGACGATGGGTTTAGGAACGCGGCCAAGACGACGAACCTCGTCGACCAACTCCACGAACTCAGCTTCCGTCATCTGGTTTGGGTTCCATGGATTGGGCTGAAGCCGTTCAATTCGCAGAAATGTGATGTCATTGGTCATGGTAATAGTCGCTCACCCAGTAGTTGATGTCGTTTCATACACTAGCTATTCAGATGCAACCTTTCGTCGTCCTATCACTATCGCGTGCAGTGATTACTTCGTATATCGGTTCGCAACCTGCACCTCACACTTCACGGGTAGTCCGTCCGCCCACGGCGGCTGTCGGCTCAACTCGGCGTCTATGGCTTGACTCGCGGCGTCAGCGTCAGCCTCGGCAACTTCCACAACAACCTCATCGTGTACATGGAACATCACCCGCAGATCGGAATTCTCCAATCGCAGAATTGCTTCGACGAGCAGGTCACGAGCTGTTGCTTGGACAATGTTCTCGCATAGCTTTCCACCGTAGAGGTGCGATTCGCGACCATAGGCTACCGAAGCGTCTTCTGGCGTGAACTCGTGTTCCATCCCATCGTCACCCAGGAACCGAATTGATCGCCTCGCTGCTTCTAGTCGGAGATTCTCGTAGCGGAGGGACCTCCCCGACGGAAGCCACACTTTCATTACGTGGCCGTCACGAAGGAAGTTGAGCTTTTGAGTCGTGCTCTGTACACCATCGACCGCATTTCTGGCAGCATCATCCAACCACCGCCACAGGCATGTAATACTTGCGTATGTTTCACGGAACGATTGGACGATCTGCTTGCATGCGACTGGCGTCAGTTGCCCGGTTTCAAACAACCGTGCGACGACGGGTTTGGCACGAAGCTGTTTCATAAACTCCAGTGCCCCCATCTGGTAACCGAGACCAAGGACCGCCTGCTTACCGACCTCACGAAGTGCAGTCAGCCGCTCACGCATTTCGCGCGGATCATCCTCGCGAGGCTTGCGAACAGTTTGACCAAAGGTACGACCGGCGAACTCCGAGTAAATGTCGCGCCCTGCGGTGAACGCATCGAGAAGAGTGGATTCGTCAGCAAACCACGCCGTGATCCTTGCCTCTATTTGCGCAAGATCCGCAATCACGAAGGTGTGGCCTGGCCGTGCGACGAGAAGGTTGCGAATGCGTCCGCCTAGCCCGTTCTTCGCGAGGTTTTGAAGGTTGAAGCCGCCGCCGCCAGAAAACCGGCCGGTATGACACCCGAAGTAAACGAGGTAGGGTGGTAGTATGCCGCGAGTTGCCGTAGCCACTCGCCGAAGAGTGTCTAGTCTTGATAGTTTTTGGTCTTCACTTTTCTTTTCTAGGCGACCGCGGACCAACGCGGCGACGGCAGGGTTGTCGTCGACCTCAAGGGCCTGCATTTCCGGGTCTTTCCTAGCTGTCGCGGGAATCGGCCCTTGCTTTCCCGTTTTCATTGGTATCGTTCGACCGGTAGACGCGAGAGCAGATTCCAACAACTCGGTAAACTTCTTGTCTTTGGAGACCTCTTCGCGCGTTACACCAGCCTGATCCAGATACTGCTCGACCTGTTTGCATACTTGGTGTTCGAGGTTATCGATGCCAGGAATGTCGATGTTGATACCTCGCTCGGTAAACAGTCGGACGGCGTGCATCGCAATTGGGATTTCGATTTCCGGCCTTGTTATCTTGGGTAATAGCAGGACAACAAGTTGCCATGTGAGGTTGGCATCGTGCTCCGCGTAGGCGGTCAAATCTGCAAGTTGCAATGCACTTGGATACCGAACGCCAGACATGAACTCAAGATCGCCCTTGATACCGATTCCATATCGCTGAGCTAACGCGCGCAACGATACTTTTTGTCCACTGATTTGGCGGGGTCCGTGAACGTGGTTGGCCAACAAGAGCGTATCAAGGAAGTTGCGAGGCCGAAGCCCGTATAAATGATTCAAAATGTAGAAGTCGAAATGTGCGTGGTGACATACAACAGTTGTTCGTTCTAGCTGTTTCCCAAAGCGTTGCGGTAGTTCTTCAAGGGCTCGCTCGACATCGGCACGGAATGTTGTGCAACCATCGGGCGATCGTATGGCCAAACCGTGAACATGGAACCGAGGATCAAACACATATTCAGGGATAGTCAGTTTTTTCAACGAATAGTTGTTGTCAAAGTAAGTTTCGAAGTCGAGAACGGTGAAATTCATGTTGGCAGTCCTGCTTGTCTGAGCACGTTTTCGATGATGTCTTCCTCGTCCCCGCCATCACCCGGTTCAGATTGATTTTCTGAAGCAGCCGGCGTCGTCGTTGCATCGCCTGACGATGGGCTCACACATGGGCCGTCCTCGGAAATTGGTGGGAGATTTTCGTTAAGGATCTCTCGTCCGCGCATTGCTGGCTCAGCGGATTGGAATCGGAGCCCCCATTTCGCCCCGTGGATTTTGACCTTGCAAATAATTGGAGGTGATTCGATCCCCAATACGTCGTTCCAAGCTTGTGCTTCAAGGTTGGCCTGGGCATTTCGACGAGCTTCCTTCAGATTTTCCGCATCATCCAAAGGGACAAAAGCCGACACCAATTGGCATGCGCGATTCGAATCCAGGTTTACCCAGCCCGTCGCGAAGGTCGAGTTTTGCTCGAAGAGTACACGGTGCCCATCTTCGCCTCTTGCGTGATGATAGAGTTGGCGTAACAGATCCGGGTCCATGCCGGGCTCACCGTCGGATAGCGAACCGAGCCCAAGTGCATCGGCAACGCATCGAGGATTAGAGAAAGCGGAATTCATATTCATGACAAAGTCTCCAGGTGTTGGTGAGAATTGAGTTGGCGATGTGGGCGTTATCAGCGGACCGGTCTCGCCATTCACAAGTGTCGCCTCCAGACGTCTCTGCCCAATTCGGCAAACGATGATGTAGGTGAGCGCGACGTGTTCGCCGACAGATTTCCTGACTTCCAGTAAGCGTTTCAGGAAATCGAACGCACGGGAAAAAAATCGCTGAGCGAACGCGAGAGTGAACATAGTGGTTTCGATAAAGCGGGCGCCAATCAACCGTCCCGCTAATCTGGAGCAACATGCGGGACATGGCACCGATTTTGCGAACTTTTCCTAGTTCATCGAAAACAAGAAAGCGTCGGCCCGAACTGACGGCGATCCCAACGTTTCTCATAAACTTCTCGTCATCATCAGATAATGACAGCTTTACGATGTCCTCGCCTAGAAAACTGGCGGCAAGTCGAATGTGTTGTTCTTTGCCACTACCGCTCGGCCCCGTGCATGCGAGCATCGGTGGCTGTGCGCGTCGGACCTCACCGCATATTGCCGCCGCCAAACAAGCGCGGAAGTAGCAGTGGCTCAAACGCGGAAATACCTCCTCCAGCACGCCAAACGCCTCTGAATCTGGAATAGGATTGCTAAGTAGTTCGATTGGGTTTTCTGGCGCGGGCGGGACAATGACTGGAATGAAATCGTTACTTTGATCGAGCAGGATGCCTCGAACAGGCCGGATCGGTTGATAACCCCTAGGTGTACGGTGTTTAACCTGAGAGCGACGAACTCGGCAGATCGCTATGCGTTGATCCCCACCATTTTCTTGAATTACCGACTGTACATACGGCATGCCGTCTGCCGCATCGTTATCGATTTTCGTCGGTTCGAGCTTCAGCGCGTCTAACCAAACTCCGTCGCCCCAAACAAAATCCAAATCCGGGTCGAATATGTGTCGGATCCTTGGGTCGCCGCAGCCGTAACGCGATTCAAGCGTTCTGCGGTATGCGCGTTCCAATAGTCGGTCCGCGAAGTTGGGGAGATGATGACCTAAAACAAGTCGAGCATGCGCGAAATGTACGAGGTTTGCTGCTGTTGAATCCAGCAGGCTAGTGCTTGTGCCCGCCACTGCGGAGAATGGTACAAAGCCCGGCGACAAATAATCTCGGTAACCGAGACCGTGGGATGCGCAGCGGTGGCAAAAAACTCCACTTTCAAGTATGACGACACAGTTTTGTGCGTCAGACGAGGCATCCGGTTGAATCGGACAATGATCATGGTCGTACCTTCCGCCTTCCACCATATTGAGCAACCGCAGTGATTCCTCGCGTTGATCAGGAGTGCTGGGCCCAACTGACTGAAAAACGAATTCTGTCTGGATGTCGTTATGGATAAACTCAATATCGCTGCAAGGCGCTTCAGCGTGTTGGGTGCTGCTGGATCTTGGGTGCCGCGTATGTGGTAACAGCTCAACGCGAAAACTAGACGGTAGCGAGAACGCAGCAGCCAGTGCGCGATCGGCATGATACGGCCCAATGTATACGAGCTTCATCCCGCGACCATGGCTGACCCACGCGGCGTCAGGCCGAGGGGAAACACCTGTTAGATGCCCTCTAAGCTCAGCATGATCGGGGCGATCGTTCCAATGATGTGTATCGGCATCGACGACCGAGAATTGTGCCCCGTCTTCAGCCTCGATAACCGTATCCGTTGGAACCTCACGGCGGAGCAATCCCACGATATCGGGAGTTTCCAATCGCTCGAACCGATCTCGTGAAATCCTCATCGGCCCCACTCGTAACACACCGCCTACAACGAGTTGGAACTGAGGAGCCAAACCATCAGGGTAGCTTGGCCACCCACCAATGATGTGTCCGGCACCAATTTCGCCTGATACACCTCCGTCCGGCAGAAGTCCGGCACGTGTTTCACCTGGGTCCGTCGTGTCCGGCAGGGAATCTTCTATTAAAGTTGATATATTCTGATGTGATGGATGGGTTGGAAGGGGAGGAGTTGGTGAGCTGGTTAACGTGCCGGACGTGTCGGACGCTGCCGGACGGGCGGTTTCGTCTGCCGGACGTCTGCCGGACGCGGCGGCCGATCCTTGGTTGGGCGTTAAATTGCCGTAGTCGCCATCATCGGATATAATTGTCATGAGACGAATAAGAATCCCTTCGCCGGGGTTTGATGCTTATATGTTGAGGCCAACGGGTACCACCGTTGGCCTTCTTCATTGGCGGGGAACGTAATCACGTTCAAAACCATGCGAGAAATGCTAGTGTCCTTTGCCTGACATAACAAAGGACAAAAAATGACATAGATATGTCATCGATTTAGAAGGGCGGGCTCAGCTCTTAGGGGAATTGAATTCGATAACCGCGCCCAGGTTTCGACTCAATGAGCTGCTCGATTTCTGGTGGTGCATTTCGTTTTTCTCGATCGAGTCGCACGCCATCGAGTTCTTCGCACCTTTCAACGATCTCCACTGTGCTGAGCCATCCGCCATCGTCTAGCAAGTGCGTTAACATCAATGCAAGGTTCCGTGTCACCGAATAGGGTTGGCCATGCAAGACCGCAATACTTCGCTCAGGATCGACGCATAAGAGTCCGGTAACAATTGTTGCGGCGCGCGTGGCACCGCGACGCAAATTGTAGAGACCTTCCT
>CAYFJO010000310.1:0-12990 GCA_964343305.1 uncultured Pirellulaceae bacterium | reverse complement strand
GGCGTCTTTCGTCAGGCGACTGGCGAATTCCTGTTGGATCTCAACGGCAACGGTCGTTGGGATGGACGTTCGGTCGACTTGGCGGTTGTCTTTGGGGGCGCAAGCGACATCCCAGCCACGGGCGACTGGAATGGTGACGGTGTTGACGAGGTCGGGGTCTTCCGCAACGGGAAATTCTTGTTGGACGCCAATGGAAGTCGAAGCTGGAACGGGCTTGCCGGCGGCGACCAAGTCATTCAATTCGGCAACAGCGGCGATGTGCCGATCTCTGGCGATTGGAACCGCGACGGCATCGACGATGTCGGCATCCACCGTCAACATCTGCTGTACCTCGACCGCAACGGAAACGGAGCATGGGACGGGACGACTGGTGGTGACTCCCGATTCGCCTTTGGTTCGGCCAGTGCCGCGGCCATCGCGGGCAACTGGCAACAATCCTCCGCTGCGAACGCTCCGGTCGTGCTGATCCAAGTCGACGTTCCCCAGCCGTTGCCGCTGCTCGCCGATGATTCGACAACTGAGGTTGTTGCCGCGACCAATCCGCTGATCGGTGTGGGTGTCGATGTTTCTCAGCTAGGATCGTTGCCAGCCGAACGTGGTCTCGCGGTCGACAATGCCGAAATGAGCGCCGATGAGGATCGTCCAACCGCTTCCCTGGCGGACGCCGTGCAACTGGGCGACGCTGGTTTGCTTGTGATCGCCGGTAGCACGTCAGTGGAACACTTCGATGTCCTGGGCGACATGCTGGATCAGCTTGCAAGTGACATGAAACTGAGTGACGATTTGGCCGACGGTCTTGACGAATTGATCCGCTGAATCCCTGTCGCCTTCACGCGTCTTTGCCATATCAATAGTGAGCGAAGTCAACCTCTTAGGCAGACGCTCGTGCGTCACTCGTTGGACGTGATTGTCTCGCTTGCAGGAGCTAACATCATGCCCGTTCATGATTGGTCACAAGTTGAAGCCGGTATTTTTCACGATTTCCATCACGCATGCATTGAGGAAATCAAACGGGAACTAAACAACTTGTTGCCAGGCGAGTACTACGCATTGGCAGAGCAGCATGCCGCGGGTTTTGCCACTACATTAATTGCAACACCGCCAATTGCCGTTACCGCCGCAACCGACACGGACTTTTACAAACGCAAGCAAACTAGTGTCGCAGTTCGCCACGTAAGTGGTGACGAGATCGTTGCCATGGTCGAGGTGGTATCGCCTGGCAACAAATCAAGTCGCCACACGATGCAATCGTTTGTTACCAAGGCTTGCGAACTGCTGAGTCGTGGCATTCATTTGCTAATTCTCGACGTCCATCCGCCAGGCCCGCGCGATCCAGAAGGAGTTCACGGCGCGATTTGGGAAAACTTCAGCGGGCAATCTTATACCGCTCCCACGGACAAACCACTCACATTGGCTGGCTACGAAGCGGAACTTGCGACCCGCGCCTATGTCAAACAGATTGCCGTTGGCGATGTACTTCACGACATGCCATTGTTCTTGCAACCTGGGGCGTGTGTCGCCGTGCCGCTGGAAACGATTTATCAACGAGCCTTCGACGTGCTGCCACGTCGCCGGCAAAGCGTGCTCGAAAGCTGACAGCAAGATCCCAGTGGCCGCGCGATGCAGGAAGACGCATCGAGACTTCGGAAGTCTGCGACGTGCATCAGACAACGGGCGCCATCGCCGGCACGACTAGACCAAACGCCAAATGATTCAACTCCCCTGCCTCGCCACGCAGTTGTTCCGCGGCATCGTGAGCTAATAGCTCATTCATAGCAATTGCTCGACCGACATGCTCCCGTGGTGTCGTCGTGCGGAAACAAGCCCCCAGCCGAAACAGGATCAGCGGCCTCTTAAAAACACTGTCCAGCCCAAAGTCCGTCCCCACTTTGCCGTATTTCACGAATGACTCCCAGCAGCCGTCAACGGGATCGGCTGAGGCTGGTTGAAACGTCGACAAGACGATGACGCCCGTTAACGGGTCCACCTGATCCAACCAGTCCGCCCGCTCCAGTTGGCTGACCATGCCCAAAGTTGTGCTCGAAGTGAGCCCCTTGATTCTTCAGCGTATGGAAGGTTTCGTTTTCAATCTTCCAACGCGCACGGCCGCCGCGGACCAGGTGCGGTGCGTTGTCAGGGGTGATCTTCAGATCGGTGACCCAACTGAAACGCTGGCGAATCGAACCGTCCGGTGCAGACTCGGTGTACTGCAGAAAGTTCACCCGCAGATCGGCATTCGATTGGTTCAGCGGCAGGTCGTGGGTAAAACGGATTTCGCAGGTCACGGTTTCCTTCTTGTCGTCGCGCGTCCAGCGCAGCGTGGTAACGCGGCCCGCCGTCTCAGCGCGGCTCACCGCCTCGAACAAGTGGGCGTGATCATCGGGCTTGGCTCCCAACAGGAAGTGCATGTCCAGGCGTTTCAGTTCGCGGAGGTGCGGCGCGTTGCTGGCCAGGCCGTAAACAAGTCTACCGGCATTATGGCAGCAATGGCTGCATGTTGGACGACACGGTCACACTAGTCCCACAAGTCACAATTCAGTGTTCACTGGGAAGCAATGCTTATCCAGATTTGTTAATCCTGAGCTTATCCAACCGACGTGGTTGAACTTGACAATTTGTCGGCAGTTTGGCGTGTGTTGGATACGCGTGCGATTGGGTGTTCGAAATGGGGTTAATCTGTGTGCAGCTAGCAATAAGTTGGGTAAGGACTGGCGCTCATGGCGTCCACGATTGAGACCTGTGGGACTAGAGTCAGGCAATCTCGACGGAGATCCGCTTCTGTTGTCAGTGATGAAGGATGGACAACGGGTCGATTCACTTGGGTCTTTAGAGAACTCAAGAGAGCGTGCCTCGCACGAACTGTTACGGCTTCCACCTCATTTGAGAAGCCTTGAACGAACCTCGGATTATGAGGTGGCCATCTCGGCGTCACTGCGGGAACTGGCTGCGTCATTGAATGCGGCGACAACACGACCGGTGATTTAGTCTTGAAGTTCGAAGAGGTTCGACAATTGTCGTTGGCAATTCCGGGAGATCGGAAACTATTGTTCCGCATTCTGGTCATGTTCGGATTTGCGTTGGCCGGTGGCGCAATGCTGCTCATCTTTTGGCCAACGGTGGTTTAGATTGTTGGTCTTGTTACTCGCAATCTTGAACAGCGAGCAATTCATCTAGAGAGACGGCACCGAGGAAGACGTAACGATTCTCATCGGCGCGAGTCTGTATGTTATACAACGCGACACTCGTAATAGGCTGCCGGAGTCCGTGGGGTTTGCCATCGAGAAGCCAGAAGACGTTTGCGTTGACCATCCACCAGAGCTCGGGCGGCATTTCGTCGTCGTCAGCAATCGATTCGATGTGCCCGTCGAAGGGGCCGCCGATAAACTCAATAACGTCAGGCCGGTGACGACAGTGTCGTTTTCGCGAGTCCTTCATTCCCTTCTCCTTGCTTATCGCGTTCAACCGCCGTGACATAACGGCTGCCGAACTTGTCTCCGAGCAACTCTAGAGCAACCGACCGGGCCGTGGCCGAAGAAAACGTGAATCCCTCATCACTCTCATTACCACCCAAATACTCAATCACGCGACGCACCTCGTCGGCGTCACACGGGTCTTCGTCCCTAACGGTAATTCGCACGAGAAACTCATTCGATGCTCGCTGGTTTGATTTGATGTCTGCCATTTTCCGCCTCTTGGATCTCTTGAGTATTAATTCCTGAAGAGCGTTTCCTCACTGTAAAGCATGACAGATGCGCCATCCGTTGAAACTCAAATTGTTAACCACTTTTGCCTGGCAGAATCAACCATGTCAGAACAGCACACCGTGCCGTGCCGAATCGCACACGATCAATTTACGCACCGGGATGTACCCACTGGCATCCAATTTGCAATTCTCGCGAGACATTCTGTTAGACGTTAGAAGCGGTTTCAGTATCCGCGTTGGACGGCCGGGTGGCCCTGATCGATTGCTCGATCAGGGCTCCCACAGATCCGTACATGATCTCTCATACGGCTCCTCCAGTCATGGGGTCACCCAGGACTTGCGTTGACTTTGATTTGCGGAAGCGGAAGAGAATGGCGACTCAACAATTGCTCGAAGCGAGACCAGGTAAGTCCGTTCTGCCAGGAACGACGGTTCAGCCAGTTCTGCCACGCACGAAGCACGCCACGATACACGCGGCTCAGAGAATAATAATTCCCCGCCGGGCAAAGTAGTTGTAGTGTCCGTGCAACTTCCGACTCAGAGTCGCGCGTTGTTGCGCGCGTGGGGTCGTGTTGGTAGCGGCGGCACCAGTCGTCGATCCTCGTGATCGTCCGGCGGATGCGGCTGGCGGCCGTGCGCGTCTTGACGGTCCAACTGCCTCGACGTGTCCGGCCCGAGTGCCAGGTAAAGCCCAACAGATCGAACGTCTCCGGTTTGCCCGAAGCACGTCATCCGCATCGTCGCGGCGCGGACGCTCAAAATGCACCAGCCGCGTTTTCTCCGGATGGATCGTCAGGCCGAACTTGGCGAAACGCTTGTCCAACACCGCAAAGACTCGCTCGGTGTCACGCTTATTCGTCAGCGCCAACGCGAAGTCATCCGCGAACCGGATCAGTTTCGCTTCGCCGGCCAGCACCGGTGTGACCTCGCTGTCGAACCACTCATCCAGCACATCGTGCAAGTAGACGTTGGCCAACAAAGGCTAGATCGAATTGCCTTGCGAAGTGCCTTGGTCCGGGTACGTCACCGCACCGTCTTCCAGCACCCCGCCGACCAATGCAGAGCGTCGGTGCGCGGCGAGTTGGCTGTGTGCTAGAGCTTATGTTGCCGAAGTCGCCAAGACTTTGGGCCGTGACGAATCGGCCAAATTCTAGGCGAATTCGGCTACGGTTGACCCGCGATCGCCCTTTCCGCTTTGAGGCGATCGATCTGATCAAATTTGGCCAAGCACTCGAAGATCTCTTTCAGCGAATTCGCGCCCAAGTTTCCAATTTGCAGCAATTCGTCCTTGCTGCGAGAATCCAGGTCTTTCAGCAGGATGATTTCGAGTTGCGATTCTTCCAGCAATCCAATCGTGCGTTGTGAGAGTCCGAGCCGATCACACCGCTACCGAACGCTTTGTGCATGCCGCGTTGGTCGGGTTTGGGCATTTCGAAGAACCGATCAAAATCGTCGCCGAAAAAATGCCGAAACTCTTCGGGGATCGGTGGAAAGTCGCCACGAAATTGACCAGCGCGAAACTCCTTTTCCGACGTAATGCTCACGACCGTCGGTTGGACGATTTTGGCCGCCTGTCGAAAACCTCAGAAAGTTGATCGGCGTGTGCCGCGGCATCTTGATCGATTTCGAGATCCATGCCATTGGCTCTGGCGACGTGCGACGGTATTTCGGTCTGATAATTCAATAACGCCAAAAACGCAGCAAGCAAGACGAAACCACTGGCGATTAACAACCATTGCGGAATTGCGATTGTGTGATGCATCGTGTCTTCCTTTTAGAGTTGATTGAGCGTGTCCGAGAATGGTCGTAGCCGAATTCGCCTAGAAATTGGCTGAGTTGACAGCGCGGTCCAAAGTCTGGCGGCTTTGGCCACGGAAATAACACAATTCGAATTCTTAGACACCCTCGGTTACTTAAGTTAGAGCTTGATCAGGGTTGGGATCAGTAAGAATCGCGCCCAAATCTGCGTTTCAATGCGCAAACTGAAGCGACAATCCGCGCGCCAAGACGCGCGCGACACGACCGCACAGTACGCATGCGAAATCGGTCGCATGCGATATCGCTCGCTTCGTCTCATTCGCCAGATGTTACGGCAGAAGAAGTGCTTCGACGGCACAGCCTTTGCTTGACGAGTTCATGGAAACTCTGGTTGAATCGTTTGCGTTTGGCGACGCCCATGTGAAGGAGATAGTCATGAAAACGAATCAGTGGCGAAGCCCGTCGAATCGATTGATCGGCGGCATACTTTTGTGTGTGTTTGTCCCGTTGTTCATTTATCCCGCTCGCGAATTCAGTGTGCAGGCTGACGAGGCACTGCCGTCCAAGCCGATCGCGACGCACGTTGCGGAGCTAGGTCGCTATCTCGATCAAGTGGAAGTGTACGCGCCGATCGTCTATCGCGACTTGATGGTGTATCCCCTGCGACTGCGCGATGGTGATAAGCTGCGCGGCGGATGGTTGACGATGGATCAAGCGCTCGCGCGCAAAGTGCTAGTGGTGACCGAAAAAATGGGGGGCGGGCGAGTGCCGATCGTTCGTGTCGAAAACCGCAGCCGCAACGACACGGTGTTTCTGACGAGTGGCGAAGTGTTGGCGGGCGGCAAACAGACTCGCACGGTTCGTCAGGACGTAGTTTTGGCCCCTGGACAACGCATCGACCTGAATGTGTTTTGTGTTGAAGCTCACCGCTGGGAAGGAAGAGCTGATTTTACGGCGGGCTACATGCTGCTCCCTCAATCGATCCAAAAGGAGTTGCGAAAGGGCGCGGATCAAGAGCGGGTCTGGAACGAGATTGCGCGGAACAACATGGCACTGGACGCCGAGAACAAGACCGGTAGTCTGGAATTGGCGCTGAATTCCGACAAAGTCAAGAGCGGGCTTGCCGACGTGCGCAAAAAGGTCGTGCCGGAAGTGCCGGATGATTCGGTCGGCTTCATCTTCGTCGACGGGCGTCGAGCGGTCGGTGCCGAC
Organism: uncultured Pirellulaceae bacterium; assembly: GCA_964343305.1. GTDB lineage: Bacteria > Planctomycetota > Planctomycetia > Pirellulales > Pirellulaceae > CAYFJO01. The sequence goes on along the minus strand of CAYFJO010000310.1, from coordinate 6,317 downwards.
CTGTTTGGCCGTGAGAACTTGGCCAAATCTCTGTTTCCCAAATTGCTCGATGCTTATGCCGTCGACATCGTGCTACAGCGAAAATCAGATTCACAAATCGAACGCGCCGCGGACCGTGATGAGGCGGCGCTTAATTTCTTACGCGATTTGCGAAGCGTCGGCAGCGAGCGCTGCAAAACGCCCGGATCAGGCGCCGGAATTCGCACGCGCCGCGGCGGCATGTTGGGCGACGGTGTTAGCCTTGGCGGCGTGGTAGTACACTACGGCGCGCAAATTCAAGACCGCATCATTCCGTTACCAAAACCTCGATTGGATCGTCCGCTTCGCTAGTCTGAAATACGCTTCTAGTGTGCTCCACGCTAACAAATCGTTGCTTTTACGAACATCGTGCCAGTTTTGTACTTGCCCAAGGTTCATCTTGAGAGGAATCGGTGAATTGAGTGGGCGAAAATGCACACCAAATCGCCTCATTCCGCACATATCGTTGGTCTAAAATCTGGCAGCAGTTCCGCTTCAATTACACGCCAGAATCTTGACGTTCCTCAAGCCGACGCTTGACCAAATCGATGCGCAGCCGTAGGTGGTAGAATTCTTCCATGAACGAAAGTCGCACGCGCACTTCGCCAAGCTCGAGTTCAATTTCGTTCAACCTTTTTCCAAACTCCCGCAACTCGTCGTTAGCACCGTCGCGCAGGGGTTGATCGATCTCGCGAAGCAAGGCATACCACCAGTAGATGCGCGACCGCATTCGCTACCACAGGCGAGGCAATGTCGAGTTGCATACAATGTCACCATCCCATGTAATCGCCACGAGCGGAATTGAGCGAAGGAGACTTGTTGGGAGTCATCCGCCTCAAGCTCAAACCATAAAAGCTCTTGCTGTAGCCGAACTCGCCAGGGTTTGGTTTTCCGCGCGAGTTGCGGCAGTCCAAAGTCTGGCGACTTCGGCTATCCGAAGGTTCAATTCAATCCCAGAAATCCTCACACAGTGAATGCGCGAATTTGCGCTCATCCGCGCGCATTGCACAGTTTCGGAGTTGTCCATTCAGTGATTCTGACACGCAGGCGCCGTCTCGGCACGAATATTGCAAATGGTGTGTCAAAACCCCTCACAACTCATTTTCGCTCTGGGAGAATCCAAAATGTTCCGCCGACAAATTGCGTTTGCGATTGTGATCTGTTGTCTAGTCCCGGCAACCGTTCGGGCAGGTGTGGTTGAACTCATTCCAGACGATGCGTTGGGCTATTTACTGGTCAATCGCATTAATGAAACCGATGAAAAAATCGGCGCGATGGGAAAGCGAATGAATTTGCCCATTCCTCGTTTCACGCCTTTGTTGAAAACACAATGTGGGATTGAAAGGGGCTTTGATGAATCTGGATCAATCGCATTGGCGTTGCTACCGTCGTCCGCAGGCCCTGCTCCGTTACTCTTTGTGCCAGTGAAAAACTACGACGAGTTTCTCGAACAACTCGACGAATCAAGTGTCGAAAACAACGTCACCAAAGGGCGACTCCAGGGACGAGAAGTTCTTGTCGGGAAAAAAGAAAACCATGCGGTTATCGCGCTGGCGGAACATTTGGAACTGCTACACCAAACGCTGTCGCGCAAAGCGACCAAAGAGACAACGGACGTGATCAAATCATTGGAAACGGACCACGATATTGCCGCGGTCATATCAACAAGTGGCGTCAAACTACTGACGGCGCTCGGTCAACAAGGTTTGAAAACGGTTCGCGAAATTGTGCGCAAACAGGTTGGCGATGACAATCCAGCGCTAGCGGGCATCGAAGTTTACATTCAGATTTTGGAGTTCGTTGGTTCTGAGGTTTCCGCCGGCGCGCTCGGCGTGAAACTCGAGGGCGATGGTTCGTTCCGACTGAATGAATGGGTGTGGGTCGAGCCAAAGGGCACAATCGCACCAATCCTGCGGAGCATCCAACCACACGATGGCGACTTGCTTGCGGCGCTGCCCAAGACGCCATATGTCATGGCCGTTGGTGGAATCGTGCCCAAGGGCGCGATGGAACCGATGCTGGCCTTTTCGGGCAAGACGATGAAATCTCTGCCGCAACTGTACGGCTTGTCGCCGGAGCAAGTGGACAAGATGCTGGAACTGTCCGAGGAGTTTTTCCCCGACGTTCGGGGCATGTCATTCATCCTGGGCGTCGGTCAAGAGGGGACGCCGCTGTATAGCGAAATGCTGGCCGCCATGCACGTCCGTGATGCCGCGAAGTATCTCGCCGATTATCGCAAGTTTTGGGTGGAACTGGAAAAGGCAATTGGGGACGCTGAGGATTCGTTTTTGCATGGTATCAAACTCGAAGACATCGAGGTCGACGGCGCCGGGGTCCTCAAGATCACCATGCCGATCCCGGGACTGAAAAACCTGAATCTGCCCAACAAGGATGAAGTGGAAAGCCTGATGGAGAAGTTTTACGGTCCCGGTGGCATCACGCTTTACCTCGCTGCGACTGATAAAGAAACCGTCATCATTGCGTACACGGAAACAACGCTTCTCAGCAAGGTGTTACAGATGAAGACGGGCGAGACAAAGTCTATCTCGCAAGACGAGGATCTCGTTCACACGTCAAAGAAACTGCCGCGCGGTGCCCATCTGGTCGGCTATTGGAATCCAAACGGCACAATCACGTTTGGAAGTCGAATGATGCGGCTTGCCGGTGGTGAAGAAAACGGTTTTCAGTTTGGACCGCTTCCCGATGCGCTGCCAGCCGGCTTCGCAATGAAGGTCACGCCGTCCGTGATTCAGTTCAACACGGTTGTGCCTGGGGAGACGATTAAAGCCGTCGGAAGCATGTTCGAAAAACTCTCACCGGCGGATGAGTAGGTGTTGTGTTTTTGTAGGGCGGATTTCTAATCCAGCAAAAGAGACGACTAGACGGATTGAAAATAAGTCCTACGACAAGAACGAAAACAGGGCTTCCCGCCCTTTTGAACCTCGCACTCGACCGTTTCCCACACCGGACGTTGTACGATATACCGCTGCTCTTGAATGACCGTTTCCCCCTGCCAGTAGACACGTTGTGCGCTGGCAAGATCCCGCCCACAAACCATCGAGCCCACGAACGCGGCTACGAAGCACAACGCTGTGAATTTGGTTGTCTTGTGCATTTTTGTATTCCTTATGGGTTTCGCTCCATCGGAGCCAGCGCGGGAGTGAGTCGAGAAAACGGGCCGACCAACGGTCCTTCGAGTCGGCCGAAATCGTCGTACTTCATGCGGACGGCTTGTTTGTGCGTGTTGCGTTCAAACACGATCTGCTCGTCACCCATCACCGATTTGTCCACCAATGTTTGCATGCCGTAATGCGAACCGAACGGCGGCATCGCTCCCACTTCGCAATCAGGGCATCGCTGGGCGACTTCGTCCTCGGTGGCCAGTTCGACTTTGCTGGCCGAAAGCACTTTTCGCGCCTTGTCCATGACGACGTGATCAGTTGCTGGCAGAACGGCGATGACATAATCGTGATCATCCACTCGGAGCAACACAGTTTTTGCGATGTGATAGCCAGATACATAAATAGCATCGGCCAAATGTTGCGCGTCGTACGCGGGCGTGTGCTCAACTAGTTCAAATTCCACGCCGCGTCGGCCGAGAAACTCTTGAAGATTCATCTGGCAACCCCTCTTGGTTCGTTGCACTCAAGGCCGAACTACCAACAAAAGAATCGTTGCAATCACGAGCCGTGAGGATTTTAGTGATTTTCACCGGATTCAACTGCACAACGCGCGTGCGATTTCGCACAACGAGCGGATCTCGACGTCATCAGAAGTCTGGTTTCGCTCTTTCGTCGTGTCGGTCCGACTTGTGCAGGCGATTAAAGGCCGGATCGATCTGCCCAACATCTTGTTTCCGACCCATGTGGATAAAACCATGATTGAACTTGGATTTTACGTAGTCGTGTTCATCACACTTTCCGGCGTAATGGCCGCCGTCGAGGCGGCGGTGCTCAGTGTCTCTCGCGGCGAGGTTGAGGAATTGATCGTCAAGCGAACCTGGGGCGCCAGCGCTTTGAAAACCATTACACAAGGGATCGCGCGACCGATGGTGGTGATCGTCGTTCTCACCAACACGATAAACATCTTGGGGCCGATCCTGGCAGGCCGAAAGGCGATTCAACTGTATGGCGATTTGTCGATTGGTGTCATCACGGTTGTTTTGACCATTGGCACAGTTGTCTTCTCCGAAATTATTCCCAAGTCACTTGGCAGCCACCACGCACCTTTGGTCGGTCGAATCGCCGCGCCGACGATGCGAGCACTCATCTACTTGCTATATCCCGTCGTGCTCGCGCTAGAGTGGTTTTCCGAACTCTTCAAAACCGGCGAGCGCCGCATTGGAACCGAAGAACAGATTCGCTCACTCGTCGCCGTTGGCCGTCGAGCAGGTTATATCGAACGCGATGAAGGACAAATGATCCGCCGAGCTTTCATTCTCAACGATCGCACGGCTGCCGATATTATGACGCCAATCGAGGAAATGGTGACGATCTCAGAAAGGTCCACCGTCGGGCAAGCTGCCGAAACGGTGTTTCGCCGCGCATTCTCGCGATACCCTGTTTATGGGGATTCGATCAACGACATCAAGGGACTCGCGATCAGTCGAGACATCCTTCAGGCACTATTCGAGGGCGTAGAGTCACAATCGATTTCAACCATTTGCCTAAGCTGTCCGATCGTCTCGGCGGAAACTCGGTCCGATAAGTTGTTGGTCTATTTTCGTGATGAGCACATTCATCTCGCGGTGGTGCAGGATCAGCAGAAAACAATTGGCTTGGTCACTCTAGAAGATGTTCTAGAAGAGTTAGTGGGAGAAATCGAAGACGAGAAAGACGTCCCGCGTTCAACACCGAATGAATCATGAAGACCATGAGCGTGACCATCGCACTATTGTCGTTCGCTTTAGCCATCATGATTGCAATATGGACGTTAGCAGAGGTTCAGACACGGATTCGCACGATCCGAAACTGGGGCCGGTTGGATAACGCCGTTGTCCTTGAGTCCAAAGTCGAACTGCGCGGTCCATGGCCCGTGCCAGTCATTGTCTATGAATACCATAGCGAAGACGTGTACTATGTGGGGCAAGATAGCCCGTCAAGGTTTTTTCCCTTTGCGCGATCACTGGCAGAACGGTATCGACCGGGCGACATGGTGACGATATATGCAAATCCCGACGACCATCAAGTCTCAATGCTGTTTTTGTCGCCGCCCATTTGGGTTTGCGTTGTTGGTCTGCTGTGCGCGACCGTGCTGGCAAGCCTGGGCGCGCTTGCGTTGATGCAATGACTGCGGCAGTCGCAACGCCGAATTGCGGCCGCGCATTTAAGCGAATCAATCCGTTGGCATGTTCTTCAATGTCAGAAAATGCAATTGACCATCGGCGCCGCTGCAAATGATCTGGGACGTCGCGAAGTTTGCGTCAAGCCAACCGATTGGTGAGCCTGCGTAGTACGTCGTCAAGAGTTCCGGCTCTTCGTCCAATTTTTGACGGTGGCGCCAAAGTTTGAGGGTTTCGTCCATGCCGGTTGATATGATGAGTCGCATGTCTTCGTTGACGGCCACGCCTGTGACCTCGCGCGAGTGGGCTTGGAATGTCGTGTAATACAGATCCCATTGGGCGTCCCACAGGACGATCTTGCCGTCGGCGTTGCCCGAGGCCGTTCGCATGCGGTCGTTTCCGGCCAATGCCGACACTGAAGCCTCATGCCGATTCAGCGTCCGAATCTCTTCATCGTTTTCCAAATCGCGGAACCACAACAGGTTGTCGTCGTAATACTGGCCGGCAAACACTGCCCAACGAAAGTCGCTGCTACATGTCATATGTGTAATTCGCTGATGGCGGGCGATCGGCCCGAAAAAGGATCTAATCGATCGCAAACATTGGAAGGTTTCTAAATCCCAAATCTTGATCGTCGCATCGCTGCTGGCCGACAAAAGACGCTTGCCGTGGGCGTCAATTGTGACGTGGCGAACGAATTCGGGATGTCCAGTCGGTTCTTGGATCAGCTTACCACTGTCCGCGTCCCAAACATAAACATCTTTGTGTTTGTAGGTCACCACCAGGTTTTGGTCGGGCGAGACGGCCAGTCCGTCTTGGCTGCCGTAATAGTCTTCGTCAATGCAACAACTTGGTTGCAGTTGTCGACCGTCGGTCGTGTCCCAGAGGCACAGGTTCTTTAGTGAAGCGATCGAGTACGCGACTTTGCCGTCCCGTGACAAGCGAGTTGGACCGTTGCCGCCATGTTGGACGAAGCGGCTTCGCCGCGGGAGTGGTGAGCGGTTCTGCGAGATGGCAG
>CAYFJO010000309.1:0-13002 GCA_964343305.1 uncultured Pirellulaceae bacterium | reverse complement strand
ACTAAACACATCCTCCCGTCCAACAGCGGAAACAACTATCTGCGCATGGTATAATAGCAAAAATAACAACCTCCGGACATGCGAATTCATAGAAGGGACAGCTACCTTCGGAAGTCTGGATCGGGCCAAGACACTCATCGGACACTACCTCCACCGGTCAAATATTCAACCGCAAGCTCGAAACTGGTATAGTGAGAGCATCAGGTCCAAAACTATCCGGAGTGAAACACAGATGAATAAGAATTCGAATATGGTTTCGGCAATCGCCAGCTTTGCCATCGTCCTGGTTGTCCAATTAACGCTCGCCGGTGAAGACAAGCCATCGTCCAAAGTGAAAGGAACGGCTGTGAACAACGAACAGGGTGCGAAGCTTGAGGTTGCGACGTTTGGCGCGGGGTGCTTCTGGTGTGTGGAAGCCGTGTTTCAACGTCTCCAGGGCGTCGAAAAAGTGGAGTCTGGCTATGAAGGTGGAACCGTCGACAACCCGACCTACAAGCAAGTTTGCACAGGCACGACCGGCCATGCCGAAGTTTGTCGAATCCATTACGATCCGGACAAAGTGACGTTCGATGAGTTGCTGGGAGTCTTCTGGAAGACACACGACCCCACGACGCTTAACCGCCAAGGAAACGATGTCGGTACGCAGTATCGCAGCGTCGTCTTCTATCACAACGACGAGCAAAAGAAAACTGCCGAGAAATACAAGAAACTGCTAAACGACGAGCGTGCTTTCGGCGGACCCGTCGTCACGGAAATCAGTGCGACACAGAAGTTCTACGTCGCGGAAGAATATCACCAGAACTATTTCAACCTGAATCCGCGGCAAGGTTACTGTCGATTCGTGGTCGGACCAAAGGTGGCGAAGTTCAAGAAGATCTTCAAAGACAAAGTCAAAAAGGAAGAGAAGTAGCCACCGCTACGGAATGAAACATGGCTGCCCAAACAAGGACGTTACAGCGAAACACCGTGCTTCACGGTGATGCTTGCAAAACGCTGCAAAAGCTTCCCGATTCTTGCGTCGATTGCATCGTCACGAGTCCTCCCTACTATCGCCAGCGCAACTATGGCGGCGATCAGCAGCTTGGCCGGGAAGCATCACCCGCGGGCTACGTGGACCGGCTCGTGGAAACCATGGGTGAAGTTCGGCGAGTCCTCAAAGATCCCGGCACTTTGTGGTTGGTGATCGGCGACAAATACCAGAACGGCGAACAACTGGGCATGCCGTGGCGTGTGGCACTGGGCCTGATCGACAGCGGCTGGATCTTGCGCAGCGACATCATCTGGCAGAAGCCCAACGCGATGCCTTCGTCCGTCAAAACGCGCCCCACGACGGATCACGAGTACATTTTCTTTTTCACCAAGTCGAAAGACTACTTTTACGACGCCGATGCAATTCGTGAACCGCATGTGACGTTTTCGGAGAATAGCAGGATGAAAGGCGGCCGAAACCACTTCGGCCAACGGGGCGGCACTCCGGAGATCGGAAAAAACAGCGGCGACTGCAACTTGCACGACGGACGCTGGGATCAGGCGTTTCACCCTAAGGGCCGCAACAAACGAACCGTCTGGTCCATTCCGCTGTCGAAGTTTCGCGAAGCCCACTTTGCAGTCTTCCCAGAGTCGCTGGTGGAGACATGCATCAAAGCGGGTTGCCCAGACAGCGGAGTTGTCCTCGACCCATTTCTTGGCAGCGGCACAACCGCCCTGGTCGCCCAACGCCTGGGGCGCAGTTATGTCGGAATCGACTGCATGAAAGAATACTGCGAAATGGCGCAGCGTCGGATTGCAAACGCCGATGACTAATCCATGTCAGCTCTTCTTTTCGTTCCGCCCAAAAATCATGCGGCCGGCGCTTGTCTGCAGCACGCTCGTGACGACGATCGTGACGGTTTCTCCGACGTGATTGCGGCCGTCTTCCACCACGATCATGGTGCCGTCGTCCAAATACCCAACGCCCTGGTTTTGTTCCTCGCCCGGTTTCACGATTTCGACTTCCACGTGTTCGCCCGGCAAAAACACTGGCTTGAGCGAATTGGCGATGTCGTTCAGATTGATCACCGGCACATTGTGTAGCCTCGCGACCTTGTTCAGATTGTAGTCGCCCGTGACCACTTTGCCTTCCAGGTACTTGGCCAGCAAAACCAGTTTCATGTCGACTGGCTGGCCAGTCATGTCTTTCAACTCACGCTCATAGATATTCAGGTCAACCTGCTTGTTGCTACGCAATCGGTTCAAGATGTCGAGGCCGCGACGGCCGCGGCTGCGGCGTAACTTGTCGCTGCTATCCGCCACCGCTTGCAACTCGCTCAAAACAAATCGAGGCATGATCAATTGGTTGTCCAGCGCCCCGGTTTCGACCAAGTCGGCAATCCGCCCGTCGATGATCACGCTGGTGTCCAAAACATACGGCCGCAGTCCCTTGACTTCCCTCGTGAACTCCACGTACGGAATGATGAAGCGGAAATCGTCTTTGGTTTGGATCAACAGACTGATGCAGGCATAGCACAAACCCACGCCGATGGGCAGCAACACATAATCAAGAATCGAATCCTGACCAGGTGGAAACATAGGCGAGAGCGCGGATCGCACGAGAAACGTCAGGAAGATACCAACGACAATGCCAATGTAAATACTGGAGACCAGTTCAATTCGCTTTCGGGGAATCAATATATCGACGACAATAATCGTGATTGTCCCCAGCGTCACGATCGGAAACACCCACCACTTCCAAGCGTCGAATCCAGGATGAGAGGTCAACTGGACGCCGACCCCCGCAGCAGCCAAAAGGAACACAGCCCGAAGGATCCAAAGTACCATAGCCCGAATTCAAGCGAGAGGTTGGTGTTGCGGGTTTGAATGAATAGGGTGATCTGGGGGACGCTTTTTTTCACCCGTTTCAACTTATTCTATCAATGCCGCTACGGCACTGGCTACCCCCGCAGTGGGAAGCAATTTCAGTAGTTGCAAATAGCCCGTAGCTGGATTTGTGAGAATTCAGCCGATCAACGAAACCCCGCTGAATTCTTACGAATCCAGCTACGACACCGCGCCGTGGACTGTTCTATTTGCAACTACTGAATTTTGAACCATGCCAACTAAGTAAAGTGCAATTCGAACTGCTCGTCGCAGTAACGGTCGGTCATTCCCGCCAAGTATTCCACGATGGCTCGCTTTTCTCCGACTTGGTTCATCCGGTGGGGCAGCTTTTCCGGCAAAAGTTCGGGCCGCTTCAAAAAACCCTCGAACATCTGCTGAAGCCGCCGCTGCGCATTCCCGCGAACTTGGACCAAATCAGGATGACGATACACGCGCTCGTACAAAAAAACGTTTAGCTCACTTTTTTGTTCTGACACGTCCGCGCTCAATCGAACCACAAAGTCGCTCTCGCGAGCTTCTTGAACTGACTCGAACCCGAATTCCAATAGCCGAACTCCAGCTTGATTCAACAAGTCATTGACCTGGCAATCAATCAATTCATGGACGACCGCCTTGCGCATCATTGCGGTGTCTAGCGCTGCGAATCGCTGACGAACGCGGCCGATGCAGTCGCGGACCAACTGGTTTTCCGCCAGTTCGTCCAGTGTCACCAATCCGAGTTTCACTGCGTCGTCCGTGTCGTGTGTGGCGTACGTCGTGCTGTCGGCCGCGTCGACCACCTGCGCTTCGAGCAACGGCCACGGCGCTTGCGACGATTTGTCGACACGACTTGCCTGGGAATCGAGGACTTCATGCGTCAGATTCAATCCCTGAAACGCGTGGTATCGCAACTCTAGTTCATCAACGATCGTCAATGCATGGCGGTTGTGTGAGAAACCACCGTCGTCTGCGAGACATTCGTTCAGCGCGTCTTCACCGGCATGACCGTAAGGCGGATGGCCGATGTCGTGCAGCAAGGCGAGTGCCTCGGCAAGATCCTCGTTCAATCGCAACGCCCGCGCCAACGTGCGAGCGATCGAAGCAACTTCATGAGTGTGCGTGAGGCGCGTGCGATGATAGTCGCCCATCTCGCCGGTGAACACTTGCATCTTGCCACTCAGGCGGCGATAGGCCGAGCTGTGAACGATGCGATCGCGATCGCGCTGAAACGGACCTCGATACGGATGCTCGGGTTCGGGATGTTTTCGCCCCTTGGAATCAACGCTGTGCATCGCATATGGAGCAAGCAATGCTTCTTCACGAGCAGCGATGGTCTGGAGACTCACCGGGGCTTTACTTTCTGTCGAATCGTCTTTGTCAAAAACGTCCATGTGGCAAAGTGTATCGCGTCCACCAATCGCATCACAAGACGGATGTTTACAACTCCCTGGGCCGCAAACAAACGACTTGCCCGGACGTTAAGGTTACAATGATGTGACCCTTGCGATCGACCGCGATCCCCCAGTTTACTGGCGGTGCGGGCAACAGATGAGACCAGTTCGCTTCCCCGTTGCTTAGATCGAGAGCCGAAATTCGATACTCTGGGCGGACATCTGTTTCATCGCGAGGCACCACCTGGCCTGCGACCAAAACGGCATTCTTACATAACGCCATCGCCGTCGGATTCACATAACCTTCATTTCTCCAAATGCCGATGGGTTTGCCGTCTACCGTCTTCTTTTGATCGAGCCGGACAACGCGGCCGCCCGTTGCACGAACGGTGATCGTTTCGTTGTTTGCCTGCAAAAAGTGTCCGCCAAAGTATCGACTTGGTCCGTTGTTGGGCGGCGAATACAAGAGTTGATCAAACACGCGAACTTCGCCGTCAACCAGAAACAACTCCCGTCCGCGAGGCGAGCGTTTGAACATCTCCTTCGTCGGATTGCTGGGGAATCGTTCGGTCGATTCCGACGGCTTTGTCCACCATTCGTTGTCCAGTTTGTTCAGACAACGGCCATCGGCTTTGTCGTAGATCGCTGGCGAAACAACATTGCCGCCCGCCAGATAGAGTCGATCGCCGTTCAGGAGCAGGTGCCCTTGGACACTGACGCCGGTCACTTGCTCCTTGTTGACCAGACGGCCGGACGAATTGTTTTGCCACTTGATCTTGCCTGTCTTGGCGTCCAAGGCGTAAACGTGCGTGCCATCGTAGCTCGTGATCCCGGCTGCCGCGTAGACAACGCCATCGTCGACCAACACTCCGCTGCCAACGGGCCAATTGGAAAGCAGGCTGCCGTGAACTGCAATTTTGCGATCGGCGGGCGCTGCTCGAAATCGCCAAAGCCGTCTGCCGTTGTGGGCGGCGAAACAGTAAACATATCCGTCGCCCGATCCGACATAGACGCGTCCACCCCAAACTTCGGGTGGAAATCTCACGGCACCACCCGTGAAAGCCGTCCAGCGAACCTTGCCGTCACTAGCATCGGCGCCACGAACGATGCCATCCAATCCGCTCCAATAGAACATGTCGCCAGCAGTGACCGGTGCCGTAGCCTCGATCCGAGCGGGCGGTTTGAATTGTGTTGAATCGACGTCGACGTAAATTGAAACCTCAGTACTAGCGGATCGTTGCGAGTTTCCCCGGTAGCTGGACCAATCAGCATCAGTCACTTCGCTCGGCGGGACTTCGACTCCGTCCGACGTTTCGAGTCGTTCTGCGTCAGTCGCCTCTTTCGAAAAATCAAAATCGCCCGCTGACGCAAGACCAATCATACCGACCAACGAATGGTTGCAATCGCACATCCACGGGCCCCAATACAACTGGCCATCGGCGATCACGACGCCGTCCTGGCAGGCTGGTCGCATCAATGGAATGCGCCGCGGTGTGTTGCCCGACAAGTCGAGTTGCATCGTCCCCGTGTGTCGATAGCCACGCGTAAAGATGCTGTCGACGGTTGCCGTTGCGCGTGTGCAGTTGCCTCGATAACACTCCAAGTCCGCCAGAATCTTGCCGGTCAGGTAATCAAACTTTTTGCTCGTTTCCATGCGCCCCATGGCGTACAGGCCGTCATCGCGAAGGACCAATTGAAAATTGCCTTCGGGATACTCCCACATCAACGTGCCGTCGCGAGCCGACACACCGACCAACTTGGTCCGTTGGGGGCCGGCAAAATAGATCCCCCTATCGTTTGCCTTGGCGTACGTTGCACTGGCGAATCCTTTGCGTGCGGTTTGGGCGCGGTCGTGTTGTCCGATGGCCGCCAACATCTTCGGATCGGTGCTCTTCCAGATCTCGTCACCGGTCTCCAAATCAACCGCGGCGAGAAACTTCATGTGGCTGTACACATAGATGCGTCCCGACGTCAGGCACGTTGCTCGGCTGTCGATCGGATCCGTCGCCTTGTATGTCCACTCGATCTTCTTCGTTTTGGGATCGATGGCAACGAGCGTGCGGCCGAATCCCCAAGCGTATTTGCCGCCATATCCGCTACCCATTCCAGACCATGGCCAGCCCGCTTGTTTGCGAGTTCCGCGGATCACCGAATCCAGCGGTTCGCTTTCGCCGATCAATGCGAACAGCTTGCCGTCTTCGAGCGACATCCACTTCCACACACCATCGGCATCCACGCTTTTGGGAATCTTGATCTTCGATTTCAAATCGCCCGTGGCCGGGTCCAGCACACGACAGGATTCATTGTCGGCAACGTAAAGCGTGTCAGGCGTCGCAATCAGCGTGTTGCGATGCACCATGAAACCGGGCGTGAGTTTTTGCTTCCAAAGATGTGTGCCGTTGTAGCCGTTGATGGCAACCAAGCTGTTTAGCCAGGGCCATTCGCGTTCCTTGAGGGCAATGTGGCCGAACGCCTTGAAGACTCGACCGCCCGAAGCGACCGTGACCTGCGGCATGGGCACATACCACGGCTCGGTCAGAAACTGCGTCATGTACGGTGGCTTGACGTTCGCGTCGCGAGACTGCGGATTGTTGTCGGGACCATGATAAGGATGCCCCCAATCATCGGCACCCTTGGGACGTGGTTTCACAAAAACGTCATCGGTTAGCAACGCCGTGCCACCAGGATGCAAGACGCGCAAGATCTCCTTGCGTAGTGACGGCTTCAAGTGTTCTTTCTTCACGTCAAGCGTAACGAGGTCCGCCAGGTTGTCGGCCAAGTGAATCGATTCTGGTCTTCCCTTTTCAACGTAAACGCGATTGCCCAACAACCCCACGTTGGCCAGTGCCTGACGAGTCTCCTGAATGTAGGCCGCATCGTCGGATTGAACATAGATCAACAATTCGCTGTCGTTTGCTCTGTCAATCAGCTTCGAAGCATCGATCGTGTCACCAAGCACGACGTAGATGCCCTTGGAAAGATCGAACTCTTCCGCCATGAGACTTGGTGTCCACGGCAAAAGGCAAACAACCGCAAGCAACATCGCGAGAACCGGATTGGGCCGACACATATGGGAATCTCCTTTTTATTTGACGACGCCCAGCATCTTAGCCGATTTCTTTCCGAGGCGCAAACAAAAACGCTGGACAACTCTTCGAAAAAGTCGTCCAGCGTTTGCATGCAAATCGCTAGATCAGCTCATTTGAAATGAATCCGGCTCTCCAAGCTGTATTCTTTTAACTGTTCGAGTTGCTTCGTCTTCGCATCGTCGCTGAGTGGGTTGCCGTTGAGATACACTTTCCAAAACGGCGCGAAACGCATTTCAGCTTCTCGGTCTTTCTTGGCCATTTCGACCAGCACGCTGATGTCGGTAACTTTGTTGTTCTCCAAGAACAAGAAACTCAATTCGGTGAAACCGGAAAGTGACGAGATGTCCGTCAACCCACAATCACGCAGTCCGAGTAGTGACAAGTTGCCAAGAGCCGCGATCGGCATGATGTCCTTCACTTGGTTTCCGTCCAAATAGAGCGAGTTGATTTTCTTCAAAGCGCCGATCGCAGCGATGTCCGTGACCTTGTTGTTCTCCAGGTAGAGCGCCCGCATGTTCTCTAGCTTGGCCAGCGCCTTGACATCGCTGATCCGGTTGTTGTCGAGCTTCAGATATTGCAATTTCGTTAGGTTTGCGACCGGTGAGATGTCCTTGATATTGTTTTTGGCCAGATTCAGCGACTGGATTTTGGTCAGTCTTTTGATCGTGCTGACGTCTTCGATTTCATTGGCTTCGAGGTCAAGTTCCGCGAGGCTGCGGAGTGTTTCGAGTCCCGCGAGACTCTTGATCTTGTCGCGCTGGACTTTCTCGCCGTCCAATGTAAACGTGTAGCCCTTGTAGCGGATCGTCGAAATGTTCTCAACGTCTTTCTCCGTCAGCGGTTCTTTGCTGTTGCGCTTCTCAAAAACTTCGTGGCGAACGACGCCTTCGAGGACTTTATCTGGAAACAAGCCTTCGGCAACAATCGACGAGGTGCTGACTAGGCAAACGGCGCTGAACAACAGCGCAATTGGATGGACGCGAATCTTCATCGACGAGTCTCCGACGCGAGGCGGGAATGAATTCTTCGGTGGGTTCTGAATACCAGTAGGTTAATTTCCCATCAACCGACAATCCACCCCCGACGTCAGATTAAGGTGTGGATACGTCGTCCGTATTGTTGCATACTGCCGCGGCAAAACAGTAAATTAATGTTCATTATGACGCACGCATTAGTTACCGCATTCGAGCCCTATGAGGAGTGGTCGGAGAACGCCAGTTGGTTGACACTGGTCGAGTTGACCAAAGAACTGCCGGACAATCCGAAAGTCACAACTCGTCGGTATCCGGTCGATTTTGAGGTGATCCAGGAAAAGCTTACCGCCGATCTCGTCGAACACGACTACGACTATGCAATCCATCTGGGGCAGGCTCCTGGCACTGCGTGCGTGCGGCTCGAAGCGATCGCGGTCAACGTCGGTTGCCGCCCGGGCGGCGCGGCGAGCGAGTCCCGGCCGCTAGTCTTGGATGGCCCGGTCGCCTACCAGAGTACGCTGCCACTTGAACGGTGGGCCGCGAAGCTGCGCGAGAATCAAATTCCCGCCCAAGTTTCCTTTCATGCGGGAACGTACCTGTGCAACGCGGCTCTTTATCACTCATTGCGTGAGATCGAAAAGCGGGGTTTAAGAACGCAAGCCACCTTCGTTCACCTGCCATTGGAAATCTCCCAAGCTTGCGCCGCCACAGGAGATGTTCCTTCGATGCCCGCGACCACGGCATCGCAAGCATTGCGAATGATTCTGAGCGAGATGGATTGAGCAGCCTGTGTTTTATTTCAACAAGGGGCGTCAAACCGACTGGAGTTCAAAATGAAAGAGACCGACAAGAGTGATGATCCTAAAACTCAAAATGCAATTCGATCTGTTACGGTTGATGTTTCGTCGAAACACTGCCTTTGGTTTGCTTGGTGGACCACTTCCCCGCCAACAAAGGGCCCTGAGGAAGAAGACGATAGCTCAAAACCAATCGGCATTCCGATTCCCCAAGAACCTCCTGTGCCCAGCAAGGTACTGATTGAGGCGACAGATCCAACCCAAGTGTGGAGACATCATCCCGCGGACGGAAAGCAGTCTGGTGCGGATGGAATCAGCGTTGCACGCGGGCTTGAGAATGGTGGCTACAAGAGCGACAGCTTCAATTCAAATTGGATCGAGCTACCCGGTGCAATCAACTTGAACAAAGCGGTTGCGATTTTTGAAGTGAATGGTCTGGCACCGACTCAAAGCGCTCCTCAAACGCAAAAGGAAGTCGGTTCGAATGCGACACTGACAATTCCGGAAAACGCAACGAAACTGTTTCTTGGATTTCACGACGGTAGACAATGGACCAACAATGAGAATCCAGTGACAAGTAGCGCAGAGATCATCACCTTTCGAGTGTCATGGCTGACCCTTTGATGTTCAGGTTTTGACCTATTACAAAGCAGGATTCACTGATTTTCGACGTTTCTTACGACCCGAAATCCAGCATCTTCTAGTCTCAGAGACGTATGGCTATAAGCCCGGCCTGCTACCTGTAAACCTATAGGCCCCTTTCGAAACGAGCCGCCCCGTAATACGCGTTCTCTGCCGGCGGATTGATTAATCGGATCGGTGACAGATTCATCCGTGCCGAAATCGGTCGTCCAGGGATCAAAGCACCATTCCTGTGCATTGCCCAGAGTATCGAAAAGACCAAACTGGTTCGGTAGCTTAATGCCACATCGTTCTGCATTGCCCTGCGCAAAAACTGCGTACTGCTGCAGAGACGAATCATCGTTCGCAAACGGATACAGAGTTGTCGTCATCGCGCGGGCGGCGTATTCCCATTCCGCTTCTGTTGGAAGTCGATAGCCGTTTCGTCCGGGAAGCAGATTCCAATCTTGACCGGTCTTTTCGTAGCAGGGCGTCACTCCGTCCCGCATACTCAGCCAATTGCAAAAAAGGATGGCTTCCATCCACTTCACATTTTGCACCGGATGGTGGTCTGCCGGGTCACTTCGATTAGCGTTCTTCCAGGCGGTTGCAATGTCGTCAGATTCCTGGACAGCCAGAAACTGCCGGAACTGAGCCACGGAGATCTCGCGATCCGACATGTAGAATGTACGTGAGATCGTCACTCTTTGCCGAACTTCTGTTCGAGACGATTCGCGATCGAACTCGCCAGCGTTGACGCGACGCATCACCATGCCATGTCGATTGACATACCAAGCACGATCTACTTGGGGCACGCTCGCCGCTGGGATCGACGGCACGTCTAGTTTCCATTGCCGCGATACCCAACTTGCGGCACTTTGCGTTGCGTTATCAGGTGCACCTTTGTAGAGATCGCGAATGAGCGTTGTCCAGGTTTTTTGCACCGGGGCCAAAAACTCATTCAATTGCACACCACCAATTCCCAAACAAATTGCCGATCGCAACGCCGGGTCGCCAGTTTTGCGAGCAACCGTTGCAAGTTTCCCCAACGGGCCATGCCACGAGCGAAGTGTTTCGATGAACGATGTTCGCTGAGCGGGATCGCGATGCTTCAAAGCACACATTTCTTCTGCGATCGTCGTGTTGCCGAGGTGAACTTCAAGGATGGCGATTCTTGCTTTCGTACTCCTGTCCAATTCGCGCGACTGCGAGATTTGATGTAGAAGTTGAAGAGCTGGCTGCTTCGCCCTGGTAAGTGCATTTAGCAAGTTGGAACATTCACCGACGGCAACGTTGGAAATGTTGTGGACCAAGAAATCGGTTTCCACTTCGCCGAATTCCGCAAGGGCCATGGCTGCATGAACTCTTTGTGTCTCACTTAATTCACTGCTGCCAAATCGTTCTCTGAGCAAAGGAATCGTATGCTCGGCCAGAGGCTCAAGCAACTTGATGGCAAATGGGACGCCCTCTGCCGGGGCGTTCATCATATTCTCCACATGGGATAGTGCGCGACTGCGATCATTCTCCCATTTGGACGCCGCAATTCTTCGTTCGTTCTCGCGATGCTGGACAAACAGCACCGCGCCGCTGATCGTCGAAAGTACGATCATGGCGACAATCGCAACCGCAATGGCCGGACGTCGCTTGCACGATAACCACGTTTTCTGAATCAACGTGATCTCACGGGCCCGGATCGGTTTATTCTCTAACCACCGGCCCAAATCCGCCGCCAAGTCGCTTGCCGTCGCATATCGCGCGGATATTTCCTTTCGAAGACATTTCAGACAAATCGTTTCCAAATCCCGTGGGATGGATGGATTCAACATGCGAGGCGGAACGGGTTCGCTATCCACAACTTGACGAATTGTCTCTGCTGCGATCGCCGCGTGAAAAGGCG
The DNA here is from genome assembly GCA_964343305.1 of uncultured Pirellulaceae bacterium. Classification (GTDB taxonomy): domain Bacteria; phylum Planctomycetota; class Planctomycetia; order Pirellulales; family Pirellulaceae; genus CAYFJO01. The sequence goes on along the minus strand of CAYFJO010000309.1, from coordinate 1,377 downwards.
CGCGTCCCGTCAACAGGTAGTACAACGTTGCACCAATCGAATAAACATCCGATGCTCGACCAACTTCTCGCAACCGGCCCATCGCCTGTTCAGGCGACATATAACTTGGCGTTCCCATGATTTGGCCGTCCATGGTCAGGTTGCTGTCGCTCAGCTTGGCGAGTCCAAAATCGGTGACTCGCGGAGTGTCCGCATGGTCGAGCAGGACGTTTTGTGGCTTCAGGTCCCGATGGATGATTCCCTGATCATGGCCAGACTGCACTGCCTCAGCGATCGCCTTTGCCAATGTCGCCGCTCTCTTGGCCGGAAGCGGACCATCATCCTTCACCAGTTTGTGAAGACTCGTACCGTCAACAAACGCCATTGAAAAGAAGTGTTGTTCGTTTTGTTCACCAATTTCGAAGACGGGGACAATTCCTGGATGGTCAAGCGACGCGGCTGCCTTTGCCTCGGCGTAAAACCGACTAATTTGTTCATCATCCGCAAGTCCCCCTTCGCGGATCATTTTGAGTGCCACCACTCGATCTAACTTGCGCTGACGGGCTCTATAAACGACTCCCATCCCGCCGCGAGCGATCTCCCCAAGGATGTCGTAGTCGCCGAATCGATCAAATCTAATGGGCGCGGCCATCGGATTCGTCGGCATCGTGACAGTATCCTGGTCATCCAAATTGGCGATCGACGTCGTTTCTTCGCCTCGACCATTGGTCTCCTCCTGAACATCACCACCTTGGGATAATCTCTCTTCGACGAGATGCTCGATGGCCCGACGGGCTTTCATCGAAATAGAACCATTGACTACCAAAACGTCAGCGAGAGAATCGCTACCGCCGGATTGTGCATCCTGCACACACTGCTCGGTGACCAAACCATTGAGTACGACAAGTCGGCGAAACAGCAGCTCTTGTTGCGAAACCGGAGGCTGCTGAGGAACCGGATGAGTCGTTCCATCACTAGAGTCGACGCGGCTACTAGATTGGTGAGTTGGTTCGTTTCTGTTCACACAACTTATTGTGTCCGAGTAAGAACTCGAACGCAACTTTACGCATGTGCCATTTCGCGTTCGCGCGCCTGCTTGACACCGACGCTCGATCGGTGCGAATGCAGGCAGGTTGTGCGGAATGCTTGCGGTCGTGAAACCGCCGGCAATCGAAACGTCTCCGTCCCTTCCAGCTTGAACACCAGATCGCCCGCGTCGAACCATTCATGGCCAGGCAGTACTTCGACGTCGATCGAATCGAATCGGTCCAAATCGACATGCTTGTGAACGGCACCGTAGGTGAAGTGCGGGATGGGCACGGGCAGGATCAATGGCAACAAAGGCACGATCACACCGGCCGCGCACAATACAGTCACCACCCAACTTGCTGTGTCGTT